>JACZQZ010000146.1 GCA_022545455.1 Pseudomonadota bacterium
GTGGGTCTTTCCGGTACCCTCCGGCGCCGTCCGAGGGCCGCGAAGGGGCCCCCGGCCGGGCGCGGAGGGGTGCCGGAGTGGTCGAACGGGGCGGTCTCGAAAACCGTTGTACCCTTGCGGGTACCGTGGGTTCGAATCCCACCCCCTCCGCCAATCACCAAAAGGGCCTCGGAGCGGGCCCCTTTGGTGATTGGAGACGGGGGTTCGGTGGACGGAGCCAAGGTTCGGAATCGGAGGCGCGCCAGCGCCGGAGATGAACGAGCGCAGCGAGGACAATCCCCCCTCCGCCACCCTACGCCTTCGCCTTCGCGCGTCAGGCCACCCGGTGGCCTGACGCGCGAAGGCGCTTAGGCGTAGGAGTGTCCGCCGAAGCCTTGGCGAAGGCGGACAGAGAGCGGTTCGCCCCAGACTGCCCCCACCACCAGTTACAGTCCTGTTCCGGTCGGGCCTTGCTCCCTGCGCCTCCTGCGCCGCCGTCGTTCCGCTGGCACTACTCGGAAATATAAAAATTTTACTTAAAATATAGAAAAGTATAATGTTAAATTAGATATATAGAAATTTCCGGAAAATTGAGTATAATATTTGTAATTGTAAATAAATATCCAAACGTGTATCTTTTTCCCATCGGGAGGTGGGCCGGGTGACAGGGCTCGCCTTCGGCGCTACGTGGGGGACCCCAACAGCCCAGGAGTTTCCAATGGCCACGCTCGACAGGGAGAATACCGCTGAATCCAGGACCGGAGATGACACACGGCAGGCCGCGGTGACGGAGGACGACACCGCAAAGCAAAGCGATGAGCAGGCGTCCGAGGCCGCCACCCAGGACGAGACGGCGCAGGCCGGCGCCAAACATACCGGCGGCGCCGGAGTGCCCGACGCGCCCGAGGATACCGATTTCGTCGTCATGGGCGAGGGCCCCGGATACGTCCTGGCCGAAGACGAGCTTAACCTCGACGAGGATGAAGAAGACGACGTGGCGGAGTCCGGGGACCTGGACGACTTCGCGATCGCCAGCGGCGATGCGCCGGCGCGGGAGTCCGGGTCGAGCTCGAAAGCGGGTTATGGATTCAACTCAGGCCGGTCGTTCGGAGGCCAGGGTGAAGCGCAGCCATTGGGGCAGGGCTTCGACGGGCCGGGCGACCTGCTGGCCGACACAGAGCCCTCTACAACCGCGTTTGTCGCGCCGCAACCGTTCAATACCATCACCGTCCCGTCGCAGGGCGATTCGGACGGCGTCCAGATTGCGTCCACCGGCGGCACGGGCGGCACGGGTGGTACCGGCGGCACCGGCGGCACGGGCGGCACGGGTGGTACCGGCGGCACCGGCGGCACGGGCGGTACCGGCGGCTCGGGTGGTTCCGGCGGCCCGGGCGTGACCCTGGACGGCACCGCGGGCGACGATGTGCTCACGGGCGGCGCCGGCGACGATACCATCTCGGGCTTCAACGGCAACGACACCCTCAGCGGTGTCGCCGGCAACGACACGCTCACCGGGGGGTTCGGCAACGACACCCTCTTCGGTGGCGATGGCGACGACGTGATGAACGGCCAGTTCGGCAACAACACCCTGTTCGGCGGGGCCGGCAATGACACCATGGCCGGCGGCTTGGGAAGCGACGTGCTGTGGGGCGACGATGGCGCCGATACCCTGACCGGCGGCTTCGGCGCCGACCAGCTCAACGGCGGCCTGGGCAACGACACCCTCGACGGCGGCTTCGGCAACGACACGCTCTTTGGCGATGACGGCGACGACACCCTCAACGGTGGCAACGAGAACGACACGCTCACCGGCGGCGCCGGCAACGATTCGCTCAACGGCGGCGCCGGCGACGACCTTTATATCTTCGGCAGCGAAGCCCTGACCGATACCGATGTCATCAACGACACCGGCGGTTTCGACGTCATCCGTTTCGTCGGCGTCGATCCCTTCGCCGCGGTGGCGACGGTCGAGCGGCAGGGCGACGACCTGGTGTTCAACTACCAGCTCGGCGGGTCCCTGCGCTTCACCGATTTCTTCGCCGGCAACGCCGTCGAGCGGCTGGAGTACAACGGGTCGGCCTACGTGATGAACACGGCCTTCACCGGCACGGACACCTTCGCCGGCTTCATCGCCAGCACGCCGGACCAGTTCATCGACGGCACCTCGGGCGCCGACGTTCTGACAGGCGGCGTCGGCGACGACAAGATCGAGGGGTTTGAAGGCGACGACATCCTCAGCGGCGCCGCCGGCAACGACGAGCTGCTGGGCGGCGACGGCGACGACACCCTCGACGGCAACGACGGCGACGACGTGCTGGACGGCGGCGTGGGCAACGACGTTCTCAACGGCGGCATCGGCAACGACACGCTGGACGGCGGCTGGGACAACGACGAACTGCACGGCGGCGCCGGCAACGACATCCTCAACGGGTCTTTCGGCAACGACACCCTCTTCGGCGACGCCGGCGACGACGTGATGAACGGCCAGTTCGGCAACAACACCCTGTTCGGCGGCACCGGCAACGACACCATCACCGGCGGCACCGGCAGCGACGTGCTCAACGGCGAGGACGGCGTCGACACGCTGAACGGGGGCTTCGGCGCCGATCAGCTCAACGGCGGCCTGGGCAACGACACCCTCAACGGCGGCTTCAGCAACGACACCCTCAACGGCGGCGCCGGCGACGACGTGCTGAACGGCGACCAGAACGACGACACGCTCACCGGCGGCGCCGGCAACGACATCTTCATCATGAAGCCCGGGATGGACCAGGACGTGATCACCGATTTCGCGGCCCTCAGCGCCGGCGGAGCCGACGCCGACAAGATCGATGTCAGCGCCCTCGGGATCGTCGATTTCGCGTCCCTGAGCATCGCCGACAACGGCTTCGGCGAGGCGGTCATCGACTTCGGCAACGGCGACGGAGTGACCCTCGCCGGCGTCAGCACAAGCAGCCTCGCCGCCGGCGACTTCATCTTCTAAATCGTCCCCGTTTAGATGTGGGGTCCGTGATTGAGCCGGTCACCAAACCGGCTTGTCCCCTCACGGATACCGACTTCGCCGCACCCGGGTGCTTCCCAGGGTCAGCCATGTCGCACCCGACGCGGCATTCGCCAACAGGCCACTAAGGGGGACCGCGCGCGTCCTCGATCACCTTGCCGTCGTTGGCAAGGGAGCCCGGCGCGGCAAGCGTTACCCGGCCCTTCAGCTTGCACACCGCCTGCACGGTGGCGGCAATGGCGGCGGCAAGGGCATCGTCGCCGCCGTCGACCTCGCAGTGCAGGGTCATGACGTCCCTGCCGTCTTCCTGGTCGACGACGAGACGGCCTTTCCCGATCTCCGGGTGGCGCTTCAGGACCTCGGCCACCTGCGAGGGGTGGACGAACATGCCCTTCACCTTGGTCGCCTGGTCGGCCCGGCCCATCCAGCCCTTGAGCCGCACGTTGGTGCGCCCGCAGGGGCTGAGCCCGGCCAGCACCGCCGACAGATCCCCGGTGGCGAAGCGGATCAGGGGGTATTCCCGGCAAAACGTGGTGACCACCACTTCGCCCGCCTCGCCTTCGGAAACCGGGTCGCCGGTGCCGGGGCGGACGATCTCGGCGATGACCCCCTCGTCCACGATCATGCCGTCCCTGGCCGCCGATTCATACGCGATGAGGCCCAGATCGGCGGAGGTGTAACACTGCACGACGTCGACGCCGAAGTCCTCGATCCCGGCGCGCAAGTGCGGCGGCAACGCCTCGCCGCTGACAAGGGCCTTGGTCAGGCTTGAACAATCCAGGCCCAGCTCGCGGGCCTTTTCCAGGATGATCCCGAGGAACGAGGGCGTCCCCGTGTACGCCTGCGGGCGCAGATCGGCGATGGTGCGCGCCTGCTGCTCGGTCTGCCCGACCCCGCCGGGGATCACGGTGCAGCCGATGGCGTGCGCCCCCGCCTCCAGCATCGAGCCGGCCGGCGTCAGGTGGTAGGAGAAGCAGTTGTGGACCAGGTCGCCCTTGCGGAACCCCGCCGCGTAGAGCGCCCGTGCCGTGCGCCAGTAGTCGGGCCCTTTTCCCTCGGGATCATAGATGGGCCCCGGCGAAGAGAAGATGCGTCCCAGCGCGCCGGGCGCAACCGTCGTCAGGCCGCCAAAGGGCGGCTCCTTCTTCTGCAGGCCGGGGAGCTCGGATTTGCGGGTGACGGGCAGCCGCGCCAGCGCCGCCGGGCTGGTGACGTCGGCGGGGGACACATCGGCGAGAATCCTGGCGAAACCGGGGGCGCGCGCCTTGGCGTTCTCGATCTGGGCGGGGAGCGCCGCGAACAGCGCCGCCGCGCGCTCCGCCGGATCGCGGGTTTCCAGCTCGTCGTAGTGATCGGTGTCTCGCGCCATGCCTGTCGGACACCCGTTCAGATTGGCGTGCTCACACGCCTTGAACCGTTAAACCAGCCACCGCTTGCGGCGCCGGTAGTGCTTGACGTTGCGGAAGCTCTTGCGGCCTCCCGTATCCAGGCCCAGGTAGAATTCCTTGATGTCCTCGTTATCGCGCAGGGTGGCGGCGGCCCCATCCATCACCACGCGGCCGTTCTCGAGCACGTAGCCGTACCCGGCGTAGCGCAGCGCCATGTTGGTGTTCTGCTCGGCGAGCAGGAAGCTCACATTCTCTTTCTCGTTCAAGTCCTTGACGATGTCGAAGATCTCCTCGACCAGTTGCGGCGCCAGTCCCATGGAGGGCTCGTCGAGCAGGATCATCTTGGGTTTCGCCATGAGGGCGCGGCCAAGGGCCGTCATCTGCTGCTCGCCGCCCGAGGTGTAGCCGGCCTGGGCGTCGCGCCGCTCCTTCAAGCGCGGGAAGTAATGATAGACCATCTCCACGTCCCGCCTGATGGCGGCCTGGCCGTCCTTGCGCAAATAGGCGCCGGTGAGCAGGTTCTCCTCCACGGTCAGGTGCTCGAAGCACCGGCGGCCCTCCATCACCTGGATGACGCCGCGCTTGACCAGATCGGACGGAGTAAGCTTGTCGACGCGCTCGCCCCGGAACTCGATGGCGCCCTTGGTGACGTCGCCGCGCTCGGCGCCCAGCAGGTTGGAAATGGCCTTCAGGGTGGTCGTCTTGCCGGCGCCGTTGGCCCCGAGGAGGGCGACGATGCCCCCCTCGGGAACCTCCAGCGATACCCCCTTCAACACCAGGATGACGTGATCGTAGATCACCTCGATGTTGTTGACGGTAAGAAGGGGCGCTCCGTTGCCTGTCACGTCAGCGTCTTTCCGTCCGTTCGACCGGGCGGCGCCGTTCAGCAGGCACGCGGCGTGATATTCTGCTCCTTGGCGTAATCGGCCGCGGCCTTTTCGATCATCGGCCGCACCACTTCGCGCATGGGCTTGATCCAGCCGCTGATGAACGACCACTTCTTGCCGTCCCATTGCTGGATGCGCAGGGGCCCCATGGTCTCGTGGTCGGCGCACGACACCTTGACCGGCTTGGTGAAGCCTTCCATGCCGAGCGCCTTCAGGCGCGCCTCGGTGATGTCCAGGTTCTCCAGACCCCAGCGCACCTGTTCGCCGGTCATGGACTTGTTGCCGAACTTGCCCATGGCGGTGCGGATGGCCTCGATGCCGTACATGGCGTTGACCAGGGTGCGGTTATACAGCACCTCGCCGATGTTGTTCTTCTTGGCCTCGGCCGCGTCGCCGCCGTAGACATACTTGATGATGTCCCTGTGCACCTGATAACCGGCGCCGGCATCATGGAAGGCGGTGGACGTGTAGCCGATGGAGCCCTTGCCGGCGGGAATCACGTCGGCGTCGGTCCCCGACCACCAGTTACCGACGAAATGGTCCATCGGGTAATTGATCGCCGCGGCCTCCTTGATGGCGACCGAGTTCATGACGCCCCAGCCGGACATGAAGATCCATTTGGGCTTGAGCCGGCGGATCTGCAGCCACGTCGCCTTCTGTTCCTGACCCGGGTGGTCGACGGCCAGCAGGGTCAGCTTGATGCCGTACTTCTTGGCCAGGACCTTGAGGGTCGGGTTGGCCTCCTTGCCGTAGGCGCTGTTGTGGTAGACATGGGCGATCTTGACGCCCTGGAGTTTGTCC
>JACZQZ010000039.1 GCA_022545455.1 Pseudomonadota bacterium
GAACATGGATACGCTGGGGTATGACCGCGGTGATCGGAGATGTCGGCTTGGTCAACGAAAGTGATGAAGCTTTGTGCTGTTTGTCGGCGTACCTGCTTAGGGAGTGCGTTGTCTGTAGACCGTCCGCTTTGGGTCAGAAACGGACGTAAAGCGGCACCCATCTCGATGTCTGCTTTCGGGGGTAAAGCGGACGTAATTCAGGGTGTGGCTGAATGTCCGCTTTTAGCCATAAGCGGACCTAAGAACGGGTGTTAGAAAGTCCGAAATCTTCCAAGATCGACGTGTATGGAAATTCCGCTTGAATCCGTTCAAATCAGCTTAGGCCGCCGGGCGGCGACGATTGGGCCGCGAGCTGGTGATGCACAAGCCCGACAATATACTGGCCCCGCTGGCGCTGGCCGGCGGGATTTTTTTTAGTGTAGGCCGCAAATATTCGTGGGTTGATTCGTGGGTAGATTGTAGATCACATAAAAATCAGTAGGAATATCAACTAGTTATATATAATAATGGCGGAGGGAGGGGGATTCGAACCCCCGATACGGCTGTTAACCGCATAACGGTTTAGCAAACCGCCGCCTTCGACCACTCGGCCATCCCTCCGCGACGACGGCCGTATCCGGCCGGCCGTCTCCTTAGCTACATAGCCGTCCCGCGGGCGCCGATCAAGGCGCTTGCGGGCGCAACGACAGCGGCATCGGGCGCCGTTCAGGGGAGTTTCCGCCCGCCCCGCCGGCGGGTGCCTGGGCGCGCTAGTTCGACAGGCCCTGGCTCGCCACCTGGTCCCCGAGCTGCGCCTGGATATGGAGGGCAAGAGCCGTCGTCGGCCTTTCGTCGACGGGCAGCCGGTGATCCTTCTGATAGGCGCGGATGGCGGCCCGGGTCCGGGGGCCCAGTATGCCGTCCACGGGACCCGGATCGTAGCCCATTCGCTTAAGACCCGACTGGGTGCCGGCCACCAGCCGCCTGTCTTGGCCCGGCGGCGCCCCCGCCGCCGCGTGGCGGTCCGGCGCGCCGGCCCTGGACGACTGGTCCTTGGACGACCCCGGCCCCCGCTTCCACAACGGCTCGCCCAGATTGAGTTTCTTCTCGTCGGTAAACAGCCCGGCGGCGGCGCCGAGCCCGGTGCCGATCAGGGCGCCTTCGAGAACGGTGAGTCCGGTCAGGGCGCCGATGATCGCCCCACCGGCGGCGCCGATGCCGGCACCACTGATGCCGCGCTCTTGCGGCGTGGTGCCGCAGGCGGCGACCAGGAGCGCCGCGGCACAAAGCACGCTTGCCGAACGAACCATGTGCGCCTCCTGTTCCCTCTCAGGCCGATTCTGTAGCACGGGGCGCCGGGTAAATCCCCTGTTATTTTCGTCCCGGCAGGGGCGCGTCCCGCACGGGCGCGCCCGGAAAACCTTCACTCGGGGATCACGTCCATCCCCACGGCCACCGCCGGGCGCTCGGAGATGCCGTCGAACCAGGCCTTGACCGTGGGGAATTCGGCCAGGTCCACCTGATGGCGCGGGAAGCGGGCGACCCAGGGATAGATGGCCACGTCGGCGATGGTGTAGGCGTCGCCGGCCAAATACGCCACCTCGCCCAGGCGTTTCTCCATCACCCCGTACAGCCGGCGCGTCTCGTTATGGTAGCGCTTCTTGCCGTAGGGCACGTCTTCGGGGGGGTTGAAGAGGAAATGGTGGGCCTGGCCGAACATGGGACCCACGTTGCCCATCTGGAACATCAGCCATTCCACGACCCGGTAGCGCGCGATGGCCTCGGTGGGCAGCAGGGGGCTTTGCGTCTTCTCCGCCAGGTAGATCAGGATGGCCCCGGATTCGAACAGCGCGAACGGCTTGCCGTCCGGCCCTTGCGAATCGACGATGGCCGGGATCTTGTTGTTGGGGCTGATGGCCAGGAAGTCGGGCTTGTGCTGCTCGCCCTTGCGGATGTCGACCGGGTGCACGGTATAGGCCAGGCCCACCTCCTCGAGCATGATGGAGACCTTGCGGCCGTTGGGCGTGGACCAGGTGTAGAGATCGATCATCGCGCGCGCCTCCCATTTTTTTTCGCCGGTTTCCGGCCGCGCCCAGCATACCCATATGGGCCCGCCCCGCAAGCGGGGGGGTGCGGTGCGCCGGGGCGGGTTAGCTCGACCGCTGGAAAAGGAGAACGTCTCCTTTTTCGCTCAGTTCCCCTCCCCCACATGCGACCAGTGGCCGAGGAACTCGTCGATGGCGGCGCGCCCCGGGGCGCAGGCGGGCCCGTGGGCCTCGGCGCCGAGGTAGATGATCGCCAGGGTCAGGCTGCTCATCGCCACCTGGTCGCCCCGCTGGCGGGCGTCCTGGTTGAGCGTCCGGTAGCGGGCGGCCACTTCGCCATAGCGCGCGGCATCGTTCCTCGCCTTTTCGTGGGCCTCGTCGATGTAGGTCCGCGTGCGCACGGCGACCGCGCGGGCGCGGTCCACCGGATAGCCGAGGAAGACGGAGTCGACCACCGCCCGGGCGTCCCGGTTGAGCTGTTTGATCTCCCGTTCGGGACCCCGGCGGAACCAGCCAAGCACATCGAACATTCCCGGTCCTCCCAAGGGCGGCCGACAGGGTGTTGCCCGGGGGACGCCCTCCGGCCTCCCGGGGCCGTTACCCCGCGCGGCGGGGCGGGGCCTTTCCGGGCAGCCGTTCGACCGCGGCCCCGCCGGCCGGCTCCGCCGATACCGCCAGGTCCTTCAGCGTCATCCCTTCGAGCACCCCGGCCACGCCCCGTTCCAGATCGCCCACCAGCGCGTCGACGGCGGCCTCGGCGGGCAGTTGCTCGATATCCAGGTGCGTGCTTTCGTCCGCCGCGCGCACCGCGTCCAGGGCCTCCTTGACGCCGGTCGTCTCCGGGGGCCGCGCCGGAAGGTAGGCCGGCGGATCGTCGCCGGTGCGGCGCACCAGGGCCGCGTGTTCCAGGGCGCCGAGCACGGACGCGGCGGCTTCGGCGGGAACATGCAGGCTCTGGGCCAGGCCCGCCGCCGTCCACGGGGGAAGGCCCTGGTAATAGCTCCGGCCGATATGGAAGACGACGAGCAGGGCGAGCTTTTCGCGGAGCCGGTTGCTCATCCTGAGCTCCCCGCGGCGCACGGTCAGGTATTCGGGATGCTGGTGATAAAACGCGACGCTCGCCCCCAACAGCAGGATGAGCCAGCTCAAATACAGCCAGATCATGAAGAAGATGAGGGTGGCGAAGGCGGAATAGATGTTCGCGTAATTGGTGGACGTGACCACGAACGAGGCGAACGCCCAGCCCACGGTCTCCCACAGGAACCCGGCGACGGCGGCGCCGACCAGGGCCGAGCGCACCCCCACCCGGGTGTTGGGCAGGAAGACATAGATGGACGTGAACGCCGCGATGATCAGGAGATAGGGCACCAGCTTGCCCGCCAGTTTCACCAGCGCGCCGAGGGGCTGTATGGCGGTCAGCGCCGCCACCGCGTCCGAGCCCATGACCGACGCCGTGATGCCCATCGACGAGAAGACCAGCACCGGACCGATGAGCAGGACGATCAGGTAGCCGCTGAAGCGCTGGGCGAAAGAGCGGTGCTGGGTGACGTGCCAGGTGTAGTTGAACGAGCGCTCGATCTTCTGCATCAGCGAGACGACCGTGTAGAGGAGAAGCCCGAGGCCGACGGCGCCGAGGACGCCGACCTTGATCTTCTCGACGAAGGCGATGATGTACTCCGTGATCTCGACGCCCTTCGCGCCCAGCGGCGCCAGGATTTCGAGCAGCAGGGGCTCGATCTGGTTGTGGACGCCGAGGCCCTTCAACACCGAGAAGCTGACCGCCAGCAGCGGCACCAGGGAAAGCAGCGTCGCATAGACGAGGCTCATGGCGCGCAGGTTGAGCATGCCGTCGCCGAAATCGCGCACCACCGCGTAGAGGATGCGGACCAGGCGGACCGGCGCGCCGGCCCACGCCGGCAGCGCCGCCAGGTCGACGTCCCAGATGGCGCCGGTGACATGGGATTTCAGGTTTCTCACCTTGGCTCCCCCCCCTTTGCCCGTCGTCCGCGCCCGTACCGTGCCGGGTCGGTCTGGAATGGTACAGGGTACCACGCCCGGCGTTCCAGTCCACCGCGCCCGGTTCCGGCCCCGGGGGCCGCGCCAGGATTCGAAACGCCGAGGACGCGGAGAAACGCCGGGGATTTCACCACCGGGATGGGGTAACCGGGCCGCGGGCGCGGCCGGGCGGGGCGTCAGTTCCTGAGCTTTTCCTTCAACAGCTCGCCCACCAGCTTGGGGTTGGCCTTGCCGCCCGTGGCCTTCATCACCTGGCCGACGAACCAGCCGGCGATCTTCTCGTTGCCGCCCCTGAACCTGGCCACCTGGTCGGGGTTCTCCGCGATCACCTTGCCCACGGCGGCCTCGATCTCGGCCGAATCGGTGATCTGGCGCAGGCCCTTTTCCTCGACGATGGAACCCGGCTCGCCGCCGGTCTCCACCATGACCTCGAACACCTCCTTGGCGATGCGCCCCGAGATGGTGTCGGCGGCGATCAGGTCGAGCAGCCGGCCCAGGTTTTCCGCCGACACCGGCGACTCGGCGATGCCCAGCCCCTTCCTGTTCAGCGCCCCGAACAGGTTCGAAATCACCCAGTTGGCCGCCGCCTTGGCGTCCCGCCCCCTGGCCACGGCCTCGTAGAAATCCGCCGTCTCCCGCTCGGCCACCAGCACACCGGCGTCATACGCCGAAAGCCCGAACTCCGTCATGAAGCGCTGTTTCTTCTCGTCGGGCAGTTCGGGCAGGGCCGCCCTGATGCGCGCGATATAGTCCTCGGCGAGGTCGAGCGGCAGCAGGTCGGGGTCGGGGAAATAGCGGTAGTCGTGGGCGAACTCCTTGGCCCGCATGGCCCGGGTTTCGCCCCTGTCGGGGTCGAACAGGCGCGTTTCCTGCTCCACGGTGCCGCCCGATTCGTAGACCGCCACCTGGCGTTCGGCCTCGTGCGCGATGGCCTGCATGACGAAGCGCACCGAGTTCACGTTCTTGGTCTCGGTCCGGGTGCGCAGGTCCGTCTCGCCCACCTTGCGCACCGACACGTTGACGTCGCAGCGCATGGAGCCCTGCTCCATGTTGCCGTCGCAGGTGCCGAGATAGCGCATGATCGAGCGCAGCTTGCGCAGGTACAGGCCGGCTTCTTCGGGGCTGCGCAGGTCGGGCTTGGACACGATCTCCATGAGGGCGATGCCGGAGCGGTTGAGGTCGATGAAGGTGCGCCCCGGGTCCCGGTCGTGCAGGGACTTGCCGGCGTCCTGCTCCATGTGCAGGCGCTCGATGCCCACTTCGCGGCTCGAGCCGTCGGGCAGGTCCAACACCACCGTGCCCTCGCCGACCAGGGGCTGTTGGTACTGGGAGATCTGGTAGCCCTGGGGCAGGTCGGCGTAGAAGTAGTTCTTGCGCTCGAACACCGAATGCCGGTTGACGTGCGCCTTCAGCCCCAGACCCGTGCGCACCGCCTGCTCGACGCAGTATCCGTTGATCACCGGCAGCATGCCGGGCATGGCCGCGTCGACAAGGGACACCTGGGTGTTGGGCTCGGCGCCGAACTCGGTCGCGGCGCCGGAGAACAGCTTGGCCTCGGAGACGATCTGGGCGTGGACCTCGAGCCCGATCACCACCTCCCAGTCGCCCGTTTCGCCGTGGATCAGGTAAGGCATGGCTTCACGCCTCGCCCACCGCCGGCGGCCTGGCGTCGAACCCGGCCGCGGCTTCCAGGGCATGGGCGGCGCGCAACACCGTCTCCTCGTCGAACGGGCGGCCGATGAGGTGCAGGCCGAGCGGCAGGCCGCCCGCGCTCAGCCCCGCCGGAACCGATATGGCGGGCAGGCCGGCCAGGCTGGCGGGGACGGTGAAGACGTCGTTCAGGTACATGGCGATCGGGTCGTCCATCTTTTCGCCGATGGCGAAGGCGGCGGACGGCGCCGTCGGCGTCAGCAGCACGTCGACGGTCTCGAAGGCCCGGCGGAAGTCCCCGGCGATCAGCGTGCGCACCTTCTGCGCCTTCAGATAGTAGGCGTCGTAGTATCCGGCGCTCAACACGTAGGTGCCGATGAGGACGCGCCGGCGCACCTCGGCCCCGAAGCCGGCGCCGCGGGTGTTTTCGTACATCTCGTCCAGGCTGCCGCCGTCGATCCTGAGCCCGTAGCGCACGCCGTCGTAGCGGGCGAGGTTGGACGACGCCTCGGCCGGCGCCACGATGTAGTAGGCGGGCAGGGCGTATTTCGTGTGGGGCAGGGAGACCTCGACGATGTCGGCGCCCGACTCTTTCAGCCACGCCGCGCCCTTTTCCCACAGCCGGCCGATTTCGGCGGCCATGCCGTCGACCACGTATTCCTTGGGGATGCCCACCTTGAGGCCGCCGACGCCGGCGTCCAGGCCCGCCTCGAAGTCGGGCACGTCGACCGGGGCCGAGGTGGAGTCCCTTGCGTCGTGGCCGGCCATGGCGCCGAGCACGATGGCGGCGTCGCGCACGGTGCGGGCCATGGGACCGGCCTGGTCCAGGGACGAGGCGAAGGCGACGATGCCCCAGCGCGAACAGCGCCCGTAGGTGGGCTTGAGCCCGACGACGCCGCAGAAGGACGCCGGCTGGCGGATGGAGCCGCCGGTATCGGTGCCGATGGCGCCGAGACAGAGGCGCGCCGCCACCGCCGCCGTCGAGCCGCCCGACGAGCCGCCCGGCACCAGGTCGCGCCCGCCGCCGCCCTTCCACGGGTTCTTTACCGGTCCGTAGTAGCTGGTCATGTTGGCCGAGCCCATGGCGAATTCGTCCATGTTGGTCTTGCCCAGCATCACCGCGCCGGCGCGCTTGAGGTTCGCCGTCACCGTGGAGTCGTAGGTGGGCGTGAAGCCGTCCAGGATGTGCGAGCCGGCGGTGGTCAACACGCCCCCGGTGCAGAACAGGTCCTTCACCGCGATGGGGATGCCGTCCATCGGTCCCGCCGCCCCGTCCCTTTTGCGGCGCGCGTCCGAGGCCTCGGCGAGCCCGAGGGCCAGGTCCGGGGTCTCGGTGATGAAGGCGTTCAGGGGACGCGCCCGCTCGACGGCGGCGCTGTGGGCGCGGGTCAACTCGACCGACGAAAACGAGCCCGCCTGAAGGCCGTCACGGGCCTCGGCCAGGGTGAGGTCGGTGAGCGCCGCCGTCATTCGAGCACCTTGGGGACGGCGTAGAATCCATCCTCCGGCTCCGGCGCGTTGGCCAGCACCTGGTCCCGTGCGTCGCCGTCGGTCACCGAGTCCTCGCGTTGGGGCAAGGTCGTCTCGGCGCCGCCGGTCATCGGCTCGACACCGGAGGTGTCCACCTCGCCCAGCTGCTCGACCCAGCCGAGGATGTTCGACATCTCGCCGGCCAGGTGTTCCAGGTCCTCTTCCGGCACCTTGATGCGGGCGAGGAAGGCGATGGCCTTGACGGTGGCCTTGTCCAGCGCCATGGGTCGCGTCTCCACAAAAAGCACGGGCGCCCCGGGAAACGGCAAACCGGGACATGGTCCCCCGGGGGCGCGGCCGGGAAGGTAACACCCTTGGGGCCGGGCGGGAAAGGGGACGGCGGCCCGGCGTTGGTGCGGCGGCACCGTGGATCCCGGGCCCGTGAACGTTAACTCTAGCGGTTTGGACCCTGGGCCCGGGCGAGGACCTCCCACACTTTGCTGTTCCATGCGCCGGGGGCGATCTCGACCGCCACGGCGAGCGCGGCGCCGACGGTCTTGGCGGGTCTTTCCGCCACCGGCGGCTCGGCACGGAATTCCTTCAGGGTGACGCTGTCGAATACGACTTTCTCTTCCTTGCGCTTATACAGCAGGATCGTGGAGAAGATCTCGTCATAGCCGTTTTCGATCTCCAGGATGTCGATGCTGATCTGGTAGACCTGGTTTTGGGAAAGCTGGTAGGGCGCCTCGGTGATGAACATGAGGGCCGGGATGTCGATCTTCGCGCCCTTGTAGTCGCAGCGGTAGGTGACCTCGTAATCGGCGAATTCGAAGAATTCGCCCTCGACCGCGCTCTTGCCTTCGAAATGGACGGCGTAATCGCAAGACGGCCCGCCGGGAACGGAAGCCTTCCCGGTGAGGTCCCAGGCCAGGGAGCCGTCGATCAGGGGAAGCAGCACGGGTGCGTACACGAACCCCAGGTCCTTGCCGTCCTTTGCCACGGCCAGCCACGCGGCGTCCCCGGCCTGGCCGACGGCTTGGACCTTGTCGCCCTTCTTCAGGCGCCCGAGGCGCTTGGCGCCGGTCGTCGGCCCGGCGCGGACGTTGACGGGCTTCAACACCAGGTAGGTCCCCGAGGCGGGCTCCACGGCAACGCCGAGGAACGTTTCCTGCGCGCCGCCGGCCCCGGCATGGACGAGGCCGGCAACCAGGACCAGAACCGCAATACGGACCCGCTTGGTTCGCTTTTTCCGGCAACGGGCGGCAACCGTCCCCATGTCGTGTCAGCCCCCCACCCGGCCAGGAATACCAATGGGTTACCGGACATGATAGTCGACCGGATGGGCTCCCTCCACTGTCTTTTCCCGGTCGCGCCCGGGGCCCGGTGCGGGCTCGACTTCGCCCGCTCGGGGGCAGTACTGTGGCCGGCGCCGGGAACGAGCGGGCGGGACGGATCCCATGGCGATCAAGACCTTGCAGGAACTGAAGGCGGAGCTTGCGCCCGATGGCCGCCTTCTCGGCCTGGACGTGGGATCGAAGACGGTCGGGCTGGCGCTTTCCGATGTCACGCTCACCATTGCCACGCCCTATCAGACGCTGCGGCGCACCACGTTCGCGAAAGACGCCGAGCGCCTGCGCCGGACCATCGACGAGCACGGCGTCGGCGGCCTGGTCATCGGACTGCCGGTCCAGATGGACGGCACAGAAGGCCGGCGCTGTCAGTCGGTGCGCCAGTTCGCCGCCAACCTGCTGGAGCGGATGGAAATCGCAATCGCGTTCTGGGACGAACGCCTGTCCACGGCGGCGGTGGAGCGCATGCTGATCAGGGAGGCGGACATGTCGCGCCGGCGCCGCGCCCAGGTGATCGACAAGGCCGCCGCCGCCTACATCCTGCAAGGGGCGCTGGACGCCCTGGCCGGCGGGTCGGTTTCGGCCATCCTTCCGGGCTAAACGTCAAGCCCTGGCGGCGGTCGTTGCCTGTTCGCGGGTGGCGAAGCGGTAGCTGTTCTTGCCTGCGGCCTTGGCCGCGTACATGGCCCTGTCGGCGCGCCTGAACAGCTCTTCGGGTGTTTCTCCGTCCCCGGGATAGAGGGCGACGCCGATGCTGGCGCCGAGCGGCGTCACCCGCCCGTCCACGGCAAAAGACCGGGACAGGGAATCAAGAACCTTTTCGACCACGGCGGTAACCGTCGACTTGTCGGTAATGGCCGTCAGCACGAGGAGGAACTCGTCGCCCCCGAACCGGGCCACCGTGTCGGTTTCGCGGACGCAGGAGCTCAGCCGTCCGGCCACCTCCTTGAGCACACGGTCTCCGGCCTCGTGGCCGTGGGTGTCGTTGATCCCCTTGAAGCCGTCCAGATCGACGAACACCAGCGCCGTCATGGCGACATTGCGCCTGGCCATTGCCAACGCCTGTGAAAGCCGGTCCATGCCGAGCGCACGGTTGGGCAGGCCGGTGAGGACGTCATGGGTGGCCAGGTGGCGGATGCGTTCCTCCGCCTTCTTGCTTTCGGTAACGTCGGTGCCGATGGCGCCGACGGCGACGATCTCACCGGCGGCGTCGCGGATCGGAAACTTGACGGTGAGATAGGTGCGGAGCCCGCCCTCGCGCTGCCACTCTTCCTCCACCTCGACGATCTGCCCGGATTCCAACACGGCCTGATCATGGGCGGCAAAGGAATCGGCCAGTTCCCGGGAGAAAATTTCATGGGAGGTCTTGCCCCGGCCCTCTTCGTCGGTGACGCCGAACAGCTTCTCGGCTTCCCGGTTGATCAGGGTATAGCGCCCCTGTGCATCCTTGATATGGATCTTGGCCGGCGAGTGGTTGACCACGGCCCTGAACAACGCCTCGCTCTCGCGCAGGGCCGCCTCGCGCCGCTTGAGCATCGTGATGTCCCGCAGTGCCGCGTACGTTCCCCCGTCGGGGGTCCGGCCCTCCGTAATGACGAACCACCGGCCGTCGGTCAGTTTTCGCTCGACGGAGCCTTTCGGGTTGCGGTGCTGTTCAAGGCGCTCGCGGATGAACTCTTCCTCGCGGCCGGCGGCCCCGGCAAGGAGGCCCCGCTCGACGCTGGCGTTGAGAAGGTCCCCGAAACGCGCACCGGGCACCAGCAATTCCTCGATGCCGGAATGCAGGTGCCGGTACACGGCGTTGCAAATGACCAGGCGGTCCTCGGCGTCGTAAAGGGCGAAGCCTTCGTGCAGGCTCTCGATGGCACCGCGGAACCGCTCCTCGCTCGCGCGCAGCGCCTCTTCCGCCCGTCGGCGGGAGGTGATGTCGGTGCCGACGCCGCGATAGCCCCGGAACACCCCATCGGCGTCGAAGACGGGCCTGCCGCTGATCCTGAGATGGAGCGTCCGGCCATCGGGCACATAGAACTCGTACCGGAAATCCCGGAACGGCCGGTGTGCCTCGAGGTCGGCCAGATGATCGCGCCATTTTTTGTCGCCGGTATCTCCCTTTCCCGCCTCGGCGCGGGTCTTGCCCAGCACGTGGACCGGATCGACCCCCGTCACCGGCCCAAACCGCTCCGAGAAATACGAGAACCGCAGGTTTTCGTCCATTTCCCAGAGCCAGTCCGAGGCCACTTCGGCCATGTCCCTGGACCGTTCCTCGTTCTGCACCAGCCGGGCCTGCGCGTCGGCGATCTGGCGGGCCACGTTGTCGAAGGCGCGGCCCACCCGGCCCAGTTCGTCACCGCCCGTGAGCCCACTGCGCGCCGTCAGGTCACCACCGGCAAGTTTATCGGCCGCCTCGAGCAGCCGGGCCAAACGCCGGCCAACGATGAAGTGGGACGCCAGCCAAAACAGCACCGCCAGGGTGCCGATGAACAGGGGCGAGTACATGGTCTGGTCGAGGACATGCCGGCGGGCCGCCGCCTTGGCCCGGCTGACATCGCGCTGGATGAACAAGAGGCCGGTTGCGGACGGCCGCGGCGCATCGCGCTCGGCCCCCAGTCTTACACGGGCGTAGCCGAGGAAGGACCGGCGATCCGGCGCCAGGATCACCTGGCCGTGGCGGCCTTTTCTGGCCTCCCGGGCGGCGGCGGCGTCGTAGGGTGCATCGATCTCCGCGATGGGGCGGCCAAGCCACGCCGGGCGCGTGGACGCGATAATCGAATCGTTTGCATCCAGCACGAGAACGATCTTGTGTTCCGGATTGGACCCGGTGTCCGCAACCTCCCGCCGTGCCCGGTCCGTATCGCCCCTTCGGTACAGGTACTCCAGGGTGCCCCGAAGGTGGCTCAGGGTATTGGACGCCAGGCGGTGCGCCTTATCCTCCATCTCCCGCTCCACCTTGGGCACGCTGTGGAACAGGGTGAAGGTAATCATGAAAGCGGCGAATCCGATCAGGAGAATCGGAACGGCGGCCCTGAGGGACACGGAAACGAACGGTATCATGGCCGTGCGGCCTCCAGGCGGGAGGCCCGCTCAAAGGTCTCGGTCAACGGCTCGTGTCCGGCCGTCATGGGTTTTCGGCCCGGCGCGATCAGGGCCGCAGCGTCGCCGGCCAACGATTCCAGGTTCTTGGAGAGAAAGATCGCGGAAACGGGCCTGAATGTGATCGCCATGTCGCTCGCAGGATGCTGAAAACCTCGCATGGGCGGCATAGGACAGCTCTTCAGCAGCCTGCTGGGTAGTCTTGTTCCACGCCGTTTCCCCGGCGGCGTCACCGGCCGGCATAGGGATAATGTGAATATGGGGACCGTTCCGCGACAATTCCTGACAAGGCGGCGAGGGGCACCATGGTTGATGGGCGGGGCCCCGTCCGCCGTTGCACCGGCGGGCGTCCCGCCTTGCGCTGTCCGGCGCGGCGGCCTTATAGTGCCGGTTCATGATCGATGGCGCCTCGGACACCGTTCAGTTTGCGCACCGCCACCTGCTTGGCATCGAAGGCCTGTCGCCGGACGACATAACGCTTCTGCTCGACCGCTCCGAATCCTACGTCGAGCAGAACCGCCAGATCGACAAGAAGAAGTCGGTGCTGCGCGGACGCACCATCATCAATCTGTTTTTCGAGGCTTCGACCCGCACGCGCACGTCGTTCGAGCTGGCGGGCAAGCGGCTGGGCAGCGACGTCATCAACATGTCGGTGTCCACCAGCTCGATCAAGAAGGGCGAGACCCTGATCGACACGGCGATGACGCTGAACGCCATGCATCCCGATGTCCTGGTCTTGCGCCATCCCGATGCCGGCGCCGCCAAGCTGTTGTCGGAGAAGGTCAACTGCGCGGTCATCAACGCCGGAGACGGAAGCCACGAACACCCGACCCAGGCGCTGCTCGACGCGCTGACCATCCGCCGGCGCAGGGGCCGGCTCCAGGGCCTTATGGTGGCCATCTGCGGGGACATCGTGCATTCGCGCGTCGCCCGGTCCAACATCCACCTGCTCAACACCATGGGGGCGCGGGTGCGCCTGATCGCGCCCAGGACCCTGATCCCGGAGGGCGTGGAACGGCTCGGCGTGGAGGTGTTCCACGACATGAAGGAGGGCCTGGAGGACTGCGACATCGTCATGATGCTGCGCCTGCAAATCGAGCGCATGCACGGCAACTTTTTCCCGTCCATCCGCGAATACTTCCACTTCTTCGGCCTCGACTATGAAAAGCTCGCCAGCGCCAAGCCGGACGCCCTCATCATGCACCCCGGCCCGATGAACCGGGGCGTGGAGATCGATTCGGAAGTGGCCGACGACTTCGGCCGCAGCGCCATCCGCGAGCAGGTGGAGATGGGCGTGGCCGTGCGCATGGCCTGCCTCGAGCTCCTCACCCTCAACCAGCCCGAAGCGGAGCAGAGGAACCTCTGATGGCGGGCAAGCCCAGCGAATCCCTGGGCCGGGTGGCCTACGTCAACGCCCGCCTGGTGGATCCGGCCTCGGGCCTGGACGCGCCCGGGGCGCTGCTCACCGAGGGCGAGGTCATCGCCGACTTCGGCGCCGGGCTGTTCGCCGAAGGGGTGCCCGAGGGCATCAAGGTGGTCGACTGCGGCGGCCACTGCCTGACCCCGGGGCTGGTCGACATCCGCGTGCAACTGCGCGAGCCGGGCGACGAACACAAGGGCACGCTGGCTTCGGGGGGACGGGCGGCGACGGCCGGCGGCATCACCACGATGGTTTGCCTGCCCAACACCGATCCGGTGATCGACGACATGTCGGTGGTGGAGTTCATCGCCCGCCGGGCGCGCCTTCTGGGGCTGACCAAGGTGTACTGTTACGGCGCCGTGACCAAGGGCCTGGAAGGCTTGGCCCTGGCCGAAATGGGCATGCTGGCCGAGGCCGGGGCGGTCGCCTTCACCGACGGCGTCAAGGCGGTGGGCGACGCCCAGGTCATGCGCCGGGCGCTCAGCTACGCCGGCACCTATCGGCTGTTGATCGTCCAGCACCCGGAGGAATCGAGCCTCGCCGAGGACGGCGCCATGAACGCCGGCGAAACGGCGACCCGGCTGGGCCTGCAGGGCATCCCCCGCGCCGCCGAGATCATCATCGTGGAGAGGGACATCCGGCTGGTCGAGATGACCGGCGGGCGGATCCATTTCGCCCACGTCTCCACCGCCGAGGCCATCGAGGCCGTGGGCCGGGCCAAGGCCCGCGGGTTGAACGTAACCTGCGACACGGCGCCGCCCTATTTCGCCCTCAACGAGACCGCGGTCGGCGATTACAGGACCTTCGCCAAGCTGTCGCCGCCGCTGCGCGCCGAGGCCGACCGCCAGGCGGTGGTCGACGGGTTGAAGAACGGCACCATCGACGCCATCGCCTCCGATCACGCCCCCCACGACGAGGACGCCAAGCGCCTGCCCTTCGCCCAGGCCGCCTGCGGCGGCATCGGGCTCGAGACCCTGCTGCCGGTGTCCCTCGAGTTCTATCAGAACGGGCAGATGTCGCTCACCGACGTGCTGCGCCTGCTCACCTGCGCGCCGGCGGACCTGCTGGGGCTGCGCGCCGGACGGCTGGAAAAGGGCCTGCCGGCGGACCTCACCCTGTTCGACCCCGACCGCGCCTGGAAGGTGGTCGCCGACGACCTGCTGAGCAAGTCCAAGAACTCGCCCTTCGACGGCCGCCCGGTGCAGGGGCGGGTGCTGCGCACCGTGGTCGACGGCCGGGCCGTTTACGGGCGGGAAGGCTGAGCCATGCCCGAGGGCGGCGCGGCGCTCACCTGGTGGTATCTTCTTGCCGCCGCCGCCGGGTACCTGCTCGGCTCCATCCCCTTCGGCCTGGTGCTGACCCGCGCCGCCGGGCTGGGCGATATCCGCCGGCTGGGCTCGGGCAACATCGGCGCCACCAACGTGCTGCGCACCGGCAGCAAGGCCCTGGCGGCGGCCACCTTGCTGCTGGACGGCGGCAAGGGGGCGGTGGCGGCCCTCGCCCTGGCGCCCTGGGGCGTGGGCATGGGCCTGATCGCCGGGTTTGCCGCCGTGATCGGCCACAACTTCCCCGTCTGGCTGCGTTTCAGGGGCGGCAAGGGGGTGGCGACCACGCTCGGCGTGCTCCTCGCCGTCTCCTGGCCGGTGGGGCTGCTGGCGTGCCTGACCTGGCTCTTGGTCGCGGCCGTGTTCCGCTATTCCTCGCTGGCCGCCCTGGTGGCGATCATGGGCACGCCGTTCACCATGCAATGGCTGGCCGACGGGCCCCGCATAGGCCTCGCCGCCGCCCTCACCGTGCTCGCCATCGTGCGCCACCAGGCCAACATCCGCCGCCTGCTGAAGGGGGAGGAATCGAAAATCGGGGCGAAGGAGAAGGCCGGCGCGCCGAGCTGACCGGCCGCGACCGTCGAACACGACACGTGGATTCTCTACGTCCGCGCACGAAGGCGCCGAGGCCGTGTCCCGTGCGCGGCACCCTTTCTTCGGTTTGTCCCTTGTTTGGGAACGAATCCCGTGCTAGAACATAACATGAACATTCAATTTTTCGTCGAGACATGAACTCGGTTTTTTGGCGATGCACGCGTTTCACCGACCTCCACCGGCCTCCTTGACGCGCTCTCAGGCCATGGCCCACAGTCCCGCGCCATGAGCAAAAGCCCGGACCGCCCGCTCGCGGGGCCCGAGAAGCTGGCCTGGCTCAGGCTGATCCGCTCGGAAAACGTCGGCACCATAACCTTCCACAGGCTGGTCGAGCGTTTCGGCTCGGCCGGTGCGGCGCTCGAGGCGTTGCCGGAACTGGCCCGGCGCGGCGGGCGCGCCAGGAAGATCAAGGTCTGTCCCAAGGCCGCCGCCGAGCGCGAGATGGAGGCGCTGGACAGCCTGGGCGCGCGGCTGATCGCCCGCGGGGAGGCCGGCTACCCCGCCCTGCTCGCCCACATCGACGATGCGCCGCCGCTGCTCGGCGTCATCGGCCACGCCCATCTGCTGGAGAGGACCGCCATCGCCGTGGTCGGCGCCCGCAACGCGTCGCTGAACGGCCGGCGGTTCGCCCGCCGGCTGGCCGGCGACCTGGGATCGGGTGGCCTGCTGGTGGTTTCCGGCCTGGCCCGGGGCATCGACTCCAGCGCCCACGAAGGCGCGCTGGAGACCGGCACCGCGGCCGTGCTCGCCGGCGGCATCGACGTGGTCTATCCGGAAGAAGCGGCCGGGCTGTACGCGGACATCCGCGAGCGCGGCGTGCTGATGAGCGAGATGCCGCCCGGCACCCGGCCCCAGGCGCGGCACTTTCCGCGCCGCAACCGCCTGATTTCGGGGCTGTCCAGGGGCGTCGTCGTGGTCGAGGCCAGTCCCCGCTCGGGCTCGCTGATCACCGCCCGCCTGGCGCTGGAGCAGGGGCGCGAGGTGTTCGCCGTCCCCGGATCGCCCCTCGACCCCAGGGCGCGCGGGACCAACGACCTGATCCGCCAGGGGGCGACGCTGACCGAATCCGCGGACGACGTGTTCGCTGTGCTGAACGAGATGGCCCCGCCCCCCCTCGCCGAGACCGAACCCATTGTTTTTTCAGCCCCGTCACCGGAGCCGCCGGGGGAAAGCGAGCTTCATACCGCCCGCACGGACATCGAGGAATTGCTCGGTCCCGGACCGGTGATGGTTGACGAAATCATCCGTAACTGCCAATTCTCCTTTGCCGTTGTATCCATGGTCCTCTTGGAACTGGAACTGGCGGGCCGCCTGGAACGCCATCCGGGGAACCAGGTTTCGTTGGTTCAGGAGCTGTAACGGAATTCCATGAACGTCGTCGTCGTCGAGTCACCGGCCAAGGCAAAAACCATCAACAAGTATCTGGGCGCGTCCTACACCGTGCTCGCCAGCTACGGCCACATCCGTGACCTGCCGTCCAAGGACGGCTCGGTGCGCCCCGACGCGGACTTCGCCATGGACTGGGAGGTGGACCCCAAGGCGCGCAAGCACATCAAGGAGATCGCCCGCGCCCTGAAGGGCGCCGAGCACCTCTATCTGGCCACCGACCCGGACCGCGAGGGCGAGGCCATCTCGTGGCACATGCGTGAAGTGCTCGATCAACTCAATGCGCTCGACGGCGTGGACGTCAAGCGCGTGGTCTTCAACGAGATCACCAAGACCGCGGTCCTCGAGGCGTTCAACCACCCCCGGGAGTTGGACCGGGAGCTCATCGACGCCTATCTGGCGCGCCGGGCGCTGGACTACCTTGTCGGCTTCACCCTGTCGCCGGTGTTGTGGCGCAAGCTGCCCGGCAGCCGCTCGGCCGGGCGCGTGCAGTCGGTGGCGCTGCGCCTGATCTGCGAACGCGAGACCGAGATCGAGGCCTTCACGGCGCGGGAATACTGGACCGTGGAGGCGGACTTCCGCACCCGATCGGGGACGTCGTTCACCGCCCAGCTCACCCACCTCGACGGAGACAAGCTGGACAAGCTGGCGCTCTCCGACGAGGCCGCGGCGCGGGCCGCCGTCGCCGTCATCGAAAGCCGCGACTTCGCCGTCGAGCGGGTGGAGCGCAAGAAGACCCACCGCCACCCGGCGGCGCCGTTCACCACCTCGACCCTGCAGCAGGAGGCGGCGCGCAAACACCACTTCGGCACCAAGCGCACAATGCAGATGGCGCAGAAGCTGTACGAGGGATTCGCCATCGGCGGCGAAACCGTCGGCCTGATCACCTACATGCGCACGGACGGCGTGCAGATAGCCGGCGAGGCCGTTGCCGCGTGCCGCCGCCTCATCGGCGCCGATTACGGCGCGGCCTACCTGCCGAAGACGCCCAGGATCTACAAGGCCAAGGCCAAGAACGCCCAGGAGGCCCACGAGGCCATCCGCCCCACCGACATCGGGCGGCGCCCCGAAGACGTGGCGCGCCACCTGGACAACGACCAACGGCGGCTTTACGCCCTTATCTGGAAGCGCACCGTGGCCAGCCAGATGGCGTCTGCCGTCCTCGACCAGGTGGCCGTGGACGTGACCTCCGGCGACGGCGCCGCGAGCTTGCGCGCCACCGGCTCGGTGGTGGCGTTCGACGGCTTCCTCAGGGTCTACCGGGAAGGCCGCGACAATGGCGAGGACGAGGACAGCGAAACCATCCTGCCCGACCTGAAGAAAGGCGAGGCGGTGGATCGCACCCGCATCGAGCCGGAGCAGCACTTCACCCAGCCGCCGCCCAGGTACGGCGAGGCCAGCCTGGTCAAACGCCTGGAGGAATTGGGCATCGGCCGCCCGTCCACCTACGCCTCCATCATCTCGGTGCTCCAGGACCGCGACTACGTGCACCTGGAAAAACGCCGCTTCGTGCCCGAGGACCGGGGTCGCCTGGTCACCGCGTTCCTGACCAGTTTCTTCCGCCGGTACGTGGAGTACACCTTCACCGCCGACCTGGAGGGCAAGCTCGACGATATCTCCGGCGGGCGCGTCGACTGGAAGGCGGTGCTGCGCGAGTTCTGGAACGCCTTCAGCAAGGCCGTGGAGGATACCCGCGAGCTGCGCATCAAGGACGTCCTGACGGCGCTGGACGACGTGCTCGGTCCCCACTTCTTCCCCGAGGACGCCGGCGGCGGGGATGCCCGCGCCTGCCCCGGTTGCGACGACGGCCGCCTCGCTCTCAAGCTGGGCAAGTTCGGGGCCTTCATCGGTTGCACCAACTATCCCGACTGCCGCCACACGCGCCCGCTGGTGGTGGCCAATGGGGACGAGCCGTCGACGGCCGGCGGCGGCGACGGTCCCCGCGCCCTCGGACGCGATCCCGAAAGCGGGCTCGAGGTTTCGTTGCGCAAGGGCCCCTACGGGTTCTACGTGCAGCTCGGCGAGCCCGAGGGTAAGAACAAGCCGAAGCGGGCGTCGTTGCCCAAGGACATGGACCCGGCCGCGGTCGACCTGGACCGGGCGCTGGCGTTGCTGGCGCTGCCCCGCGAGGTCGGACTCCACCCGGAAACCGGGGAGCCCATCGTCGCCGGCATCGGCCGCTACGGCCCCTACCTCCGGCACGCCGGCGGTTACGTGTCGTTGAAGGGCGACGACGACGTGTTGACCATCGGCCTCAACCGGGCCGTGACCGTCATCGCCGAAGCGCCGAAAAAGGCGCCGGCGAAAACCCTGGGCAAGCACCCGGCCGACGGCAGACCCATCACCCAGCGCAGCGGGCGCTTCGGCCCGTACGTGCAGCACGGCACCGTGCGCGCCAACCTGCCCAAGGGCGTGTCTGTGGACACCCTCGGCCTCGACGCGGCGATAGAAATCCTGGCCGCCAAGGCGGCCAGGGCGGGAAAAAAGACCGGCCGCAGGAAACCCGGCGCCGGCAAGTCCGCCGGCGCGAATTCCCGTGCCCGGAAAACGGGCGCCCGCAAGACCCCGAAAAACGCCGCCCCGGCACGCGACTGATCCTACTACTCCCTTGCATAACTTGGTGTGACATACGACGGTCTTCCGAGGTCATCCGGCCAGGCCGCCGGCGTGCCGCGTTGCGCCGTCCACCGCAAACGCCGGGAAATGCGATCGTATGTGGCGTGAATTTATGCAGATGAGTACCGGTACCCTCTATCACAATAGGATGACACGTGTGACGGCCATGGGTGATCATTCGGCGAGGAGCGCGCCTCCACCTGATGGGGGCCCATCATGAGAGCCGCGCGACGACGTCCGACGGCCGCCCATGGCCGTCACACCTACCGTCCTATTGTGATAGAGGGTACTAGCCATTGACCAAGAGCCGACAGAAATCCGCGCCTTTCCCCAGCCGGGAAGACATCCTCCGCTTCGTAACGGAAAGCCCGGCCCCGGTCGGCAAGCGCGAAATCGTCCGCGCCTTTCGCCTGGATACCAGCCAGCGCGCGCGTCTCAAACGGGTGTTGCGGGACATGGAAGAGGACGGCTCGCTGCCGTCGCGCCGCAAGCGCCGTAGCGCCAAAGCGGGCGTGTTGCCGGCCGTCGCCGTGGTCGAGATCACCGGCACGGATACGGACGGCGAAGTTCTGGCCCGTCCGCTGGCGTGGGAGGGCGACGCCCCGCCGCCGGTCATAACCATGGCGCCGGAGAAACGGGGACGGCCGGCGCTGGGTCCCGGGGACAGGGTGCTGGCCCGTCTTGCCCGGGTGCGCGACGCGGTCTCCGGCGGCGTCGCCTACGAGGGCCGGACCATGCGCCGCATCGACGCCCGCCCGTCCCATGTTCTGGGCGTCTACGAAACCGGCGACGGCCAGGGACGCCTGAGGTCCACCGACCGCCGAGCCAGGAGCGACTTCGTCGTCGGCCCCGGCGACTCCCTGGGCGCCCAACCCGGCGACCTGGTCCGGGCCAAGGTCCTGCCCGGGCGGCGCCTGGGTCCCCGCCGGGCGCAGGTGATCGAGCGCCTGGAGAAGACGGGGGGGCCTGAGTCCATCAGCCTGATCACCCTCCACGAATGCGGCATCCCCACCCAGTTCACCGACCACGCCCTGGCCCAGGCGGCGGCCGCAGGCGCGGCGCCGCCGGAAGGCCGCGACGACCTGAGGGACGTGCCCCTGGTCACCATCGACGGCGCCGACGCCCGGGACTTCGACGACGCCGTGTGGGCCGGGCCAGACAGCGACGCGGACAACCCCGGCGGCTGGCACCTGCTGGTGGCCATCGCCGACGTGGCCTGGTACGTGCGGCCCGGCGACGCCCTGGACTCCTGCGCCTATGAGCGCGGTAACTCGGTCTACCTGCCCGACCGGGTGGTGCCGATGTTGCCCGAAGCGCTCTCCAACGGGTGGTGCTCGCTGAACCCGGGCGAGGACCGCCCGTGCCTGGCGGCGCACCTGTGGATCGACGCCGACGGCGCCCCGCTGCGCCACGCCTTTGTGCGCGCCACCATGCGCTCGGCGGCGCGGCTCACCTACGCCCAGGTCCAGGCGGCCTGCGACGGCATGCCCGACGACGACACGGCGCCCCTGGCGGAGACCGTCGTCCGGCCCCTCTACGGCGCCTACGGGGCGCTGGCCAAGGCGCGAAAAAGGCGGGGCGTTCTGGAACTGGACCTGCCCGAACGCCGGGTGGTGGTGGACGCGGGCGGCGTGGTGACGGGAATCGAAATCCGCCCCCGCCACGACAGCCACCGGCTGATCGAGGAGTTCATGATCGCCGCCAACGTGGCCGCCGCCGAGACCCTGGCGAAAGCGGGCCAACCCTGCATGCACCGGAACCACGACGCGCCGCCCCTGGACAAGCTGGAGGCCCTGCGCCAGTTCCTCGACGGCCTCGGTCTGAAGCTGGCGCGGGGCCACGTGATCAAGGCCAGCCAGTTCAACAGCATCCTGGCCAAGGCCTCCGCCCTCCCCCAGGCCCACATGGTCAACCAGGTGGTGCTGCGCAGCCAGGCCCAGGCCGAATACCGCCCCGGCAACATCGGCCACTTCGGGCTCGCGCTCAGGCGCTATTGCCACTTCACCTCGCCGATCCGCCGCTATGCCGACCTCCTGGTCCACCGGGCCCTGATCCGGGGCGCCGGGCTGGGCGAAGGCGGCCTCGAGGAGGACCACGGGGACTTCGCCCAGATGGGCGAGCACATTTCTGAGACCGAGCGCCGCGCCCAGGGTGCCGAACGGGACGCCGTGAACCGGTTCACCGCCGCCTATCTGGCCGACCGGGTGGGGGCCGTGTTCGCCGGGCGCATCAACGGCGTCACCCGCTTCGGCCTGTTCGTCACCCTCGACGAAACCGGCGCCGACGGGCTGGTACCGATGCGCACCCTGCCCGCCGACACCTACATCCACGATGCGGCGGGCCATTGCCTGCGCGGACGCCGGACGGGGCGCGAATACCGCCTCGGCGAAGAGGTGGAGGTGCGCCTGACGGAGGCCGACCCGCTGACCGGCGGCATGATCTTTCACCTTATGGACCCGGGCGCCCCCCGCCCCGGCCGGGCCCGCCCCCGGCCGCCGGCC
>JACZQZ010000040.1 GCA_022545455.1 Pseudomonadota bacterium
TTGAACCTGCGGCAAGGCTGTTGAAACGTTCCCTGATCCGCAGATGCGTTTCCCTGTTATCGCGAGAAAATTCCCTGTTCGGCTGAAAAAATTCCCTGTTCCGTCGCTTAGGGAATTTGCAAAAATTATTGAGCAATGTCAGCATGTTACCGGCAAATTTGAGGCCCGATTAGGCTGTTTTTGCAAAAATTCCCTGTTTTTTCCCTGTTTAACAGGGAAATCGCCGCTCCGGCCCCAGAGACAAGTTCGCCGCAGACTGCCTGCACCGCCACCATAAAAAAGGGGATCCGAAGCGGTCCCCTTTTTTATGGTGGCGCGCGGGGATCGGTGGACGGAGCCAAGGTTCGGAATCGGAGGCGCGCCAGCGCCGGAGATGAACGAGCGCAGCGAGGACAATCCCCCTCCCTCCACCAGCCTTCGCTAAAGCTTCGGCCGGCTTACGCCGTAGGTGTAAGCCGGCAATTAAAAGAGTGACGCTGCCCTCCGACCTTCGGTCGGCGAAGGCCGAAGCCTTGGCGAAGGAGGACTGCCGCGTGAGACGCGGCGTCCTACAACCCGAGGCTTGCCAAGCCACGGTTCATGTGACGGCGCCCGGGATTCGGGTATCGCCCGTGACGCCCTAAATGATCTCGAAATAGCGCTCCATCTCCCAATCCGTGATGTGCTTGCGGAATTCGCGCTCCTCCCACTCGCGGGTGGCGGCGTAGTGGTCGACGAAGGCGTCGCCGAAGCAGGCGCGCGCCGCCCTGGAAGCCTTGAGGCGCTGGGCCGCCTCCCACAGGGTGGCGGGCAGGCCGAGCCGCTTCGGCACCTTCGCATCGTAGGCGTTGCCGAGGACGGGCGCCGTCGGCTCGATCCCGTTCTCGATGCCCCACAGTCCCGAGGCCAGGGCGGCGGCGAACGCCAGGTATGGATTGGCGTCGGCGGCCGCGATGCGGTACTCGATGCGCTGCGCCTTGGCGCTTCCGGTGATCACGCGTAGGGCGCAGGTGCGGTTGTCCATGCCCCAGTTGGCCCCGGTCGGCGCCCAGAAGCCGGGAATCAGGCGGGTGTAGGAATTCACCGTGGGCGCGATCATCGCCAGCAGTTCGGGCATCAGCGTCTGCTGGCCGCCGAGGAAATGGCGAAAGCGTTCTGTCATCCCGTCCGGCTTCCTCGCGTCGAAGAACACGGCCTTGCCGTTCCTGTCCTTCAGGGACAGGTGGATATGGCCGCTCTGGCCGGGCCAGTCGGGGGACCACTTGGCCATGAAGGTGGCCATCAGGCCCATCTTCTGGGCCATGACCTTGGCAAACGTCTTGAACAGGGCGGCCTTGTCGGCGGCGGCGATCCCTGAATCCGCGGCGATGGCGGCCTCGATGACGCCGGGGCCGGTCTCCTCGTGCAGGGATTCCAGGGCCATGTCCATGGCCTCGCATCCGGCGAGGATCTCGGAATAAAAATCCGATCCGACGGCGCTGCGCATCACCGAGTAGCCGAAGAAGCCCGGCGTCATGGGCTTGAGGCCGCGGTAGCGCTTTTCGCGCACCGAATGGGGGGTCTCGTCGAAGACGAAGAACTCGTACTCGAACCCGGCATAGGACTGGAACCCCATGCCGCGGGCCTTCTCCAGGACCCGGCGCAGCACCCCGCGCGGGCAGATCTCGTCCGCCGGGGCGGCGAACTCGCAAAGGAAGAACAGCGTCCCGTCCTCCCACGGCATCTCGCGGCAGCTCTCGGGCAGGATGCGCACCTGGGCGTCGGGATAGCCGGTGTGCCAACCGGTGTAGGTCACGTTGTCGTAAAGCTGGTCGCTGGCGTCCCAGCCCAGGACCACGTCGCAGAACCCGAAGCCGCCCTTCAACGCCGAGAGGAACTTGTCGCGGCCCATGTACTTGCCGCGCAGCACCCCGTCCATGTCGAACACGCCGACCTTGACGTGGTCCAGCTTGCGGTCGGTGACGATCCTGCGCGCGTCGGCCGCGGTCCTCACCTTTCTCGGGTCCATGGTGTGCTCCCCGCTCGAAGGTAACCCGCCGGCGCCGCGCCGCCAAACCCTCCTGCCGGTTCGGCGGAAACCCTAACAGGTCGCCGAAGGCCTGTCATACGGGGCGCCTCGGGGACGGAACGCCGGCCCGGCCCATTGTGGTATTTTGCGGTATTTTGTGGTATTGTGTTGGAATCTCTTTACCCCCGGCCCGCTTCGGGCCATGATCGGGGCCTGATTTCCGGCCGGGTCGCGGAAATCTTGGAGACCGTTCGGTGTTGCCATGCCCTGGGCCATGCCCCCTGCCGTCCGTGTCCGCCGGCCGCCCCGTCGCGGCGGGGCAAGGCCGTTGAATGGACCCCGTCCTCGCCATTCTCGTGCTGGTTTCGGCGGGGCAAGGCCGTTGAATGGACCCCGTCCTCGCCATGCTCGTGCTGGTGTCGGCGGGGCTGCACCCCCTTTGGAACGCGCTCATCAAGCGCGATCCCCGGCCCGAGGGGGCCTTTCTCGGGGTGATGGTGCTTTTGGCGCTGCTCGGCGGCGCCCACTCCCTGGTCGCCGGATACGACCTTCTGGCGGCGCGCCACGTGTGGCCGCTGATCGCCGTCTCGTGGGCCGGCCTGATGGTATACGCCACGTGCCTGGTGATCACGCTCAGGCGCGGCGACCTCTCGGCCTACTACCCGATCATACGGTCCTCGCCGCTCTTCATCGTGGTGGCCGGGGTGCTGTTTCTGGGCGAGCGCTATGGGGGACCATTGCTCGCCGGCATCGCCCTGGTGCTCGTCGGCGCCTTTTTCCTGCAATACCGGCGCGGGGCGCGGCTTCTCGACGACCCGGGGACCCTGATCCTGGCCGGTCTCGCCATGGCCGGCACGGGCGTCTACTCGATCGCGGATGCCCGCGCCATGCGGGTCATAGAGCCGCCGGTGCTGTTGTTCTGGGTCCAGGTGCTGTGCCTGCCCAGCTACGTGCTCGCGTTCCGCGCCAGGGGGCGTTCGGCGCCGGGCTGGGGCGCGCTGTTCCTGTGGACCAAAAGGCCGTTGCGCACCCTCGGCATCGGGGTGATGTGCTATGTGTCCTACTACCTGATCCTCTGGGTCTACGGGCACGGCGGCGACGTGGCGGCGGTCACGTCGGTGCGCCAGGCATCGATCCCGTTCTCGGTGCTGATCGGCGGCCTTTGGCTCAAGGAGCGGGGCATGACCCAGCGGCTGTTCGCCTCGTTGATACTGGCCGCCGGCATCGTCGTCATCGTGGTCGCCGGTTAGCCGAATTGGGGACGGACCATGAAGGCACCTAAACGCACCACGGACCGGCCGGGCGTCCGCGCCCCCGCGGCTTTCCCGTCGCCGGTCGGGGCCGGCGAGGGGGACAGCAACCTGAGCCCCCATCGCCGGGCGTGGACGGCCGGCATCACCGACGAGGCGGGCCGCGCCCTGTTGGAGGACGACGCGCGGCTTTTTTTGCACCAGTCCCTGTCGACGCCCTGCCTGGCCGCCATCCGTAAGGCGGACGGCATCTGGATCGAGGACACCGCCGGGCGCCGCTACATGGACTTTCACGGCAACAACGTGCACCACATCGGCTACGGCCATCCCCGGCTGATCGACGCCGTCAAGCGCCAGATCGACGAGCTGTCTTTCACGCCGCGCCGCTTTACCAGCGAGGCGGCGGTGGCGCTGGCGCGCAAGCTCGTGGACATCACGCCCGGAGAGTCGGGCAAGGTCCTGTTCGCCACCGGCGGCTCGGATGCGGTCGACATGGCGCTGAAACTGGCGCGCGCCGCCACCGGGCGCTTCAAGACCATTTCGTTCTGGGACTCCTTCCACGGGGCCGGCTTCGGCGGCATCAGCGTCGGCGGCGAGGCCCTGTTCCGCTCCGGCGCCGCCGGTCCGCTGCTGCCCGGCGCCGAGCACGTGGCCCCGTTCGCGTGCTATCGCTGCCCCTACGGCTACGACGACGTGGACGGGCGCCCCGACCTGGAAGTCTGCAAGATGACCTGCGCCGAAATGGTGCGCTACGTGCTGGAGAAGGAGGGAGACGTGGCGGCGGTGATCGCCGAGCCCGTGCGCGCCGTGCCCTACCTGCCGCCGCCGGGGTACTGGCAGGCCGTGCGCGAGGCGTGTCACGCCTACGGGGCACTCCTGATCTTCGACGAGATCCCCACCGGCCTGGGCAAGTCCGGGCGCATGTTCGTCTCCGAGCATTTCGACGTGGTCCCCGACATCTTAGTCCTGGGCAAGGCGCTCGGCGGCGGCATGCTGCCCATCGCGGCCATGGTCGCGCGCCCCGGGCTGGACGTCGCGGGGGAGCAGGCGCTCGGCCATTACACCCACGAGAAGAACCCGGTCACCGCCCGCGCCGCGCTCACCACCATCGAGATCATCGAGGACGAGGGGCTGGTGGAGAACGCCGCCCGTGTCGGCGCCCGGGCGCTGGAGCGCCTGCACGGGATGCAGGACAAACATCCCCTGATCGGAAACGTGCCCGGCCTGGGCCTGATCATCGGCGTCGAGCTGGTGCTCGACCGCGACAGCAAGGAGCCGGCCGCCGAAATCGCCGACCGGGTCATGTACCGGGCGCTGGAGAAGGGCCTGAGCTTCAAGACCACCATGGGCAACGTGCTGACCCTGACCCCGCCGCTGATCACCACCGGGCGGGACATGGACCGGGCGCTCGACATCCTCGACGAGGCGCTGAGCGAGGAGGAGCGCTGAACGTTCCTAGCATTCGGGACGGCGGCTCCGGGCGCCGGCCGCAAACACTTCCCGGCAATCCGGGTCTTTGCCTTGCCATCGCGTTTAAACCCGTATAAATCTGCTTTCGTCATCGGCCATCAAGAGCCGATCGTCGACATGCATGACGCGGGCAGGCGTTGGCTTGGAAAGTTGCTAAGGACAGTTGCCCGCTGACCCATATTCACTCACGACAGTCCCGTCTTCGCCGGCGACGCGCGGCCGGTGCCGGAATCGGGCCCGGGTGCGGGGCCTGTGGCCCGGCGAAAGCCGGCGCGGCAGCGCCCGGTCCAGGCAACGTGTGTCGGGGTGACAAAAGGTATCGCGGATTTGTGACTCGTGGTCCCGGACATGAATGACGGCCCCGATACGGCCCACGGCCCCCGATCCGACGGTCGCCCGCGCCGCCGGGTGTCCGAACAATCGCTGCGCGACATCCTCGAATACCATCGGAAGTGGCTGGAGTCGGAGGGCGAGGGGGGCAGCCGGGCCAACCTCGTCTACGCCGACCTCAGGGACGCCGACCTTCGCGGGGCCAATCTCCGGCAGGCCCGCCTCCACGGGGCGGACCTGCGCGGGGCCAATCTCGAGGCGGCCGACCTTCGTGTCGCCAAGCTCCAGGAGGCCGACCTCGGGGCCGCCGGACTTAAACGGGCCGACCTGCGCATCGCCAAACTCCAGAAGGCGGACCTGCGCGACGCCCACCTGCGGGGCGCGGATCTGCGCAAGGCGCACCTCGAGGAAGCCAACCTGGGCGGCGCCGACCTCCAGGGCGCCAACCTTCAGGAGGCGGGTCTTTTCGCGGCCGACCTCGAGGGCGCCGACTTGCGCGTCTGCAAGGCCCAGGGCGCGGACCTCAGGGCCGCCAATGTGCAGAAGGCCGACCTGCGTGTCGCCATACTGCGCCGGGTGGATTTCCGGAAGGCGCACCTCCAGGAGGCCAATTTCATCCAGGCCGACCTTCAGGAAGCGAACCTGCAGGAGGCCTTCCTGCTCGGCGCCAACCTCCAGGGTGCCAACCTGCGTGGGGCCATGCTGCAGGGCGCCGACCTGCGCGTGGCCAAGCTCAGCGGCGCGGATCTGCGCGCCGCCAAACTCTCGAAAGCCGACATGCGGGTGGCCCGGCTGACCAAGGCCGACCTGCGCGGGGCTTGCCTTGCCGAGGCCAACCTTATCCAGGCCGACCTTCAGGAGGCGAACCTCCAGGAGGCCTGCCTATCGCGCGCCAACCTCAATGGCGCCGACCTCGGCGGCGCGCAGTTGCAGAAGGCCGACCTCGGTCTGGCCCGGCTCCAGAACGCCAAACTGGCTGCCGCCAATCTCCAAGGCGCCGACCTCAGGCACGCAAGACTCCGCGGCGCCAACCTACAAGACGCCAAACTCGTTTCCGCCTGCCTCCGGCAAGCCGACCTCGGCCGGGCCAACCTGCTGGGGGCCGACTTAGAATGCGCCGACCTTTGGGGGGCCGACCTCGAGGGGGCCGACCTGGGCGGCGCCAATCTGCGCGGCGCCGACCTCCGGGGCGCCAACCTCCGCGGCGCCTTGCTCCAGGGGGTCAACCTGTTCGAGGCGTCCCTCCAAGGGGCCGACCTGGGCGGCGCCAACCTCGAGGGGGCCGACCTGGGCGGCGCCGACCTCCACGGGGCGAACCTGTTCGAGGCGTCCCTCCACGGGGCCGTCCTCAAGGGGGCCGAGCTCTGGGAGGCCAACCTGCGCGGGGCGGACCTGAAGGACTCCACGAAGCTGAACCAGGCGCAGCTTGACCGGGCGTGGGGAGACCGCGACACCAAGTTGCCCGAGGGCCTCTCCATCAGGATGCGCGCGGAGGACTCGGCGGACCGCGAAAGCGGCTGGACGTTCCACGGGGCGGAGACGGAGGACGCGGCCGAAGACCGCTAGTGGCCTGTATCAGCTAAATTGTACCCATACGACGGCGTTGCGAGGTTTCCGGCTAGGAGCGCGTCGCGTCGTGGTGTGCGTGCACCACAAGCGGCGTGCGACGACGCCGGGGGCCGCGGGGGCGTCCCCCGCATATCGTAGCCGGGGTGGGACACCCCCCCTTGTCCCCCCGGAAGCCTCGCAACGCCGCCCTTCGGGTCGCTTTTCCCGTTCCCTCGGGGGTCGCGGGGGCGCCCCCCGCATAACGTAGCCGGGGGGACACCCCCCGGTGTGGCCCCCCGGGGCGTCGGCAAGGCTTTTCGATGGGCCGCCATCGCCCGCGCCTCCCCTCCTACCGAGGAAACGGGAAAAGCGATCGTATGGGTGCACTTTAGCTGATGCAGGCCACTGGGGCGCGCCAACGGGGGCCAGCGCTCCTTAGGTATTACCCGGACAATTTTTGTTCAACACGACCGGCGGCCCGGCTATCATGACGCTACCGGCAGGGGTCGCGGCCGGTTGAAACGGTTATGCGGACGGCCTATCTGTCGAATAAGGGCGTGGCCCCGTAGGGCTTTCGGAGGGGACGCAAAAGGGGAAGCGTTGTCGTTGGAGAGAGGGATGTACGCTCAGAAGCTTCTGCAGTTGTTTCAGAACGTCCTGCCGCACCCGCCGCCGAGCGTCAAATCCGGCCCCTATTCGGGACCGGATCGCCGCAACCCCAGCTACCAGGGGCCGGAACGCCGCCGGGAAAACCTGACCCGGCAAGGCGGCGCCAATCTTTCCGAGGAAGAAATCAAGGTCCTGCTCAAGAAAATTTGATTCCGGGCCGGGGATATTTCGGTTTTCGGACCAAATTGCCGCGGGTACAATAGACAACGATCCGTGAAAATTATGCTGCGGTGGCCGCACGGGTTCCGGCGGGCGTTGCACTGCATTCTTTCGTTGATATGGGAAACCGCCGATGGCGTTTTTTCCATAACCAACGCCACAACCAAACGCTGGAAACAGGGAGGGGATCCATGCAGGTCAAGCAGATCAAGTGTTTCATCGGCGTTACGTCATTGGCGGTGGCTCTGCAGTTCATGCCCGGCGACGCCCAGGCGTTCGAGTGCCCGAATCACTTTGCCGCCGCCCAGGCGGCCATCGACAAAGTGGTGGGCGACATGAAAGGCGACATGTCGAAGAGGATGCCGAAGGCCGACATGGCCCAGGTACACATGTTGCTGGATGACGCCAAGATGTTGCTGGCCGGGGCCAAGCATAACCACGAGAAGCCTCAGGGCCGCCTCGATCATGCCCGGGCCACCGCCAAGGCCGACTCGGCGCGCGGGTACGCCGCGGCCGCCGACATGCTGCACTTCAAAATGATGAAAATGATGAAAAAGTAGCCGGCGCTTCCCGACGCCGGCGGCACGGCCCATGCCGGTGCCCGTCGCCGGACGTCTGGTACATTGACCTTCGGGGATGGCGCGAATGCCATGAACAGTGGGGCGGTTCGCGCCATGGGCGCGCGCAAACCGCCGCCGCCCATGGAGCGGGGAGGGGAGGATGCCCGGCACAACACACACTCTGTATACGGCGTATGCGGCGCTCGCGTTGGCTTGGCTCCTTGCCGGGGCCCCGTCACCGGCGGGCGCGTCCGACCACTGGTCGGAAGCGCCCATTCCGGGGACATCGGAAACAGCCCTGGTGCTCGGCCGCGACCTAGACGGCGACGGCGATCCCGATGAAATCACCATCCGCCTGGAGGTGATAGAGGTCCGCGAGGAGGTCTACCCCGGAGAGTTCGTAACTTTCTGGGTGTTCGCCCCCGAGGGCAAGGGCATGATCCCGGTCGCCCGGGTGCCGAGCCCCACCATCCGCGTCGAGGAAGGGGACCGGGTGCGGATCATCCTCAGCAACACGCACTACTTTCCCCACACGATTCACCCCCACGGGACCATCCATCCGAACGCCATGGACGGGGTCCCCGACATCACCCAGGCGGCGGTCAAGCCCGGAGAGTCCTTCGCTTACGAGTTCATCGCCAAGAACCCCGGCACGTTCTTCTATCACTGCCACGTCCAGCCCGATGTCCACGTGTTGATGGGACTGGCGGGCATGCTGATCATCGAGCCCAACCGGCCGAACAACATTTTCACACACCTCGTCCCCGGGGCGGGGCGGATGCCGGATCTCGCCAAGGCGACCGTGGAAGACGGGTACGACCGCGAGTACTCCCTGGTGTACATGGATATCGACGCCCGGCTGAACCGCATTCCGGCCGCCTACAAGGACCCGCGGGAGATCGAGAAGCGTATGCACAGGGACTACGACTCGACCCAGCGCCGGCCGAATATCTTTCTCCTCAACGGGCGCTCGTTTCCCTTTACCCTGCGCGACACGCCCATCGAGGTGAAGGCGGGCGAGCGGGTCAAGCTTAGGATTCTCAATGCCGGCGCGCGCCCGATGAAACTCCACACCCATGGCCATCATCCGACGCTGACGCATCTGGACGGATACGCCGTGCCCCCGGGCATGCGCTACACCCGCGACGTCTTCGACCTCGGCGCCGCCCAGCGTATCGACCTGGAGCTCAGGCCGGGGAACGACGACCGATACGCGTCCGGACCGGGCGTGTGGATCATGCACGACCATACCGAGCACACCGTCACCAACAAGGGGATCAGCCCCGGCGGCGACATCACCGCGATCGTCTACGACGGGTTCATGGGCGACGACGGGCTGCCCAAGACCGCGACCAGCCTTGAGCGGTTTTTCGACCCGGAATACTACCGGGGCAAGGTCCCGGTGTTCGACCCCGCCATTTTCAATACGACCCGCGAGGAGTACGAATACGGGTGGCCCGAGGAAGAGCCGGAAGGGGGCAAATTCACCTATCCGGTTCGCGACGCCAAATGAGAAGCGGGGGGAACGAGGCCGCTATGAGAATTCCGTTGATTGCCGGCATCTCGGTCGGGGCTCTGATTGTGGCCGTATCGGGCGCCGCCTGGGCGGGCGCCGGGACCGGGCCCGCCGGCGCGTCGGGGGATGTCCTGGAGGACCATCGGATGATCGCGACCTCCTGCGAACAGCCGCGTACCTTCCGCCGGATTCGGATGAAAGGGGGCAGGAAGTTTGCCCGTCCGGGAGAAGTGTTCGCCTTCGAACCCCGGGTCCTCCGTGTCCGGCGTTGCGAGGAGGTGGAGATCGTTCTGGAAAATACCGACGCGGTGCGCCATGCCCTGATGCTGCCTGGCCTCAACCCGATGTTTATACTGGAATTCCGAGGACCCCGGACCCAAAGCCTTCGTTTCGTGACACCCGACGAAGACGTTACGCTCAAGTTCCACTGCCACGTGGCAACCCACGAGCAGATGGGTATGGGCGGTGTGCTTGTCGTCGGCGAGGGTGGTGAGAAGAAGGTGGCACACCCGGCCCAAGTGGTGGCCGCGAAACGTCTCCATGAGGGCGTCGGCGTCATTGTCGCCCTGGAAACACGCAGCAGCCGCGTTGTGTTGGACCACGAGGAGATAAAGGACTTCATGGCGCCCATGGTGATGAGCTACATGGTGACGCCGGGGACGCTGTTGCGGGGGCTGGCCAAGGGGGAAAAGGTGCGTTTCACCATCGATGGCGACAAGCGCGCCATCGTCGCCATCGTGCCCGTGGGCAAATGACCGGGCGACGCGATATTGGCCGCTCCACGACCGCGAAGCCGGTAACGCGATGGACGCTCGGGCCGGGGAGGAGCGTAGGCGCTGGATGTCTCTGAAATGAAATTTGTCATGGACCCGTACAACCATTGCACCCATCTGGGAAACGCCAATCCAAAGGCGTATAGTCGGTAGCGATTCCGGCCCAAGAGGAGAGCTTCCCATGGAAGCGCATAAGGGAGTCAAACGCAAGCTGTCGACTATTATGGCCGCCGACGTCGTCGGCTACAGCAAGATGATGGCGGCGGATGAAGAGGCTACGCTGCGAACCCTCCTGTCCTACCGCGCTATCATCGGCGACCTGCTCGACAAGCACGGTGGAAGGATTTTCAACACCGCGGGCGATGCCGTATTGGCGGAATTCAACAGCGCCGTGGAAGGCGTACGTTGTGCCATTTCCATTCAAGAAGAGCTGGAAGTCCGCAACGCCGAATTGCCCGATGACCGGAAAATGCGCTTTCGTATCGGGATCAACGTGGGCGACGTCATGATTGAAGGTGATGACCTGTTCGGCGACGGCGTCAACGTGGCGGCCCGTCTGGAAGGCATCGCGAGTCCTGGCGGTGTGTGCATTTCGGCCAGCACATTCGAGCAGGTGAAGAACAAGCTCTCCATAGGGTTCGAAGACTTGGGACCCCAGGAGGTCAAGAACATTCCCCACCCGGTTGGGGCGTTTCAGGTCCTTTCGGGACCAATTTCCGTCAGTCCCGCCGAGGAAGCGGGTGCTGCCGGCAAGCGGCCGGATAAAGGTGTGCGGCCGCCGCGGTGGCGGTCGGTGGCCCTCGCCGCGGCGGTCGTTTTGCTTGTCGGCGCAGGGGCGGTTGCGTTTTGGAACTTTTACCCCCGTTCATCGGCGCCCCCGGGTAACGTGGCCTCCACGTCGGCCCCTGAAAACGCGGCGCCGAAATTGCCCGGTAAGCCCTCCATCGCCATCCTCCCCTTTGAGAATATGAGCGATGACCCTGGGCAGGAGCATTTCAGCGACGGGCTCACCGAGGACATCATCACCGACCTCGCCCAGCTCGAGGACCTGATCGTGATCGCGCGCGCCTCGGTTTTCACCTACAAGGGAAAGCCAGTGAAGGTGCAGCAGGTGGCCCGCGAACTCGGCGTCCAGTATGTGCTTGAGGGCAGTGTCCGCAAGAGCGGCGATCGGGTGCGGATTACGGCGCAACTGGTGGATGGCAAGACGGGCCATCACCTGTGGGCCGAGCGTTATGACCGGGACTTGAAAGACATTTTCGCCCTCCAAGACGAAATCGCGCAGAAGATCCGGGCGACGCTGGCGGGCTATGCGGTGAAGACGGCGAAAGGGAGCGCGGCGAGAGACCGTTATGAGACCATCGGCACCGTGGTCTCCGTTGACCCTGAGAAAAGCCGGATCGTGCTGGATCATGGGGAAATAAAGGACTTCATGGCGCCTATGGTGATGAGCTACGTGGTGACGCCGGCGACGTTGTTGCGGGGGCTGGCCAAGGGGGACAAGGTGCGTTTCACCATCGACACCGACAAGCGCACCATCGTCGGCATCGTGCCCGTGGGCAAATGACCGGGCGGGAGGGGACCGCTCCGGGAAATCAAGCCGCCGTGGAGGAATCCGTGACGAGACGATTTTTCCGGACCGCGATCCTGGGCGCCGCCGCATGGATTCTGGCCGGCTGCGCGCCCACGGTGTTGGCCAAAAACGCCGCCGGCATCACCTTCGACAACCCGACCGATTCCGTCGTCACCATCGACGTCCTGGCAAGGTACCAAAGGCGCCAGGCGCTGGACCTGGCGGACGCGCACTGCCGCCGGTTCGGACGCATCGCGCGGCTGACGCGGCGCACCGCCAACGCGCTGCGGTACGACTGCGTGAAATAATACGCCCGGCACCCATGCGCGGTAAAAAGGGGCTTTGCCCCTATTGATCCCCACCAAGGGCCGTCGGCCCTTGGAACCCGGAAAACGAGGCCCAGGAGGTTTGAAAACCCCTGGCGAGGGGGGCGGCGGCGAACACCATCGCCGCAGACGGGCGCCTCAACCGGCCTTCGCCGCGGCGATCTTTTGCGCCAGCTTTTCGTTGAACCGGTCCCAGCGGACGACGAAGCGCTCGTGGCGGGCCTTGCCGATCACCTCGACTTCGTCCCGGGCGGTGACGCGGAAGGTCACCCGCCGGCCGTCCACATCCAGGCATTCGACGTCCACGGTAACCTCCATCCCCGGCGGCGTCGGCGCCGTGTGGCTGACGTCGATGCGGATGCCCAGGCTTCCCTCGCCGTCGTCCAGATGGGGCTTCAGGGCCTCCAGGCACGCCCATTCCATGAGCCCGACCATGAACCCGGTGGCCAGGACCTTGGGCATGGCCACGAAGTCCGGCGATTCGGGATAGAGATAGGGCACCGTTTTTTCCTCGGTGATGGTGAAGCGGTGCGTATGGGTGATGCCGGGGACAAGGGTGTCCTTCATGGCGGGTTCTTTCCCTTGCGCCAAGGCCTCAGGGCCTCTCGCCCCGCGCCAGGCGGGCCTCGATGTCGTCCAGGCACGGCATCAGGTCGGCGATGGTGTCGACCACGTAATGGGAGCCGCAGGTTTCCATGCGCCGGTAGGCGCGCTCGCGCTTGGCCTGTTTCTCGTCTTCGGGCAGGGCTTGCCATTCATCCAGCGGAAGGCCCACCTCGTTGCCGGAAATTGCCAGGCCGACGGTCCACATGCCGGCGTTCAACCCCTCCTCGACGCCGGGAACGGTGTCGTCCACCTTGACGCAGGCCTCCACCGGCGAGACCTGCATGTTGATCATGTTCTGCAGGCACATGAAAGGATAGGGGCGCCCGGCCGGGACCTGCCCGGCGGAGACGGTGGAATCGGGAACGTAGCCCTGGCGCTCGGCGTCGCGGAGGTTGATCTCCATCATCTCCGGCAGATAGCCGGTGGTGGAGCCGATCTTGTAGCCGCGTTTCTTGCACTGTTCCACCGCGTCCAGGGCGCCGGGAATCAAATCAGAGTATTCGGAAAGGCATTCCAGTTGCAGGGGCACGAATTCGGCGAACATGGCGTCCACGTCGTCGTCGTTGGGCAGGCGCCCGTGCGCTTCCTGCCAGCGTTCGCGCACCGCATCCTGCTCACTGATTTTCTTGATGTGCACGCGCTTGTGCGCCCCCATGGGCGCCCGCGCCTCGTCCATGGAGATGGGCACCTGCTGGCGCCTGTAGACCTCGATGAAGACCACGGCCGGGGCCATGCAGCCGAAGTCCATGGTGGTGCCGGCCCAATCCAGGATCACCGATCGGATGGGTCCGCGGTACCTGCGATGGTAGCTGAACGTCATGGCGGATGTCCTTTGTCAGGGTTGTTCAGGTTTGGGCGGGGGCGCAGTCTTTCACCCCCATTTCCGTGAGGGCTGCGCCGACGGCGTCGAGCGCGCCGCGCATCTCGGCCGCCCCCAGATGGCCGATGCATCCGATGCGGAACGAATCGGCCACCGTGAGCTTTCCCGGATAGATCACGTATCCGTGCCGGCCGAGCGAATCGTAAAAGGTCTGGAAATCGAACCGGGGGTCGGCGGGCATGCGGAAGGTGACGATGATGGGCGCCTGCACGGCGTCCGCGAGCAGGGTCTCGAACCCCATCCCGCGCATGCCCGCGACCAGGATCCGGCAGTTGTCGGCGTAGCGGGCGTTGCGTCCCCCGACGCCGCCCTCGGCGTCGAACTGGTCGAGCGCCGCATCCAAGGCGACGATCACGTGGGTGGGCGGCGTGAAGCGCCACTGCCCGTTCTTCTCCATGGCGGTCCACTGGTCATGGAGGTCGAGCGACAGGGAATGGGCGTTGCCGGCGCCGGCCTCCAGGGCCTGGCGGCGGATGATGGCGAAGCCCACGCCCGGCACCCCCTCGAGGCACTTGTTGGCCGACGCCATCAGCGCGTCGAAGGGAACCTTGCGGGCGTCGAGCGGGATGGCGCCGAATGCGCTCATGGCGTCGATCAACAGGCTGCGGCCGTGCCCGGCGGCGACCTCGGCGATGGCCTCGATGGGGTTGAGGATGCCCGACGTGGTCTCGCAATGGACCGCCAGCACGTGGGTGATGTCCGCGTCCCCGGCAAGCGCCGCGTCCACGCCGGCGGCCGACGCGGGCGTGTCCTCCGCGGTTTCCAGGGACACATGATCGCGCCCCAGGTACTCCAGGATTTTGACCATGCGCTTCCCGTACGCGCCGTTGATGAGGACCAGGGCCTTGCCGCCGCGCGGGATGAGGGTCCCCAGCGCCGCCTCGACGGCGAAGGTGCCGCTGCCCTGCACGGGCACGCAGACGTGGCTGCCCTCGGCCCCGGCGATGGCCACCAGGCGCCGGCGCACCTGGGCATTGGTGGCGATGAACCGGGAATCGCGCGAGCCCCAGTCGTGCAGCATGGCTTCCTTGGTCCGCGCCGAGGTGGTCAGCGGCCCCGGGGTGAGCAGATAGGGATCGGTCCGGGCAGCGGGCATGGACGACCGCCTTATGGTGCGAAGGGATAGGGTCGAAGCCGGCCGGTACTATCGGGCACAACCAGTCATTTCGCCACAGAAATCAACATCCCACGGCAAAAAAACCCGCCGCCACGGCGGCGGCGCTCCCGATCAGCGTTTGCGCCAGGCCTGGGTGCGGCGCGCGATGCCGCGGGTGAGCAGGAAATGGAGCAGGCGCACCGTCGCCGACGTGTAGACGATCATCATGCCCATGGCGGCGGCGGGGGCGGTGTCGCCGGCGTCGTCCATGTTGAGCACCGCCACCGAGGCCAGTTGGGTGTCGGCGGAATAGAGGAAGATGACGGCCGACACCGTGGTCATGGCGTTGACGAAGAGGTAAATGCTGATGTCCAGGATGGCGGGTATGCACACCGGCACGGTGACGCGGACGAAGGTCTTGTAAAAGGGCACCTTCAGCGACGAGGACACGGCCTCGAACTCCGCATCCATTTGCTTGAGCGCCGTCGCCGCGGTCAGGTGGCTGACGGTGTAGAAGTGGGTGATGGTGCACAGCACCAGGATGATCAAGGTGTGGTAGATGAACCCCAGCGGGTTGCCGACCGCGTTGAAGAAAAAGATATAGGCCAGGCCAAGCACGATTCCGGGCACCGCCAGGGGGATCATGCACATCAGCTGGATCAGGCCGCGCCCGTGCTCGAAGCCCTTGCTTTTTTCCACCAGGTAGGCTCCGGTGAAGATGACGGCGGTGCCGATCACCGCGGTCCACGCGGCCATTTTCAGGCTGTTCCAGAAGGCCCCCCAGCTGCCGCCGTCCATGAGGTCGAACTGGTAGCTGTCGAGCACCAGGCTGAGGTTATAGGGCCAGAACTTGACCAGGGCGGCGAATTGGGCGACGGCCAGGATACCGATGATGACGAAGGCGACGGTGCCGCAGAAAGCGAGCATGGCCAGGTCGAAACGGCGGTCCGGCTTGGGCTCGTAAGGCACGGCGCGGGCCGACAGCAGGGCCACCTGCTTGCCCTGGATCATGCGGTCGGCGACGAAGGCGAGCAGGGCGGGGGCCAGCAGCACCAGGCCGACCACCGCCCCCATCTGGAAGTTCCGTTGGCCGACCACCTGTTTGTAGATGTCCACCGCCAGCACGTTGTAACCGCCGCCGATCACCTTGGGCACGCCGAAGTCGGTGATGACCAGGGTGAAGACGACGAAACAGGCGCTGATCAGGCCGTACTTGGCCCCCGGCAGGGTGACGGTGAAGAAGGTCCTCAGCTTGCTCGCGCCCAGGGCCTCGGCGGCCTCGTACAGCCGGGCGTCGGACAGGGACAAGGCGGTGAAAATGATGAGAAGGGCGTGGGGGAACGTCCAGAACACCTCGCCGATGACGATGCCGATGGGCCCGTAAATGGTTTCGCCCATCAAAAGCCCCTTGATCATGCCCTGGGCGCCGAACAGGTAGCGCAGCGAAATCGCCGGCAGCAGCGACGGCGCCAGGATGGGGATCAGGGCGATGGCCTTGAACACGCCCTTGCCCGGAATGCAGCTGCGGGTCAGCCCGTAGGCGTACCCGAAAGCGAGCCCGACGGTGATGACCATGCTGATGACCGAGACGGTCAGGCTGTTATTGATCGAATAGAACAGCGCCGGCGTGGCGAAATACTCGGCGTAATTGTCAAGCCCGACAAAGAGTCCGCGGCTGTCCTGGAAGCTCTTGGACAGGATGGTGTACAAGGGAAAAACCACGGCCACCAGCAGGTAGACGCCGATGACGGCGAGGCCGGCCCGCATCACCCAGTTTTCGCGGCCGACCTTGGGCTTTACCAGCGGAGCCTCGATGACAACTGCCTGCGGGCCGTCGGTCATGGGGATTTCCGGCCTTACGAATCCGCGAAGACCCGGATCCGGTCTGCGGGAAAGGCGACGGTCAGGGTCTTGCCCGCTTCGATGCCCAGGTCGCGCACCAGGTTGACCGAAAAATCGGCCTGGAACCGGGTGTTCTCCACCCCCTTGGCCGTCAGGCTGGCGCGGTAGAACGAGCCCAGGAATTCCAGGTCGGCGACCGTCGCCTCGAAGGCGTTGGGGGCGCCGGACTCCACGCCGCGGGTGACGATGTCCTCGGGCCTCAGGCACAGGGTCACCGCCGTGCCTTCGTCCTGGACGCAGACGCACTCGATAGCGGACAGCCCCACGCCGTCGATGCGCACCGTGCCGTCCCCGCCGGCCACCGCGGACAGGAAATTCATGGCGCCGATAAAGTCGGCGACGAAGGGGCTCGCCGGGCGGCGGTAGATCTCGAGCGGCGTCCCCACCTGATCGATGACGCCTTCGTTCATGACCACGATGCGGTCGGCCATGGTCAGGGCCTCTTCCTGGTCATGGGTGACCATGATCGTGGTGACGCCGAGCTTGCGCTGGAGCTCCTTGATCTCGTGGCGCAGGCGGACGCGCACCTTGGCGTCCAGGGCGCTCAGCGGCTCGTCCAGCAGCAGCAATCCCGGCGACGTGGCCAGGGCGCGGGCCAGGGCGACGCGCTGCTGCTGGCCGCCGGACAGCTGGGCGGGGTACTTGGGGCCCTGGTCCGGCATGCCGACCAGTTGCAGCAGCTCGTCGACGCGGGCGGCGATGTCCGCCTTGGCCGTCTTCCGGTTCTCGAGGCCGTAGGCGACGTTCTTGAAGACCGTGAGGTTGGGAAACAGCGCGTAGGACTGGAAGACGATGCCGAAATCCCGTTCCGTCGGCGGCAGGTTCGAGATATCCCGGCCCGCCTGCTCGATGCGGCCGTGGGTCTGGATGTCGAGCCCCGCGATGGCGCGCAGCAAGGTCGTCTTGCCGCACCCCGAAGGGCCGAGAAAGCACACGAACTCGCTTTCAAAGACCTCCAGGCAGATATCCTTGATGGCCGTGAAGTCACCGAACTTCTTGGTGACGTTTTCGACCTTCAGGTACGGGGGCCGCGCCTCTCCGGCCGCGGCCGATGTATCCGTCTCCATGGAACCCCCGGTCCTTGATCCGGCAGGAAAAATCCCCAGCCCGCCCCGCAAGGGGCCGACTGGGGATTCCAATGGATCAGGCCCTGCCTGTCAACCGGGCGGCGGGCCTACTTCTTCTTTCTCGGTTCGGACTTGGCGTCGTAGCGCGCGGTCCACTTTTTCACGATCCGCGCTTTGTTGGCGCCGGCCCAGGCGAAGTCGTTCTTGATCATCTTGCCGCCGACATCCGGGAAATCCTTGACCGGGTTGGGTATGCCCGGAAGGGCGACCTCGGCGTAACCCGGTGCGTGGAGCTCCATGGACTTGCGCGAAATCGTCCAGTCGGCCAGGGCCCTCGCCGCCGCCAGGTTCTTGGTGTTCCTGACGATGGCCATGGCTTCGACCTCCCAGCCCAGACCTTCCTCCGGGGTAATAAGCACCAGCGGGGCGCCTGCCGCCTTGGACTTGACGACGCGGTAGGCGAACGAGACGCCGATGGGAATCTCGCCGGCCGCCGCCAGCTTGCAGGGCTTGGACCCGGAATGGGTATAGCGGGAAATGTTCTTGTGCAGGGCGTCCATGAACTTGAAAGCGCCCTCCTCGCCCCACATCTGAATCCAGCTGGAGACGTCGAGATACGCGGTGCCCGAAGAGCCGGGATTGGGCATGATCACATGGCCCTTGTAGACGGGCTTGGTCAGGTCCTTCCAGGTTTTCGGAATCGGCAGATTGGCCTTCTTGCCTTCGATGGTGTTATAGCAGACCGCCGCCACGTAGGCACGCTGGCCCACCCACAGGGGCGGGTTGTTCTTGGGGTCCACATACAAAGGGTTCAGTTTTTCGACCCCCTTGGGCGCGTAAGCCTGGAAGTAATTGTATGGGATCAGCTGCAAAAGGACGGTCGCCGCCATACCATAGACGATATCGGCCCTGGGGTTGTCCTTCTCGGCAAGGAGCTTGGCGCCCATGATGCCGGTCGAGTCGCGCACCCATTTGATGTTGATGTCCGGGTAGTCCTTCTCGAACGCATTCTTGAATTTGGCCAGCTCGTCCGCCTCGATCGAGGTGTAGACCAGCAGGTCCGTCTTGGCGACGGCGACGCCGCCGCCAATGCCAAGGGCGAAGACTCCCATGGCCAGGGCCGCCGTGAGCCGTTTCAACAGATTGGTTCGCATGAAATATGCCTCCATATCCCTGGTAAACGATGCGCAGGGGAATGCCTCTCATGGGCTTGGTGTGGATGGCACCCCCCTGGACAACTGGTGTTGTTCCTTGCGGTTGGCGGGCACGCAACCGGTCCCTTACCCGCGCTGGTGACCATTGTTCCACAGAAATTGGGGATTTTCCATACATGCTTGCCGGCCGGACGCGCCGGCAGCCCGGGACGGCCGGTCCGCGGCCTTGTGATCATGGCCCGGGACCCGTGGCCGCCCGCAAACAGGGCCGGCCTTGACGCCCATGGGGGCGTTGGGCAAAGTCGCACCGGTTGGAGGGGCGTCCATGCTCGCCGAACAGCGGCGCAGTTTGATCCTCGATATCGTCGCCGAGCAGGGCTCGGTCTCGGTGACCGAGCTTTACCGGCGGCTCAAGGTGTCGCGCGAGACCATCCGCCGCGACATCACCCGCCTGGCGACGGAGAACCGCCTGTGCAAAACCCACGGCGGGGCGCTTTCGCTGGACTCCCGGGAGCCGGCCTTCGCCGAGCGCATGTCGGTCAACCTGCCGGGCAAGCGCGCCATCGGGCGGGTGGCCGCGGCCCTGGTGCCGGACGGCGCCTCGCTCATCATCGACGCCGGCACCACGGCGCTGTGCGTCGCCGAGGCCCTGGCGGGGCACCGCCAGCTCACCGTCTATACCAACGACGTCCACGTCGCCGGCCGGCTGGCCGGGCGCAACGACAACCGGGTCTTTATCCTGGGCGGCGAGCTTCAGGCCGCCGAGGGCGCCACCATGGGCCGCGACGCCACCGCCATGCTGGCCAACTATTTCGCCGATTTCGCCTTCGTCGGGGCGGGGGCGTTGTCGTCCCATCCCTGGCTCATGGATTACTCCCGCGAGGCCGCCGAGATCAGGGCCCAGATGCTGTCCCTGGCGCGCACGCCGGTGCTCCTCGCCGACCACACCAAGTTCGACCGCATCGCGCCCGTGCGCGTCGCCAATCTGGACAAGGTCACCCACCTGATCGTCGACCGCGAACCCGAAGGCGCCATGGCCAGGGCCCTGGCCACACTGTCGGCCGAATTGCTGGTCGCCGGCCGGGAAGGCGACTGAGGCGCGTTCGCCGGACGGGCCGGGCCGCGCCGATTAAAGCGTCAACGCACGTCCGCGTCCCCGGCGTTAAAAAAAATCCAACGCGGAGGACGCGAAGGAACGCGGAGGAGACGCGGAGGAGCGGCGGCGAATCCTTTGCGTCGGCTCCCGATATTTCGAAAGCACGCTTTTAAAATCCTCGGCGCACCTCTGCGTCCTCTGCGTTAAAAAAATCAAACGCAAAGGACGCGGAGAAGCGGGGAGAGGGCTTTAGCGCCGGCGCACGAACAGGAAGTCGCCGCCGTCGTGGCCGGCCCTGCGCACGTCGGAATATTCCGGCGTCTGGTCGGCGCTGAGCATCACCGGCCGGCGCACCTCGTTGAACAGCGTGGTGCCGTCCATGACGGCGGCGTTCCCCTTCAACACCCCGATGAACGCCGTGGCAAACGGTGAATGGCCGCCGCCGCCGATGTCCTCCACCGGCTCCAGTCCGCCCGAGGTCAACGCCACACGGGCCCGCTTCTTCGCCATCCGCCTCCAGTAGTTGCCGGAGCGCAACCCCACCGGCGCCCCGCGGATCAGGGTGCCCGAGTAACAGCTGTCGGCGACGACCATGACGTGCTTGGCCTGGAGTGTCTTCAGGGTATCGGTGATGGTGGCGTTGGACACCCACTTGCTGCGCCGGTTCGGTCGGGCGTCGGCGGCAAGCCAGTACCCGCGGTCCGATTCCTCGTCCAGCCACCCGTGACCGGCGTAATAGATCAGAAGGTTGTCCGTCTGATCCAGGGCCGCCCGGTACTCGTCCAGGGTGTCCACGATGTCGTCCCGGGCGGGATCAAGGAGCAGTTTGACCGTGAACCCGTAGTCCTGCCTCAGCACGTCGGCGACGGCCTTGGCGTCGTTGACCGCCGTCTTCAACCGCGGCAGGTGCTTGTAGTTCCCGATGCCGATGACCAGGGCATGGTAGCGCCCGAACTCGATGTCGGGGATGTTCGCCGGCTCGATTTTTCGCGCCGGTTGCACCGCGGCAACCTGAGCCGGCCGCTCCGGGGCGCCGAAACCGGGGTCCTGCAGCGCCCTTTTCAGGCGCGCGATCTCGGCCAACAGGCGCGCATCGGCCTCGCCGGGCACTTTGGTGCCCGCCAGGACGTGGGTCTTGGTGCCTTGCGGGAAGCGCACCCGGGCGAGGCTGTATTCCTCCTGCTCCCCCTTATTTAGGCCCTGGATCCAGTCGCGGACGGATTTGAGGACCAGCCCGGACTCCGGGTTGTACCACTTGGTTTCCGTGTACTCCATCGGATCGCCAGAACCGTACGCACGGATCATGCCGTCGCTGAACGCGTGTTCCTTGACCACATAGGTGGGATACAGGATACCGTTAAGTTCCAGGACCTCCGTCCCGACGACCTC
>JACZQZ010000005.1 GCA_022545455.1 Pseudomonadota bacterium
CGGCTTACCAAGGCTTTCGGACGGCGTCGCGCACGCTTCGCGATGCCCCGCATCGCCACAGCGCACGCTCCTAGCCGAAAACCTTGGTAAGCCGTCTCTATGGGTCATGATCGGCGCCCCTTGGTATAACCTGCGGACGGGGCTAGGCACTACCCCCCCAGCAACTCCGGCCGCACCATCCAGGCCAGCGCCCAGCCGCCGCCGTCTTCGTCGCCGGCGGCGCGCTCCAGGCAGGCCACGGTGCCGGGCTGGAAGGCGGCGACGTTTGCCTCTTCCGAACCGGCGACCAGGTGCGAGACCAGGCGGCCCATGAACGGCAGGTGCCCGACGACCATCGTGTCCTCCGACCATCCGGCGATGAGGTCGGCGGCCACCTCGACCGAATCGTTGGGCGCGAGGCCGGAAGCCGCCTCCTCCACCACGCCCCCCGGACCCAGCGCCTGGGCCAGCAGAACCGCGGTGTCGCGGGCGCGCATCTTGGGGCTGTGGACGATGCGGCCCACGTGCACGCTTCTGGCCAGGAAGGAGGCGACGCGCCGGACATCGCTCCGCCCCTTGTCGCTGAGCGGCCGGTCCGGATTGTCCTCGGCCGGCACCGCTTCGGCGTGTTGGACCAGATACAGCTTCATGGGCCCGTCCCGGAATAAGGGGAGCCTTTCTTACTTGGCCGCCGCGACCATGGCCTCGGCGGCGCGCAGTTCGTCTACGGCCTGCCGGTGCTCGGGGCTTTCCGGGGCCGCCTCCCGGTGCGCCTCATGGGCGCGATTGAGCCGTCCCTCGGCGTCGGCGCGGTCGATCTCGGAAGCGGGCACGGCTTCGTCCGCGAGCACGGCGCAGCGTCCGTCCGCCACCTCGGCGAAGCCGCCGGAGACGAAGATCCGCATGGTTACGCGATCGCCTTCGTACACCTCGACGGTGCCGGGGCGCACCGTGGACAGAAGCGGCGCGTGCCCCGGCAGGACGCCGAAATCGCCGTCCCCACCGGGCACCACGATCATGTCCGCCTCCTCGGCGAAGACCACGCGCTCCGGCGTCACCAGTTCGAACGGGACCTTCTCCGTCATCCGAGGGGTTCCTTTCGCAAGGGGCCCGTTCAGGCCGCCTCCACCGCCATCTTCTTGGCCTTCTCCACCACTTCCCCGATGGTGCCCACCATGTAGAAGGCGGCCTCGGGCAGGTGGTCGTATTCGCCGGCACAGATGCCCTTGAAGCCCTTGATGGTGTCTTCCAGGGACACGAACACGCCCGCCATGCCGGTGAACACCTCGGCCACGTGGAAGGGCTGGCTCAGGAAACGCTGGATCTTGCGGGCCCGCGCCACGGCCAGCTTGTCGTCTTCGCTGAGCTCGTCCATGCCCAGGATGGCGATGATGTCCTGCAGGGATTTGTAGGTCTGCAGGATGCGCTGCACCTCGCGGGCCACATCGTAGTGTTCCTGGCCGACGGTGTTCGCATCAAGCACGCGCGACGTGGAATCCAGCGGGTCCACGGCGGGATAGATGCCGAGCTCGGAGATCTGGCGCGACAGCACCGTCGTCGCGTCCAGGTGCGCGAACGAGGTGGCCGGGGCCGGGTCGGTCAGGTCGTCCGCCGGCACGTAGATGGCCTGCACCGAGGTGATCGAGCCCTTGTTGGTCGACGTGATGCGTTCCTGCAATTCCCCCATGTCGGTGGCCAGGGTCGGCTGGTATCCCACGGCGGACGGGATGCGCCCCAAAAGCGCCGACACCTCGGAGCCGGCCTGGGTGAAGCGGAAGATGTTGTCGATGAACAACAGCACGTCCTGGCCTTCCTCGTCGCGGAAGTATTCGGCCAGGGTCAGCCCGCTGAGGCCGACGCGGGCGCGGGCGCCCGGCGGCTCGTTCATCTGGCCGTACACCAGCGCCGCCTTGGATCCGGGGCCGTCCAGATCGATGACGCCGGACTGGATCATCTCGTGATACAGGTCGTTGCCCTCGCGGGTGCGCTCGCCGACGCCGGCGAACACCGAATAGCCGCCGTGGGCCTTGGCGATGTTGTTGATCAGTTCCATGATGATCACGGTCTTGCCGACGCCGGCGCCGCCGAACAGGCCGACCTTGCCGCCCTTGGGGTAGGGTTCGATAAGGTCGATGACCTTGATGCCGGTGATCAGGATCTCGGTGTCCGTGGACTGGTCGACGAACTCGGGCGCCGACCTGTGGATGGGCGCGCGCTGCTTGGTCTCCACCGGGCCGCGTTCGTCGACCGGATCGCCGATGACGTTGATGATGCGGCCCAGGGTCTCCGGGCCCACGGGCACCGTGATCGGGCCGCCGCTGTCGACCACCTTCTGGCCGCGCACCAGGCCGTCGGTGGTGTCCATGGCGATGGTCCGCACCGTGGACTCGCCCAAATGCTGGGCCACCTCGAGCACCAGCCGCCTGCCCTGGTGGTCGATCTCCAGGGCGTTCAGGATGTTCGGCAGGTCGCCTTCGAAGCGCACATCGACGACGGCGCCCATGACCTGGGTGACGGTGCCGAAAATGTTCTTTTTCATCGTGCTGGCTCCCCTAGGGAAAGTACGTGTCCGATCTCTCTGCGGCCCTTATACCGCCTCGGCGCCGGAAATGATCTCGATCAGTTCCTTGGTGATGGCCGCCTGGCGGGTGCGGTTGTAGGTGAGCGTCAGGTCGTCGATCATCTCGCCGGCGTTGCGGGTGGCGTTGTCCATGGCCGTCATCCGCGCCCCCTGCTCGGACGCATAGCTCTCGGCGAGCGCGCGGAACATCTGCACCGAGACGTTGCGCGGCAGCAACGCCTCCAGAATCTCTTCCTCCGACGGCTCTAAGATGTACAGCGCCTTGGAGCCGCCGTTGCCGGCCGCGTCGTCCGCGTCGTCCGCGCCTTCGGGTGCCGGCAGGGGAATCACCTGGCGCGCCGTCACCGCTTGGCTGATGACCGACTTGAACGTGTTGAAGAAGACCGTGCAGACGTCGAATTCCCCGGCCTCGAACATGGCGCACAGGCGCCGGCCGATATCGTGGGCGGCCTCGAATCCCGCTCCCGTCTTGGTCACGTCCTCTAAGGTGTCGAGGATAAGGCTTTCGTAATCGCGCTTGAGCGCGTCCCGCCCCTTGCGGCCGACGCACAGTAGGCTTACGGATTTCCCGCTCTCCTGAAGGGCGATGACGTGCCGCCTGACCGCCCGGACGATGCTGGAATTGGAGCCGCCGCACAGTCCCCTGTCGGCGGTGATGGGGACGATCAGGTGGGACCGATCGCCCCCGCTTCCGGCAAGAAGCGCGGGCGCGCCCTCGACGGTGGGCAGGCTGGCCGTGAGGGCGCCGAGCATGCGCTCCATGCGGTCCGCGTAGGGGCGCGCGGCTTCCGCCGCGGCCTGGGCCCGGCGCAGCTTGGAGGCCGCCACCATCTTCATGGCCGACGTGATCTTCTGCGTCGACTTGACGGTGGCGATGCGGATTCTCAGGTCTTTTAGATTGGGCATCGTGGTTCACCGCCGGTGACCGCCGCGCCGTTGCCGGCCGGCATCACGAAAACGACTTGGCGAAGCCGTCGAGGAAGGATTTCAGTTTTCCCTCCGTTTCTTCGGACAGCTCTTTCTCGTCGCGGATGGAGCGCAGGATGTCTTGCCCGTTGGCCCTGAGGTCGTCCAGCATGGCGGCGTCGAAGCGGGTGACGTCCTTGACCTCGATCTTGTCCAGGTATCCGCGCACCCCGGCGAAAATGGAAACCACCTGCTCCTCCACCGGGCAGGGCGCGAACTGCCCCTGCTTGAGCATTTCGGTCAACCGGGCGCCGCGGGCGAGCAGGCGCTGGGTCGCCGGGTCGAGGTCGGAGGAGAACTGGGAGAACGCCGCCATCTCCCGGTACTGGGCCAGTTCCAGCTTGATGGTACCGGCCACCTGCTTCATGGCCTTGACCTGGGCGGCGGAGCCGACGCGGCTGACCGAAATGCCCACGTTCACCGCCGGGCGGATGCCGGCGTAGAACAATTCCGTCTCCAGGAAGATCTGGCCGTCGGTGATGGAGATCACGTTGGTGGGGATATAGGCGGCCACGTCGCCGGCCTGGGTTTCGATCACCGGCAGGGCGGTGAGCGACCCGCCGCCGTTGTCGTCGTTCATCTTGGCGGCGCGCTCGAGCAGGCGCGAGTGCAGATAGAAGACGTCGCCCGGATAGGCCTCGCGCCCCGGCGGGCGGCGCAGCAGCAGCGACATCTGGCGGTACGAGACGGCCTGCTTCGACAGGTCGTCGTAAAAGATCACCGCGTGCATGGCGTTGTCGCGGAAGTACTCGCCCATGGTGCAGCCCGTATAGGGCGCCAGGAACTGCAGCGGCGCCGGCTCCGACGCGGTGGCGGCGACCACGATCGTATAGTCCATGGCGTTGTAATCTTCCAGCGTCTTCACGATCCGCGCCACCGACGAGCGCTTCTGGCCGATCGCCACGTAGATGCAGTACAGCTTTTCCGATTCGTCCTTGGCGTTGTCGTTGATACCCTTCTGATTGATGATGGTATCCAGGATGATGGCGGTCTTGCCGGTCTGGCGGTCGCCGATGATGAGTTCGCGCTGGCCGCGGCCTATGGGAATCAAGCTGTCGATGGCCTTCAGCCCCGTCTGCACGGGCTCGTGCACCGACCGGCGCGGGATGATGCCGGGCGCCTTGACCTCGATGCGCGCGCGTTCGGTATCGCCGAGGGAGCCCTTGCCGTCGATGGGATTGCCCAGGGCATCGACGACGCGGCCGAGAAGCGCCTTGCCCACGGGCACGTCGACGATGGCGCCGGTGCGCTTCACCGTGTCCCCTTCCTTGATGCCGCGGTCCTCGCCGAAGATGACGATGCCGACGTTGTCGGTTTCCAGGTTGAGGGCCATCCCCTTGATGCCGCCCGGGAACTCGACCATCTCGCCGGCCTGCACGTTGTCCAGCCCGTAGACGCGGGCGATGCCGTCACCGACGGAAAGCACCTGACCGACCTCGGCGACCTCGGCCTCGGTACCGAAATTGGCGATCTGTTCCTTGAGGATCGCCGAAATTTCCGCCGCCCGGATATCCATCACCCAACTCCTTTCATGGCCAGGCGCAGGTGTTGCAGCTTGGTACTGAGCGAGCTGTCGAACATCCGCGATCCGACGCGCACGATCAGGCCGCCAAGCAGCCCGGGATCCACCTTGACGTCGAGCGCGATCCTGGCGCCGACCGCCTTTTTCAGGGCGGCGCCGATGGCGGTGCGCTGCTTTTCGCTCAACGTTTTGGCCGAGATCACCTCGACGCTGGCCTCGCCCCGGTGCGCCGCCAGCAGGGCGCGGTACGCGGCGATCATGTCGGGGAGCACGAACAACCGCCGGTTCTGCGCCACCACGCCGACGAAGCGCACGCTCAACTCGCCCATGGCGTACTTTTCCATCAGCGCCGCCATGGCCCGCGTCTGGTCCTCACGGGAGATCACCGGCGAGCGGATCAGCCGGGTCAAATCGTCGCTGGCGTGGATCATGGCTTCCAGGCGCTCCAGGTCGTCGGCCACCTGGTCCAGCACCCCGTCCGCGTCCGCCAATTCGAACAGGGCGGTGGCATAGCGGCCGGCAAGCCCGGTGGCGCCTGTGGTCTTCGATGACACTTAGCGAAGATCCTTGTTTGGAATCCCGACGACATTCAGGAGCCTAACAGCCCCCGAAAAAAACAAAACGACCCAGTGCGAACAGGGCCTGTTGTCTACCATAGTCGCCCCAGCCATGCAAGCCGCTCCCGGCCTTGGAAGCGGCGCGAAAAAGGCGGAATCCTGCGCCTCAGCGGGGCATGGGCCGCGGCGAAAAGGGCTCCGGGAGGGGCCACAAAAAGCGCTCACAAAAAACTGTACGGGTCCACGTCCACCTGGATCCGCACCGTGCCGGGTGTCTTCGCGGCGGCCAGCCAGCGGCGCACCAGCGGTTGCACGTTCACCTGCTTTCCGGCCTTCAACAGCAGCCTTCGCCGGTGGCGTCCGCGGAGCCGGGCGATGGGCGCCGGCGCCGGCCCGAGCACGTCGACGCCCTGGCTGCGCGGCGCGGCGCGGCGCAAACACCTCGCCGCCTCGTCGACGGCGCCTTCGTCGCGCCCCGAGACGATGAGCGCCACCAGCCGGCCGAAGGGCGGCATGCCGGCCCGTTCGCGGACCGCGGCTTCCGCCTCCAGAAAACGGTCGCGGTCCCCCGACACCAGCGCCGCCATCACCGGGTGCTCGGGCATGTAGGTCTGCACCAACACCCGGCCCGCCCTTTGCGCGCGCCCGGCGCGGCCCGCCACCTGGTAGAGAAGCGCATACATCCGCTCCGCCGCCCTCAGGTCGCCGCCGCCGAGTCCCAGGTCCCCGTCGACCACCCCGACCAGGGTGAGCAGGGGAAAGTGGTAGCCCTTGGCCACGATCTGGGTGCCGATCACCAGGTCGATGTCATGGTCTTCGATGCGGCGTACCAGGTCCGCCGCCGCGCGCGGGCCGGGGATGGTGTCGCTGGCGGCGATGGCATGGCGGACGCCGGGGAACAGGGCGTCGACCTCCTCGGCCAGGCGCTCGACGCCGGGGCCGCAGGCGGCGAAGCTCTCTTCGGCCTCGCATGAGGGGCAGCGCCCGGGCAGGCGCACCGCGTAGCCGCAGTGATGGCACTGCAGGCGGCCGGTCCGCCGGTGTTCCACCAGCCAGGCGGTGCAGCGCGGGCATTGCAGCCGGTGGCCGCACCTCCGGCAGAGCGTCAGCGGCGCATAGCCGCGGCGGTTGAGAAAGAGCATGGCCTGACCGCCGCCGCCGAGGGTCCGCTCAAGGGCCGCGCACAACACCGGCGAAATCCAGCGGCCGCGGGGCGGCGTGTCCCGGCGCATATCCACCAGGCTGACCTCGGGCAACGCCGCCCCGGCGTGGCGGTCCGGCAGGTGCACGCTGGCGTACCGCCCGCGCCCGACGTTGACCACGGTTTCCAACGAAGGCGTGGCCGACACCAGGACGATGGGAATGGCGCCCAGGCGGGCCCGCACGACGCCCATGTCGCGGGCGTTGTACACCACGCCGTCCTCCTGCTTGTAGGCGGTGTCGTGCTCCTCGTCGACGACGATCAGGCCGAGTTCGGGAAAGGGCAGGAAGAGGGCCGAGCGCGCCCCCACCACGACCCGCGCGCGGCCTTCCGCCACCGCCCGCCACGCGGTGCGCCGCTGGGCCGGCGTGAGGTCGGAATGCCACTCCACCGGGGCGGCGCCGAAACGGGCACGGAAGCGGGCCAGCCACTGGACGGTGAGGGCGATTTCAGGGAGGAGCACCAGGGTCTGGCGGCCCTGCTTCAGGGCCTCGGCCACGGCCTGGAAATAGACCTCCGTCTTGCCGGCGCCGGGAACCCCGTCGAGCAGGGTGACGGCGAACCCTCCGCGCTCGGTCTTGCCCCTCAGGTCCTCCGCCGCCGCCGCCTGCGTCGGCGACAGGGCCAGCCCCGGCCGGCGCCAGTCGGGCACGCCAACCACGGGCCCGGCGGGCACGTCGGCGGCCGAGATCGCGCCGGCGGCGGCAAGGCCGCGGACGACCGAGGGGCTTGTTCCCGCCTCCCGGGCCACCTCGGTGGCCGGGCGGGGCGGCCCCTCCGCCAATACCCGGAGCACCCGCCGCCGCGCCGGCGTCATGCGGATGTCCGGCGGCTCGGGATTGAGCGCGTAGGCGACGACGGGCTTCGGCGCATGGAGGGCGCCGGGCACGCCGATCGCCATCTTGAGCACGGCGCCCGCGGCATGCACGGTGTATGCGGCGACCCAGTCGACGAAACGCCGCGACACCTCGGGCAGCGGGGGCGCTTCGAGCGGCCGGGAAATGGTTTTGAGTTTCTCCTCCGCCACGTCGCCGGTAGCCGCCCCCCAGACCACGCCCGCCGTCTCGCGGGCGCCAAGGGGCACGACAACGAAATCGCCCGGCTCCGCCGCCAGCCCGTCGGGCACCCGGTACTCGTAGGCCCCGGCCAGTGGCAGGGGCAGCAACACGCTGACCCGGTCGCCGGGACGGCGGCGGGAACTGGCATGGGGCGGAGGCATGGGTTACACTCTTGTACCTTCTATCATAATAGGATGACACGTGTGACGGCCATGGGTGGTCATTCGGTTAGTGTCCTGTCTCAGAGATTCGTACGCTATACGACGGTCTTGCGAGGTTTCCGGCGAGGAGCGTGGCGCGCCGTGATGCTGGAGCATCACAAGCGGCGCGCGACGACGCCGGGGGCCGCGGGGGCGTCCCCCGCAAAACGTAACCGGGGGGACACCCCCCGTATCCCCCGGGGGCCTCGCAAGACCGCCCTTCGGGTCGTTTTTCCCGCTTCCTCGGGGCGTCGGGAACGCTTGACGATGGCACCGCATCGCCGGCGCGTCCCCTCCTGCCGAGGAAACGGGAAAAACGATCGTATAGTGCACGAATCTCTGAGACAGGACACTGGGAGCGCGGTTCGACGTGATGGGGACCCATCATGAGAGCCGCGCGACGACGTCCGATGGCCGCCCATGGCCGCCCGAAGGGTCGCTTTTCGCGCCTTTTGGGCACGTCAGCGCCGCTTGACGATGTCCCGCATCGCCGGCGCGCCGCTTTCTGCCCAAAAGACGCGAAAAGACGATCACACGTACCATCCTATTATGATAGAGGGTACTAACGGCTCCCGTTCGCTTGGCGAATTGGGATTGTGCTCGGCGCGTCCCTTCCCGGAAAGGCAAGATCCAAGCCATGACCCAAAAGAAAAAAGACGCCCTGGTTGCGCAGAGGCCGGCACCGGCCAGGGACGGACTTTCCGAGGACCGGGTCGCCGGCTATCTGCGCCGCCATCCCGAGTTCTTCACCCGCCACGCCGACGTTCTGGCGGCCATGACCCCGCCGGCGCGCTGGCAGGGCGACCGCGTGGTGGACATGCAGCGGTTCATCCTGGAGCGCCTGCGCGACGAGGTCGAAAGCCTGCGCGCCTGCGCCCAGGAGATCATCGAGACCAGCCGCAGCAACCTGTCGAGCCAGACCCGCGCCCACGCCGCCGTGCTGGCGATGCTCGCGGCCGGTGATTTCGAGCACATGGTGCGGGTGGTCAACGACGATTTGCCGCTGCTTCTGGACGTGGACGTGGTCGCCATAGGCTTCGAGACCGGCTCGAGGCCGGTGGCCGGCGTGGATGGCGCGGATGTCCGCCGCTTCGCCGGCGGGACCGTGGACCGCCTGCTGGGCGGCGCCGACCAGGACGTCGTCCTGGTGCGCGACATGACCGATGACGGAACGGTCTTCGCCGCCGCCGCCGGGCTGGTGCGCTCGGCGGCGCTGGCCCGTCTGCGCCCGAATCCGACGACGCCCGTGGGACTGCTCGCCCTGGGATCGCGCAAGCCCGCCTTTCACCCGGGTCAGGGGACCGAGTTGATCCGGTTCATGGCCAGGATGCTGGAATGCTGCGTCCACGGATGGCGGGAAAAGCCGGACTGACGGCGCGTTATTCGAGAAGTCACAAACATTGTGACTTCTCTGGCCCCCCTCAAGCGCCGGGCGGGCGCGTCCGCGCCCTTGGCTCGCCGCAGGAGCGGCGGCCCGCAGTCGCGGGCTTCTCACGTCAAAACGAACCAATCGTTTTGACTTTCGGTATCACCGGTGACACGGTCCTTGGGGCAGCGGGCTTCCTGACAGGGTAGACAAGGTACACGATGGCCGATCAGCACCCTATGGCGGACGCCCACGGGCAAGGGCCGGAACCCTCGGCCGCCGCTTACGTCGCCGAGCCGGCCGTGGTCTCCGCCATCGAGGACTGGCGGGGGTGGCTGGCCCACGAACGGCGGGCATCGCGCCACACCGTGGACGCCTATGGACGGGATGTGGCGGCCTTTTTTCGCTTCCTCGCCGGACACCTGGGGTTCCCCCCGGGGTTGCGCGACCTCGACGGCCTGACGCCGGCCGACTTCCGCAGCTATCTCGCCAGCCGCGCCGGCGAGGGCCTGGGGCGCACGTCCGTGGCCCGCGCCATGTCCACCCTGCGCGGCTTTTTCCGATTTCTCGATCGCGCCGGCCTGGCCCACAACGCCGCCATCGGCGCCATCCGCACGCCGCGCATTCCCCAATCCATCCCCAAGGCGCTGACCGAAGTGGACGCGCGCATGGCGGTCGAGGCGGTCGGCGACCTGAGCGACGAACCCTGGGTCGCCCGGCGGGACACGGCGCTTCTGCTCCTGCTCTACGGGTGCGGGCTGCGCATCGGCGAGGCGCTGGCCCTGAACCGGGGCCAGGCGCCGGCGGGCCTGCCCACCGGAGCCGCGTCGGCGGCGAAGGCGGGCGGGACCATGGTGGTCACCGGCAAGGGCGGCAAACAGCGCATGGTGCCCGTGCTGCCCGTGGTCGCCAGGGCCATGGACGACTACCTCGCCGCCTGTCCCTACCCCCTGGGCGACGACGATCCGCTGTTCATGGGCGTGCGCGGCAAACGGCTGAACGCGGGGGTGGTGCAACGGCAGGTGCGGCGCCTCAGGGCGCTCCTCGGCCTGCCGGAGACGGCGACGCCGCACGCGCTGCGCCACAGTTTCGCCACCCACCTGTTGTCCGGCGGCGGCGACCTGCGCACCATCCAGGAGTTGCTCGGGCACGCGTCGTTGTCGACCACCCAGCGCTACACCGCCGTCGACGCGGGGCACCTGACGGCCGTCTACCGGAAGGCCCATCCGCGGGCGCGGCGGCGCTAGCCGCACCCCCCGAGACACCGCCGCCCCGCCTTGCGGCCCAAAGCCTACAGGCGGCGGGGCGGCTCACGCCCGTTCGCGGCCCCGCACCGCCAGCGCTACCGCGCCGAGGGCCACCATCACCAGACCGCTGAACAGGAACGTCAGCCCCCAGGACTGGATGGTTTCCCCGCCCGTGGCTCCGGCACTGCTCAGATCGAGGACCACGCCGAAGGCCAGCGGTCCGGCGAACGCGCCCATGAATCCGATGCAGGAATGGACGGCCATGGTGGCGCCCCGGTAGCCCGCCGGCGCGGCGTTGACCACGCCGGCGGTGATGGCGGAAGAATCCGCCGTTATCGTAACCCCGTAAATCAGGCACAGAACCACCACCAGGGTGAACGGCGCGCCCGCCGCGAACCCGATGGACCCGGCGAGCAGCGCCGAGGTCAGCATGACGATGGTGATGGTGCGGTGGCGGCCGATGCGCCGGGCCACCTCGTTGCCGAGCACGCTGGCCGGAAGGCCCAGCAGGTTGACCAGGGCGGCAATGGCCGTGGCGCTCCAGATCGTGGCGTCCGGGCCGGTGGCGGCGGCGAACACCAGATAGGCGACGATCCAGGAGCGGAAGGCGAACAGTTCGAAGTTATGGGCGGTGTAGGCCAGCACGTAGGCCATGACGGCCCGGCAGCGCAGCACCGGGCGGAAATCGAGAAGGTGGGTGTCGGGCACCTGGGCGTGCGGCGGGTCTTCCCGGGGCAGGATCGCGGCCATCAGCGCCGCGGCGACGACGGGGCCGGCGGCGGCGATGGCGAAGGCCCACCGCCAGTCCAGCGCCGCCGCCACCTCGCCGGCAAGGAAGTACGACAGCGACGTGCCGATGCCGAAGCTTGACGTATAGAACGCCACCGCGCGGCTCTGGTCCTTGTCGGCGGCCAGGTGCCGCAGGTGGTCGCCGAGCAGCTTCAGGCCCGGCATGTAGGTCCCGGCGAGGCCGATGCCGGCAACCAGCCGGAACGCCATCGCCGTCCACAATCCCTCCGCCGCCAGGGCGAAGCCGAGGTTGGCCAGCACGGTGATCGCCATGCACAGGAAGAAGACGCGCCTGGGCGCCATCCGGTCGGTGAGGCTGACGAGAACCGGCACGGCGAACAGATATCCGGCATAATAAATGCCGTTGATCCACCCGGCGTCGGTATTGCTCAGCGCCCAGGTGTCGATGAACGTGGGCAGCAACGCCGGAAAGGTGACGGCGCCGGTCATGCCGAAGATCTCGGCCACGCAAAACACGGCGATCAACGTGACGGGGGAGACGGCGCGGCGCATGGTGTCATCTTAGCCCAGGACGCCGCGCCATGGGCAAACCGGAAGCAAACGCACGTCCCGCCGCAAGCCCGGAGAAGGACTCCGGCGACGACCGTCAGATATGGATGGCCCGTCCGCCGATGGCCATGGCCGCTTCCTTGATCGCCTCGCTCATGCCCGGGTGGCCGTGGGACGAGCGCGCGATGTCCTCGGCCGAGCCGCCGAACTCCATGGCGATGACCGCTTCCTGGATCACGTCGCCGGCCTGGGCACCGACGATGTGGACACCGAGCACCCGGTCGGTGCCGGCGTCCGCCAGGATCTTCACGAAGCCGTCGGTGTCGGCGTTGCAGCGCGCCCGCGAATTGGCGGTGAAGGGGAACTTGCCGACCCTGTACTGGACGCCGGTGTCTTTCAGCTGCTCCTCCGTCCTGCCCAGGCTCGCCACCTCGGGCCACGTGTAGACGACGCCGGGGATGGCCTCGTAGTTCACGTGCCCGGCCTGGCCGGCCAGGATCTCCGCCACGGCGACGCCTTCTTCCTCCGCCTTGTGGGCCAGCATGGCGCCGCCGATCACGTCGCCGATGGCGAAGACGCCGGGCACGTTGGTGCGGAAGCCGGAATCCACCTTGACGAAGCCGTGCGCGTCCGTCTCCACCCCGATCCCCGCCAGGCCCAGGCCCTGGGTGCGGGGCCGCCGGCCGACGGACACCAGGACCACCTCGGCCTTGAGGGTCTCGGATTTGCCGCCCTCCACCGGCTCGACGGAGAGCGTGACGCCGGTCTTCGACGCCCTGGCCCCGGTCACCTTGGTGGACAGCCTGAACTCGATCCCCTGCTTGGCGAGGATGCGCTGCATCTGACGGCACGCCTCGCCGTCCATGCCGGGCAGGATGCGGTCGAGGAACTCCACCACCGTCACCCGGGCGCCCAGGCGCCGCCACACGGACCCCAGCTCCAGCCCGATGATGCCGGCGCCGACGACGACCATGGTCTTGGGAACCGATTTGAGCGACAGCGCGCCGGTGGAGCTGACGATCCGCTTCTCGTCGATGTCCACGCCCTGGAGCGGCGCCACGTCGGAGCCGGTGGCGATGACGATGCTCCCGGCCTTCAATAGGTGTTTCTTCCTGCCCTCGGTCACGGTGACCTGGCCGGCGGCCGTGATCGCGCCAACGCCGACCAGCCGGGTCACCTTGTTCTTTTTGAGCAGGAACGCGACACCCTTGGTGAGGTCCGCCACCACCTGGGTTTTCCGCGTCATCATGGTGCCCAGGTCGAGCGTCACCGCGCCCGTCTTCACCCCGTGGGCGGCGAAGGTGTGCGCCGCCTCCTCGAAGTGGTGAGACGACTGCAGAAGCGCTTTCGACGGGATGCATCCGACGTTCAGGCAGGTGCCCCCGACGGTGGCGTCTTTCTCCACGCAGGCTACGGTCATGCCCAGTTGCGCCGCCCGGATGGCGGCCACGTAGCCGCCCGGACCGCCGCCGATGACGACCAGATCAAAGGTGGTGTCGGTCATGATTCCTGCCCCGTTTCGTGTTCGCTTCGCGGCCTTCCGTGGACCTACGCATCGAGCATGATGCGCTGGGGGTCCTCGATACATTCCTTGACGCGGACCAGGAAGGACACCGCCTCGCGGCCGTCGACGATGCGGTGGTCGTAGCTGAGCGCCAGGTACATCATCGGCCGCGCCGCGATGGAGTCGTCCGCCGTCACCATGGGACGCTTCTGGATCTTGTGCATGCCGAGGATTCCCGACTGGGGCGGATTGAGGATGGGCGTCGACAACAGCGAGCCGAAGACGCCGCCGTTGGTGATGGTGAAGGTGCCGCCCTGCAGGTCGTCTAACGCAAGTTTTCCGTCGCGCGCCCGGCGGCCGAAATCGGCGATGCTCTTTTCGATGTCGGCGAAGCTCAGCGCGTCCGCGTCGCGCACCACCGGCACCACCAGGCCCTGGGCCGAACCGACGGCGACACCGATGTCGTAATGGTTCTTGTACACGATGTCGTCGCCGTCGATCTCGCCGTTGACGGCGGGGAATTCGCGCAGGGCGACGACACAGGCCTTGACGAAGAACGACATGAAGCCGACCCGCACGCCGTGTTTTTTCTCGAAGGCGTCGCGGTAGCGGGCGCGCATCTCCATCACCGCGGTCATGTCCACCTCGTTGAAGGTGGTCAGCATGGCGGCGGTGTTCTGGGCCTCCTTGAGACGCTCGGCGACGCGCCGGCGCAGCCGTGTCATGCGCACCCGTTCCTCGCGCGGCCCGGCGGGGCGGGGCGGGAACTGGGCGCCGGGCGCCGGCCCGCGGGCGGGGGCCGGAGCGGGGGCCGGTTCCGGAGCGGCGGGCGGAGCGGCCTGGCCCTTGACGAAGGCCAGCACGTCGCCCTTGGTCAGGCGGCCGTCCTTGCCGGTGCCGGGAATTTGCGCGGCATCGAGCCCGTGTTCGCGGACGATCTTGCGCACCGCCGGGGACAGCGCCGGGGTGGCCGCTGGCTGGGGTTGGGGCGCGGGTTCGGGCGCGGGTTCGGGTGCTGGCGCCGGCTTTTCCTTGGCCGCCGGCTTGGGCGCCGCCGCGGCGGCGCCGTCGGCGATGGTGCCGAGCAGGGCGCCGACTTCCACATCGGCGCCCTCGGCGGCGACGATCTCGCTCAAGGTGCCGGCGGCCTGGGCGTTGACCTCCACCGTGACCTTGTCGGTTTCCAGCTCCACCAGCGGCTCGTCGACCGCCACCGCGTCGCCCACCGCCTTGAACCATTTCGTCACGGTGGCCTCGACCACCGATTCGCCGAGGGTGGGTACCTTGATCTCCGTCGCCATGTCGTCCCCAAATTCCAACTGGGCCGGGCCGGACCCGGTTTATCCCGTTTTGCGCAGGAAGGGCTGCTGCAACGATTTCAGCGCCGCCGTCAGGGCCCCCTCCACCAGCCGCGCCTGTTCCTTCTGGTGGACCTTGGCCATGCCCGTCGCCGGCGAGGCGGCGGCCGGGCGCCCGGCGTACACGGGGCGCGTCGCCTTGTTGCCGCTAAGCTCCACCAGGATGTTGTCCAGGCGCGGGAAGACAAAGGTCCAGTAGCCCATGTTGGCGGGTTCCTCCTGGCACCACACCACCTCGGCGTCCGAGTACCGGCGCAACTGTTTGACCAGCGTGTTGCGCGGCCACGGGTAGAGCTGTTCGACGCGGACGAGGGCCACGTCGTCGATGCCCGCATCGCGGCGCGCCTGCCAGAGATCGTAGTAGACCTTGCCCGAGCACAGGATCACCCGCCGGACCTTCTTGTCGGCAACCAGGTCATCGGTTTCCGGCAGCACCCGTTGAAAGCCGGTGCCGCCCGCCATGTCCCTTAACCCGGACGTCACCAGCTTGTGCCGCAGGAGCGATTTCGGCGCCATGACGATCAGGGGCTTGCGGAAATTGCGCCGCATCTGCCGGCGCAGGGCGTGGAAGTAATTGGCCGGGGTGGTCAGGTTGACCACCTGCATGTTGTCCTCGGCGCATAGCTGCAGGTAGCGCTCGGGACGGGCCGAGGAATGCTCCGGCCCCTGGCCCTCGTGGCCGTGGGGCAGCAACAGCACGATGGACGACATGCGCAGCCACTTGGATTCGCCCGAGGCGACGAACTGGTCGATGATCACCTGGGCGCCGTTGGCGAAGTCGCCGAACTGGGCCTCCCACAGCACCAACGTTTGCGGATCGGCCAGCGAATAGCCGTATTCGTAGCCGAGCACGCCGGCTTCCGAAAGGGGGCTGTCCATGACCTCGAAGGTGGCCTGCCCTTTGCGGATCTCGCTCAAGGGGAAGTACCGTTCCTCGGTGTCCTGATCGACGAGCACGCAGTGGCGGTGGGAGAACGTGCCCCTTCCTGAGTCCTGGCCCGACAGGCGCACCCGCGTGCCTTCCACCAGGAGGCTGCCGAAGGCCAGCGCCTCGGCCGTCCCCCAGTCGATACCCTCGCCGCTCTCGATCATCTTCCGCTTGGCGTCCATCTGGCGCAGGATCTTGCGGTTGACGTTGAAGTTCTCCGGCGGGCGCGAGATCGCCGCGCCCACCTCGCGCAGCACCTTGATCGGAACGGCGGTATCGTCGTCGCGCAGTTCCTCCTCGCCCGAGAACTGCACCAGTCCCTTCCACACGCCTTCCAGCCAGTCGGCCCTGTTGGGCTTGTATCCGGGGGCCGCCTCGAATTCCTGTTCCAGGCGCGCGCGGAAGTCGGCGACCATCCGCCCGGCCTCCTCTTCGGTGATCGCGCCCTCCTTGATCAGCCGCCTGGCGTAGAGCTCTCGGGTGGTCGGATGCCCGCCGATGGTGCGGTACATGATGGGCTGGGTGAACATGGGCTCGTCGGCCTCGTTGTGGCCGTGGCGGCGGTAGCAGAACAGGTCGATGACCACGTCGCGCTTGAATTCCTGGCGGAATTCGGTGGCGATGCGGGCCACGTGCACCACCGCCTCGGGATCGTCGCCGTTGACGTGGAAGATGGGCGCCTGGATCCCCTTGGCCACGTCCGAGGGATAGGGCGACGATCGCGATTGGGCCGGGCTGGTGGTGAAGCCGATCTGGTTGTTGACGATGAGGTGGATGGTGCCGCCGGTGCGGTAGCCGCGCAACTGCGAAAGGTCCAGTGTCTCGGGGACCAGGCCCTGGCCGGCGAAGGCGGCGTCCCCGTGCATCAACAGGCCCATCACCTGATGGCGCGCCTCGTCGTTGCGCTCGTTCTGCTTGGCCCGCACCTTGCCGAGGACGACCGGGTTGACCGCTTCCAGGTGCGAGGGGTTGGCGGCCAGGGACAAATGGATGGTGTTGCCGTCGAACACCCGGTCGGCAGAGGTGCCCAGATGGTACTTGACGTCGCCCGAACCGTGGACGTCTTCGGGGCTGGAGGCGATGCCCTGAAACTCGGAAAAAATGGCCACGTAGGGCTTGCACATGATGCCGGCCAGCACGTTCAGCCGGCCCCGGTGGGGCATCCCCAGCACCACCTCCTTGATGCCCAGTTGCGAGCCCCTTTTGAGGATCTGCTCGAGCGCCGGGATCATGCTCTCGCCGCCGTCGAGTCCGAAGCGCTTGGTCCCGGTGTACTTCACATCGAGGAATTTCTCGAAACCGTCGGCCTCGACCAGGCGCTGGTAGATGGCGCGCTTGCCCTTGAGGGTGAACTGGGTCTGGTTGCGTATGCCCTCGATGCGCCGCTGGATCCAGGCCTTCTCCTCCGGCTCCATGATGTGCATGAACTCGACGCCGATGGATCCGCAGTACGTTTCGCGGAGAACCTGAACGATCTCGCGCAAGGTCGCGGTCTCCAGTCCCAGCACGTGGTTGATGAAGATGGGGCGGTCCATGTCGGCTTCCGTGAAGCCGTAGGTTTTGGGGTCCAGCTCGGGGTGGTGGGTATTGCCCTCCAGGCCCAGGGGGTCGAAGCGGGCGATGAGATGGCCGCGCACCCGGTAGGCGCGGATCATCATCAGCGCGCTGAGGGAATCCTTGGTCGCCGCCCTGACCTGGTCGGCGCCGAACGATCCGCCCGCGGTGCCGGTGGGGATGGGGGACGGGGCAACCCCGCCATCGCCGTCGCCGCGGCCGATGACGCCCGCGTCCGAGGGCGCCCAGCTGGCCCCGCGCAGCTCGTCGAGGACGGCCCCGCCGTCCTCCTGCAGGCCCGAGAAATATGTGACCCAGCTCGCGTCCACCGTGGCGGGGTCTCCTAGGTAGCGGGCATAAAGCTCGGCGATAAAGGCGGCGTTGGTGCCGGTGAGAAAGGAATCCAGTGTGGCTGCCATGGCTCCGGAAAAGGCGCGGCAATCAAGCGCGTCTTCCCTCCGTGTGATCCAGGACCGAACGGTCCTGCGTTTAAACCGATAACGGTTAACCGTCCATTACCCTCAACATGGTGCTGCCGATGGACGCCGGCGAATCGGCGACGTGGATGCCGGCGCTCTTCAAGGCCTCGATCTTATCGGCGGCGGCGCCCGTTCCGCCAGAGATAATGGCGCCGGCGTGGCCCATGCGCCGCCCGGGGGGCGCCGTCAGGCCGGCGATGAAGCCGACCACGGGCTTCTTGGTCTTCGATGCCCTGACGACCTCGGCGCCCTCTTCCTCGGCGGTGCCGCCGATCTCGCCGATCATGACGATGCCTTCGGTCTCGTCGTCGGCGAGGAACATCTCGAGGCAGTCGACAAAGTTGGTGCCGTTCACCGGATCGCCGCCGATGCCGATGCAGGTGGTCTGCCCCAGCCCGCTGGTGGTGGTCTGGGCGACCGCTTCGTACGTAAGGGTGCCCGAACGGGAGACGATGCCGATCCGGCCCGGCTTGTGGATGTGACCGGGCATGATGCCGATCTTGCATTGGCCGGGGGTGATCACCCCGGGGCAGTTGGGGCCGACGAGCCGCGTGCCCGAGCCCTGCAACGCCCTTTTGACGCGCACCATGTCGAGCACCGGGATACCTTCGGTGATGCACACCACCAACGGCACGCCCACGTCGACGGCCTCGAGGATGGCGTCGGCGGCGAACGGCGGCGGCACGTAGATGACGGACACGTTGGCCCCGGTCTTCTCGACCGCCGCGGCGACCGTATCGAACACCGGCAGGCCGAGATGGGTGGTGCCGCCCTTGCCCGGCGTCACGCCGCCGACCATGGCGGTGCCATAGGCGATGGCCTGCTCGGAATGAAAGGTTCCCTGGGCGCCGGTGAACCCCTGGCAGATGACCCGGGTGTGGGAACCGACCAGAATCGCCATTACGCGGCCTCCTTGACCGCCGCGACGACCTTTTGGGCGGCGTCCGCCAGGTCCTCGCCGGACACGATGGGCAGGCCGGAGCGGGCCAGGATGTCCCGGCCTTGTTCCACGTTGGTGCCTTCCAGGCGCACCACCAGGGGCACGTCGAGGCTGACCTCGCGGGCGGCGGCGACGACGCCCTCGGCGATGACGTCGCAGCGCATGATGCCGCCGAAGATGTTGACCAGGATGCCCTCCACGTTGGGATCGGACAGGATCAGCTTGAACGCCGTGGTCACCCGCTCCTTGGTGGCGCCGCCGCCCACGTCGAGGAAATTGGCCGGCTCGCCGCCGCACAGCTTGATGATGTCCATGGTCGCCATGGCCAGACCGGCGCCGTTGACCATGCAGCCGATGTTGCCGTCCAGCTTGATGTAGCTGAGGTCGTGGCGGGTGGCCTCGAGCTCGGCCGGGTCCTCCTCGTCGGCGTCGCGCAGTTCCTCGATGTCCTTGTGGCGGAACAGGGCGCTGTCGTCGAAGTTCATCTTGGCATCGAGGGCCACGACGTCGCCGGCGCCGGTGACCACCAGCGGGTTGATCTCGACAAGGGTCGCGTCGAGATCGACGAACGCCCTGTACATCCCCTGGATGAGCTTCACCGCCGCCCCCACCTGGGCGCCCTCCAGGCCCAACCCGAAGGCCAGCCTGCGCGCGTGGAACGCCTGCATGCCGACGGCCGGATCGATGCTCACCTTAAGGATCTTCTCCGGCGTCTTCGCCGCCACCTCCTCGATGTCCATGCCGCCCTCGGTGGAGGCCATGAGGGTGATGCGCGCGCTGCCGCGGTCGATGAGCATGCCGAGATACAGCTCGCGCTTGATGTCGCAGCCTTCCTCGATATAGACGCGCTTGACGTCCTTGCCCCTGGCGCCGGTCTGGTGGGTGACCAGGGTCATGCCCAGCATCTCGTTGGCGGCCTGGCGCGCCTCGGCGACGGACTTGACCAGCTTGACGCCGCCGCCCTTGCCGCGGCCGCCGGCGTGAATCTGGGCTTTCACCACCCATACCGGGCCGCCGAGCTCCTTGGCCACGGATTCGGCCTCGGCCGCCGTGTAGACGACTCCGCCGCGGGGCACGGCGACGCCGTATTTGGCCAGCAACTGCTTGGCCTGGTATTCGTGAATGTTCATCCGGTTTCCCTCTGGCCTACCGGGAACCCGGCAGGGGAACGCATTCCGTCACTTCCGCCTGGCCTTTCCGGCGGCCGCCTTCCTTGCCCGGGGCTTCCCGGCGCGGGCTTTCCCGGCGGCGGCCTTCGGCGACCGGGCCTTTGCCGCGGCCTTTGCCGCGGGGCGCGCCGTCTTCGGCCCGGCGGCCTTACGGCGCAGCTTCCTGGTGATGGCGAGCAGGGCCCGCACCGCCCTGACGGATCCGTTGAAGCGCGCCCGTTCGGACCGGTCGAGCTTGATCTCGATGACCTTCTCGACGCCCTTCGCCCCGATGATGCAGGGCACGCCCACATAGAGGCCCTTGACCCCGTATTCGCCGCGCAGGTACGCCGCGCACGGCAGCACCCGGCGCTTGTCCTTGAGGTAGGATTCGGCCATCTGGATGGCGGCGCTGGCCGGCGCGTAGTAGGCCGATCCGGTCTTCAGCAGGCCGATGATCTCGGCGCCGCCGTCGCGGGTGCGCTGGACGATCGCGTCGAGCCTTTTCTGGGTCGTCCACTTCATGGCCACCAGATCGGGCAGCGGGATGCCGGCGACCGTGGAATAGCGCACCAGCGGCACCATGGTGTCGCCGTGGCCGCCGAGCACGAAGGCGGTCACGTCCTCGACGGAGACGTTGAACTCCTCGGCCAGGAAATAGCGGAAGCGCGCCGAATCCAGCACCCCGGCCATGCCCACCACCTTGGCGTGGGGAAGCCCCGAGGCCTCGCGCAACGCCCACACCATGGCGTCCAGGGGATTGGTGATGCAGATGACGAAGGCGTCGGGACAGTACCTGCCGATGCCCTCGCCCACCGATTGCATGACCTGGGTGTTGATTCCGATCAGATCGTCGCGGCTCATGCCCGGTTTGCGGGCGACGCCGGCGGTGACGATGACCACGTCGGCGCCGCGGATGGCCGAGTAGCGGTTGGTGCCGACGCACCGGGCGTCGAACCCCTCGACGGGCGCGGACTGGGCCATGTCCAGGCCCTTGCCCTGGGGCACGCCCTTGATGATATCGAAGAGGATCGGGTCGCCCAGTTCCTTCAGGCCGACCAGGTGGGCCAGCGTGCCGCCGATGTTGCCGGCGCCGATGAGGGCGATCTTGCTGCGTGCCATGGATTGAGTCCTTCGGCCGGAGTGCAGAAAAAAAACCGCGCCGCCGTCCACCGCGGCGCGGGCTCCCCACCCTGGGCGTTAGTACCGCGATTCATAGCCAAGGGCAAGGGCAAGCGGGCCGTTTCGGGTGCCCTGGATACCGTGTAATTTAAGGATTCCGAGCACGGTTTCCAAACCAGCATCAGTCCCCGGCCAGGTCGATGCCGACGTCCACCGCCGGCGCCGAGTGGGTGATGGCGCCGACGGAGATGTAGTCGACGCCGGTTTCGGCGATGGCGCGGATGGTGTCCAGGGTCACCCCGCCCGACGCCTCGAGGGGAACCCGGCCGCCGGCCACCTTCACGGCCCGGCGCAAGGCGTCCGGGGTCATGTTGTCGAGCAGGATGCGCTCGGCCCCGGCGCCAAGGGCTTCGTGCACCTGGGCGATGGTATCGCACTCGACCTCGATGGCGGTGAGGCCGGCGGCCCTGGCGCGCCCGACCGCTTCGCTCACGCCGCCGCAGACGGCGATGTGGTTGTCCTTGATCAGCACCCCGTCGTCCAGGCGCAGGCGGTGGTTGCGGGCGCCGCCAAGCGCCGTCGCGTACTTGGAAAGCGCGCGCAATCCCGGCACCGTCTTGCGGGTGTCCAGCAGAACCGCGCCGGTGCCGGCGATGCGCTGCACATAGGCGTGGGTCAGGGTGGCGATGCCGGAGAGCACCTGGACGAAGTTGAGGGCCACGCGTTCTCCCGACAGCAGGCCGCGGGCCGGCCCTTCGATGCGCATCATCACGGTCCCCGCCGCAATCGGGCTGCCGTCGGACGTCTCGACGCCCAGCGCCGCCGCGGGGGCGAGGCGGCGGAACACTTCCCGGGCAACCGGCAGGCCGGCGGCCACGATGTCCTGGCGGGCCGCCATGATGAGGCTGAGGGTGGCGTCGGCGGGGACCACGGCATCGGTGGTGATGTCGCCCGTGCCCATGTCCTCGGCGAGCGCCGCCGTCACCGCGGCGTCGACGTCCGCGGGGCCGGGCGCGGCGAAGGTCATGCCGTTATTCCGCCGCGCGGGCCACCGCCGGTTTGGGCGGCGGAGACATCTCCATCATGCGCTGCAGGGGCTGGTACGCCCGCCGGCGCAGGTCCTCGGGCATTTCCACCCGGGGCGCCATGTTGAGCAGGCACAGGTGCAGCTTCTCGATCGTGTTCAGCTCCATGAACGGGCAGTCGGCGCAGTTGCAGCTGCCGTCGGCGCCCGGCGCGGGGATGAAGGTCTTGGCCGGCGCCGCCTTCTTCATCTGGTGGATGATGTGGCGTTCGGTGGCGATGATGAATTCCTTGCCCGGCGCGTTGAGCACGAAGTCCAGGATCGACCGGGTCGAGCCCACGTGGTCCGCGTGCTTGAGGATCCCTTCGTGGCATTCGGGATGGGCGGCCACCGTGGCGTCCGGGTGGCGGCCCTTGAGCCGCACCAGCTCGCGCTCGGAGAACCGGTCGTGGACGATGCAGGTTCCCGGCCACAAAGTCATCTCGCGCCCGATCTTCCTCGCCAGGTAGGCGCCCAGGTGCTGGTCCGGCGCGAACAGTATGGGCCGGTCTTCCGGCAGCTGGCGGATGATGTGTTCGGCGTTCGACGAGGTGACGACGACGTCGGACAGCGCCTTGACCTCCGCCGAACAGTTGATGTAGGTGACCACCACATGGTCGGCGTGGGCCTCGCAGAAGCGCCGGAATTCGTCCGGCGGGCAGGTCTCTTCCAGGGAACAGCCGGCGTCCATATCGGGCAACAGCACGGTCTTCCCGGGGTTCAGGACCTTGGCCACCTCGGCCATGAACCGGACCCCGCAAAAGACGATCACGTCGGCGTCGGTGGCCGCCGCCTTGCGCGACAGGTCCAGGGAATCGCCGACGAAATCGGCCAGGTCCTGGATTTCGCTGTCCTGGTAATAGTGGGCCAGGATGACGGCGTTCCGCTCCCGGCGCAGGCGGTCGATCTCGGCCCACGGATCCAGGTACGGGTCAAGGCGCGCTTCGCTCGACGCGTGGCCGTCCGGCAGAACGATGGTGCTCATCTACACGGTTCCTCCAACGCTCAGGAAACGCCCTGGTCCCCCGGCCGGCGCCATGCCTTGCCCAGGATATGGTGCGGTCCGCGGAACCCGCAAGATATATGGAGGCAGGGCTGGTATGCCAACACTTAATACCGGCGGCGGCGGGGGCAAGGGGCGTAACCGGAGCGGCGCCTCAGGGCACATGCGGCGCCGCCATGTAGTCCCGGGACTGCATCTCGATCAGGCGCGAGGCGGTGCGCTGGAACTCGAACGCGCCCTCGCCCTCGGTGTAAAGATTCTCCGGCGACGTGTCGGCCGAACAGATCAGGTTGACCTTATGCTCGTAAAGGGCGTCGATGAGGACGGCGAAGCGCTTGGCCTCGTTGTGCCGCACCGGGCCCAGGCGGGGAATGCCGGCGAGCACGACGGTGTGATACTTGCCGGCGATGGCCAGGTAATCGGCGGCGCCGAGCGGTTTCTCGCACAGATCGGAGAACCTGGAGAAGGCGGTCCCGTCGACGGCCAGTCCGATGTCGACCTGGCGCCCTTGCACGGCGATCCTGTCGCGCCCGGCCTTGGCGCCGTTGGTCAGGCGGGCGAAACAGCGCTCCAGGGCCCGGTCCGTCTCCGCGCCCGTGGGGGTCAGGTAGACGTTCATGGACCTGAGGGCGTCCAGGCGGTAGTCGGTCGCGCTGTCCAGTTCCAGAATCTCCAGCTTCTCCTCCAGGAGCCTTATGACGGGCAGAAAGCGTTCGCGCTGGAGCCCGCCCTTGTACAGATCACCGGGCGCGCGGTTGGACGTGGTCACCATCACCACGCCGGCCTCGAACAGGGCTTCGAACAGACGCCCCAGGATCATGGCGTCGGCGATGTCGGTCACGTGGAGCTCGTCGAAGCACAGCAGCCACGCCCGGTCGACGATGACCTTGGAAAGGGCGGCCAGGGGATCGGTGGTCTCCGGCGCCCGGCCGGCCTCGACCGCTTGCCGGAAGCGGTGCACCCGGTTGTGCACTTCGAGCATGAAGGCGTGGAAGTGGACGTGCTTTTTCGCCTCGATCGTCGAGCACGCGAAGAACATATCCATGAGCATGGTCTTGCCGCGCCCGGCGCCGCCGAACAGATAGAGCCCCTTGGGAGCCTCCTTCTTGCGGCCGCGAAGCGCCAGCCGCGCCTTCCAGCCACCGGCCCCCAGGTGCGGCGCGTAGCCGGCCAGCGCTCCGTGCAGGTCCTGCAACTTCTCCGCCGCCAGTTCCTGGGCCATGTCGGGCTTGATCTTCCCGCTGGCCAGCAGGGCGCGATAGGCGTGGAGGGGTCCGTCGGTCATGGAATTCCGATGTTCAAGTGCATTGGTTTAAATTGGTTTAAGGGGTGAGGTCGGGACACGGGCGCGGAAGTCAAGGCTCAAAAAACCGTCGCGCGTAAAGGGGAAAGGGGAAAGGCGGAGAAGGTCCGTCCCAAGGCCCGCCCCTCACCGTCCCCCGGAAACCGGCAGCCGCGCCCCGGTGACGAAGGAGGCGGCGTCCGAGATCAGCCACAGGATCGCCTCGGCGACCTCTTCCGGGGTGCCGCCCCGGCCCATGGGCACGGCGGGCGCCAGCCTTTCGACGCGCTCCGGCGCCCCGGCCGCGGCATGGAGACCGGTTGCGATCAGCCCCGGGTTCACCGCGTTCACCCGGATGCCCTCGCCGGCCACCTCGCGCGCCAGGCCGACGGTGAAGGTGTCGATGGCCCCCTTGCTCGCCGCGTAGTGGACCCATTCGCCGCCGCCGCCCGTCCACGAGGCGGCCGAGGACACGTTGACGATGACGCCGCCCTTTCCGCCCCGCTTCGTGGACATGCGGCGCACCGCCTCGCGGGCGCACAGGAAACAGCCCGTCACGTTGACCGCCAGCACCCGTTCCAGAAGCTCGGCGTCCACCTCCTCGACGCGCCGGAAGCCGCCGGTGATGCCGGCGTTGTTGACCAGCGCCGTGACCGCGCCGAAGGCGTCGTCCACGTCGGCGAACATCCGTTCCACGTCGGCTTCCACCGACGTGTCCGCCCCGACGGCAATGGCCCGGCCGCCGCCCTCGCGGATGTGTCTGGCCACGGTCTCGGCCTCGTCCTTCGCGGCCACGTAGTTGACACACACCGCGTGATCCCGGCCGCCGGCGAGGCGCGCCGTCGCCGCCCCGATGCCGCGGCTGGCCCCGGTGACGACGACGATGCCGCTCACGCCGTCTCGGCCTTGCGTTGCGGCCGGCCGCGCCGGGGCGCGAACGCCTGCTCCATCTGGCGCCGGAAGCGGACGGCGTCGCCGGCCTCGTCCATGTCCACGTCGGACCAGTGGAGGCATTGTCCGGCGGCGATGGGGGTCTTGAGCCTGACCCCGTGGGCCAGTCCGATGGGGAGACCTCCACAATCGAGCGAATCCGCCGCCGGCATCAGCGTGCCGTAAACGCAGAAGCCGCCCTCGCCGTCCAGCATCTCGCCGGCCTCCAGGCGGCGCTTGGCGGTCGCCACCACGTCGCCGACGAACCCTTGCGCCGCGCCCATGGTCTGGCCCAGCAGACCGGCGCGGGCGACGGAGATGCCCAGCTCCAGGCCGATCAGGTGATAGGGCCTGTAAAGGGCCGTGTAGCGGCCGGTGTCGTCGGTAACCAGTCCGTATTCGGAGAAACAGCGCTTCACATAGTCCGACGGCGCCTCGAAGGTGACGTACACCCCCCAGCGCAGGTCCCGGGGGACCGGCTTGCCGTTGCGCTTGACGCTGGACACCACCTCGACCGTGCCCTTGTGGTGCAGCGCGCCGCCGTCATCCCGTGGACGGCACACCTGCGCCAATTCGTCGGCGCCGGCGGGCGGAAAGGCGAGGCCGTCCGGGGCGGGCGTCAGCCCAGTGGCGTTGGCCACGGCCGCCATCTCGATCGCCGATTTGGTTCCATCGAGGAACGAGTTGAACATTTTCGGGTTGAGGGCGCCGGCCTTCGCGTGCCCGGGCGAGAGTCCGTAGTGCTCCCACACCGTGTCCGGGGTCGAGGCATGATAGGCGGGCAGGTATTTGGTCCCCTTGCCGGCGCAGACCACCTCGAATCCGCACGCCCGGGCCCAGTCAACCTGCTCGCAGATGAGCGCCGGCTGGTCGCCGTAGGCCAGGGTGTAGACGACCCCCGCCTCGGCCGCGCGCCGGGCCAGCAGCGGTCCGGCCAGAACGTCCCCTTCCACGTTGACCATGACCACGTGACGGCCCCGTCCGATGGCCGAAAGGGCATGGCGGATGCCGCTCTCGGGCACGCCGGTGGCTTCCACCACCACCTCCATGCCGCCGGCGGAGATCAACGCCTCGGCGTCTTCGGTGACATGGGTGGTCCCCTGGGCCAGGGCCTTGGCGAAGGAGGACGCGCCGACCCGTTCCTTGGGCCAGCCGGTCGTGCTGAGGGCCGCCCGCGCCGTGGCGACGGAAAGGTCCGCCACCCCGAGAACGTGCAGCCCGGGCGTGTGCAGGGCCTGGGCCAGGAACATGGAACCGAACTTTCCGGCCCCGATGAGGCCGACGCGCAACGGCCGGCCCTCCTCGGCCCGGGCCAGGAGCATGCGATGGAGAGTCATGGCTTTTTCCGTGCTCCTCGTTGCGCCGCCCCGGGCCTGTGCCGGGGCGGGACGGCGATACCCGACTGTAGCAAGTGGCGGCGCCTCCGGGAATAGCCGCCCTGCTCCGGCCCTGGATGTGGGGCCCGGCAGTTTTATTGGCAAAGTCGTTGGCGCGGCGGCCCGGGATTCCTATTCTCTAGGGATCAGACAGGTCCCATGGATCCTCTAGGGACCAGACAGGTCCCATGGAGGACGTCTCCAGGCGGGGCCGGCAGGAAGGGAGACATCCATGGATGCCGACGTTTTCAATATTCAAATCCGCAAATTCCTCAAGCAGGTGGGCGTCACGTCCCAGCGCGAGATCGAGGCGGCCGTCCGCGCCGCCGTCGAGGATGGCCGCCTCAAGGGCGACGAGACGCTCACGGCGCGGATGACGCTCACCATCGAAACGCTCGGGCTGAGCAAGGATATCGAGGGCAACATCACCCTGTCGTGAGCCGCGCCCCATGACGCCACCCCTATACCAATATTATCGAATATTGGTTTAGCAGGCTGCTACCGCCGGCGCGCGATCGCGCTTTTGATCTCGCCGATCGCCTTCCCGGGGTTGAGCCCCTTGGGACAGGCGTTGGTGCAGTTCATGATCGTGTGGCACCGGTACAGCCGGAACGTATCGTCCAGCTCGTCCAGGCGCTGGCCGGTCGCCTCGTCGCGGGAATCAACGATCCAGCGATAGGCCTGCAGAAGCACGGCCGGACCAAGGTAACGCTCGGGGTTCCACCAGTAGCTGGGACAACTGGTCTGGCAACAGAAGCACAGGATGCATTCCCACAGGCCATCGAGCTTGGCGCGCTCCTCGGGGCTTTGCAGGCGCTCGTGGGTGGGCGGCGGCGTGTCCGCCTGCAACCACGGTTTGACGGAGGCGTACTGGGCGTAAGCCAAGGACAGATCCGCCACCAGGTCCTTGACCACCGGCATGTGGGGCAACGGATAGATGCGCACGTCGCCCTTGATGTCCGCGATCGGCTTGGTGCACGCGAGGGTGTTGATGCCGTCGATGTTGAAGGCGCACGACCCGCACACGCCTTCGCGGCAGGAACGGCGGAAGGCCAGGGTGGTGTCGACCTCGTCCTTGATCTTGATCAGCGCGTCCAGGACCATGGGCCCGCACTGGTCCAGGTCCACTTCAAAGGTATCGAGCCGCGGATTTTCCCCGCTGTCGGGGTCGTAGCGGTAGACGCGGAACCGCCGGACGCGCGTGGCGCCGGCGCCGGCGCCGTGGGTTTGTCCCTCGCCCACCTTGGAGTTGGCGGGAAGCGTGAATTCGACCATGGCTCAAGTCCGCCTTCTCAATAGACCCTTTCTTCGGGCTCGATGTAATCGACGTCTTCGCTGAGCGTGTAGGTGTGCACCGGCCGGTAGGTGAGCGTCACCGTGCCCGCGCCGTCGAGCCAGGAAACGGTGTGCTTCATCCAGTTTTCGTCGTCCCGCGTGGGGAAGTCCTCGCGGGCATGGGCGCCGCGGCTTTCCTGGCGCGCCTGGGCCGAAACCATGGTTGTCTTGGCGCAGGCCATCAGGTTCTCCAGTTCCAGAGCCTCCACCAGGTCCGTGTTCCAGATCAACGAGCGGTCGTTGATCTGGATATCGGACAGGCTGTTCCAGACGTCGTCGATCTTCCGGCAGCCCTCGTCGAGGATCTCGCGGGTCCTGAACACGGCGGCGTTGTCCTGCATGGCGCGCTGCATGGTGAGCCGGATCTGGCTGGTTTTCAGCGAACCCGAGGCGTTGCGCAGCCGGTCCAGCCGGGACAGGGCATGGTCGACCCCTTTGGTGTCCAGCGGTTTGTGGGCCGCCCCCGGGGTGATCAGCTCGGCGGCGCGCAACGCGGCGGCGCGGCCGAAAACGATCAGGTCCAAGAGCGAGTTCGTTCCCAGCCGGTTGGCGCCGTGCACCGAGGCGCACGCCGTCTCGCCGATGGCCATGAGCCCCGGGCACACCCGATCCGGATCGTCCGCCGTCGGGCGCAACACCTCGCCCATGGGATTGGTGGGAATGCCGCCCATGTTGTAATGCACGGTGGGCAGCACCGGGATGGGCTCCTTGGCGGTGTCGATACCGGCGAAGATCTTCGACGTTTCGGTGATCCCGGGCAGGCGCAGCCGCAGGACCTCTTCGCCCAGGTGCTCCAGATGCAGAAGAAGGTGGTCCTTGTGCTCGCCCACCCCGCGGCCCTCGCGAATCTCGATCGTCATGCACCGGCTGACCACGTCGCGCGAGGCCAGGTCCTTCGACGTCGGGGCGTAGCGCTCCATGAAGCGTTCGCCCTCGGAGTTGCTCAGGTATCCGCCCTCGCCCCGCGCCCCTTCGGTGATCAGCATGCCGGTGCCGTAAATGCCGGTGGGGTGGAACTGCACGAATTCCATGTCCTGCAAAGGCAGGCCGGCCCTGGCCGCCATGCCGTTGCCGTCGCCCGTGCAGGTGTGGGCGGAGGTGCAGGAGAAATAGGCGCGGCCGTAGCCGCCGGTGGCGAGAACCGTGGCGTGGCCGCGGAACACGTGGATCGAGCCGTCGTCCAGGCTCCAGGCGACGACGCCCCGGCAGGCGCCGTCGTCGTCCATCAGCAGGTCGATGGCCATGTACTCGATGAAAAACTCGGCCTCGTGCTTCAGGGACTGTTGGTACAGGGTGTGCAGAATGGCATGCCCCGTGCGGTCGGCGGCGGCGCAGGCGCGGGAAACCGGCGCATGGTCGCCGGCCCGCGTGTGGCCGCCGAACGGACGCTGATAGATCTTGCCGTCGGGCGTGCGGGAAAACGGCACGCCCAGATGCTCGAGCTCGATGACCGCCGGGATCGCTTCGCGGCACAGATATTCGATGGCGTCCTGGTCGCCGAGCCAGTCCGAGCCCTTGACCGTGTCGTACATGTGCCACTGCCACTGGTCTTCGTCGATGTTGCCCAGGGCCGCGCTGATGCCGCCCTGGGCCGCCACCGTGTGGCTGCGGGTCGGAAAGACCTTGGTGATGCAGGCGGTTTTCAACCCCGCCGCCGACATCCCCAGGGTCGCCCTGAGGCCGGCGCCGCCGGCACCGACGACAACGACATCGTAGGAGTGATCGACGATCTCGTAGGCGGGGGCCATGGTTTCCTTAAGTGCTGAACGAGACGCGGAGAACGGCGAGAACGCAAGAGGCGCCCAACAGAACGACCGTGAACTTGATGACCATCAGGCTTACCACCTTGGCCGTCTCGCCGTGCACGTAGTCCTCGATGACTACCTGGAGGCCGAGCTGCGTGTGGTGAAACAGGGTAACGATCAAGAGCACCAGCAACACCACGTTGCCCTGTATCCCGACCCAGGCCTTGTAGGCCGCGTAATCGGCGCCGACGAGCGAAACCACCGAGACCACGAACCACAGGGTGAGCGGCACCAGGGCCACGGCCGTCACCCGTTGGGCCCACCAATGGGCGACTCCGTCTTTGGCGGAACCGAGGCCGCGGGCCCGGGCCAGGGGCGAACGCATGTCCATCAGGCGCCGCCCCTGACGGCGTAGCCGGCGGCCCAGGAGAGGACGGTCAAGGTGATCGAGACGACGATCACGACCCATCCCGTGGCCTTGAGCCGAGGCAGTTCGAACCCCCACCCGGCGTCCCACGCCAGGTGCCGGATGCCGTTGCACAGGTGATAGAAGAAGGCAAGCGTCCACCCCAACAGCAACAGCCGCCCGAACACCGAACCGATGAGCGCCTGGGCCCGCGCGAACGCCTCCGGCCCGTAGGCGGCCGACGTCAACCAATGGGTGAAAAGCAGAGTGCCGGCGGCCAGCGCGATTCCCGTCAACCGGTGGGTGATGGAAAGGATCGAGGTGAATTGCGGCCGGTACATCAGGAAGGGAGAGAGGGGCCGATTTCCGGATTTCATAGGCTTTGCCTCAAGAGATCAGGAACACCTCGGCAACGGCGTGCCGGCGCCCGAACCGTTTAACCGTCCGGCAGGCGCAAGTCAATGTTCGCGGGTGCGCAGACGCCCCCGGCGCCCATCCTGTCGCGTGCCCGTCCACGACCGGCAACCATTTATTTGAGAGCGCCCAAAATAGAAGTATTGACCGCACGTGCATAAGACATTGGTTTTTCTATATGTTCTCGAAGCATGTGTATGTTTATGTGGATAACGTGTGGGCTAATTGTGTAAATGTTGGAAATTTATACACAGAAAACTCTATAAATGGGAAACTTTTGTATTGAAACGCGCCTGTGTTCTTTATCATCATGGTATTCGTACGTGAAAGCGTCGATGCGATGCATTTCCGCATCGGGCCAAACGGTCTTCCGGGACCCTGCGGCTTTTGCGGGAAGGCGTTGACCCGAGGCGGAGCCGGCGCCCCGTGTGCCGGGGAAGCCGAGGGGAGGCGACCGGGGCAGCGCCGATCGCGGCTTCGGCCCCGGCGGGCGGCACCGGTTGCCGGCGGAAGTCCTCGTTTCTCCAGCGAGGCGGACCTTTCGCGGACACGGTCGGGTTCTCCCTGGTGGAGATCGGCCGGCTCCGTGGAATGGCGAACCGTCAGATCGGCACGGTCGATGTGGTGTGTTCGCCGGAGGGGTTTCGGACTGTGCCCAGTCCGGACCCTCGATCCGGGGGATTTGGTCCCTTGGGTCCGCTCGTGAGACGGGACATTTCGCTATCGACGGTCCGCGGACGGAACGCCCCGGTGACGAGGCGGACCGGAAACGGGCCACATCCACCCGGACCCTCGGGCGATTCTCTGCCCAGGGTACGCCCGAGGGGAAGGTGTGGAGCGAAGCTGAGGAGCTGCTTTCAAGTGCGCGGAGCCTGGCCGGCTCCAAGAGGCGTCAGGAGCGTCGTCTCGGCGGCGCGTTACGTGGGTTTCCCAGGACCTGCGTACCTGACGCCTCATTATTTGGCAAACCCCGTCGGCAATTACAACAATATTCAGCAATCGCCGCGAAAATCTGTATTCCGGGGCACGAATACCTGCGGGCGGTCGAAAAGGCACCGGAAAAACCGACGGGGCCGCCGGCGACGGTTCCGGCAAACCGCCCCCCCCTCACCCGGCCGCCGATTCCATGTCGCGAATGGCCTCGGCCATGGCCACCACGCGCTTGGCGTTGAGAACGTGCAGATTTTCGATCAGCTTGCCGTCGACGACGACGATACCCTTGCCTTCCTTTGCCGCCTCCGCGTGGGCGGTGATAATGGTGCGCGACCATTCAACTTCCTCTTCGGAGGGTCCGAAGACCTCGTTGGCGACGTCGATGGTCTTGGGATGGATCAGGGTCTTGCCGTCGAAACCCAGCTCCTTGCCCTGCCCGCAGGAATACGCGAACCCCTCGTCGTCGCCGAGGTCCAGATGCACGCCGTCGAGGATGGCGATGCCCGCGGCGCGGGCCGCCAGCATGCACAGGCCGAGCGAGGTGATCATGGGCAGGCGATCGCGGGTGTGGGCGGCGTACAGTTCCTTGGCCAGATCCGAGGTGCCCATGACCAGGGCGCCTACGCGCGGGCTGGCTTCGGCGATTTCCTCGGCGTGCAGCATGCCCAGGGGCGTTTCCATCATGCACCAGACGGAGAGCGCTTGGGGAGCCCCGGATGCTTCCATGATGGTTTCCGCCTGATGGACCGCGCCGGCGCTCTCCACCTTGGGCAGGAGGATGGCGTCGGCCCCGAAACCCGCCGCGGCGACGATGTCGTCATAGCCCCACGGCGATTCCAGGCCGTTGACCCGGACGATCAGTTCGCGTGCGCCGTAGCCGCCAGCCTTGAGCGCGGCGCCGATCTGCTGGCGCGCCATTTCCTTGGCGTCGGGGGCGACGGCATCCTCGAGGTCGAGGATCAGGCCGTCGGCGGCAAGGGTCCGGCCCTTCTCCAGCGCCCGGGCGTTGGACCCCGGCATGTAAAGGACGCTGCGGCGCGGCCGCGCGGTTTTCGACATGGTGGTTCTCCCCGGCTGTCTCGATCCGCCGACGGCGAGAAACTACAATCCGAAGCCGGTCCGTGGCAAGGTTGGGGCGCCGGCAAGGCGGCAGAAGGGCGTACCCGGGCATGACCATCCTCTCCATCCAATCGGCGGTGGCCTATGGGCACGTGGGTAACGCCGCCGCCGTGTTTCCCCTGCAGCGCCTGGGCTTCGAGGTGTGGCCGGTGAACACCGTGCACCTCAGCAATCACCCGGGCTACGGCGCCTGGCGCGGACGCGGCCCGAACGCGGCCGAGGTCGCCGAGGTCATCGACGGCATAGCCGAGCGCGGCGCCTTCGCGCGCTGCCGGGCGATCTTAAGCGGCTATCTCGGATGCGCGGAAACCGGCCGGGTGGTGCTGGACGCGGTGGCCCGGATCAAGGTCGCCAACGCCGGCGCCCTTTTCTGCTGCGATCCGGTGATGGGCGACGGCACGGAAGGGCTTTACGTGCCCGGGGAACTGGCGGCGTTACTGAAAAACGAAGCCGTGCCACGCGCCGACATCGTCGTGCCCAACGTCTTCGAGCTGGCCTTCCTTGCCGAACGCCCGGTGGAGACCGTGGAAGACGCCGTGGCCGCCGCCCGTGCGCTGATAGCCGCCGGCCCCCCGGTCGTGGTGGTCACCTCCGTGCGCGGCACCGGGGCGCCGCCCGACACCATCGGCGCCCTTGCGGTATCGCGGACCGAGGCGTGGCAGGTGGTCACGCCCCGGCTGCCGATCACGGTCAAGGGGGCGGGCGATGTCCTGGCCGCGCTGTTCCTGGGCCATTATCTGGAGCGCCCGGACGTGGGCGGCGCCCTGTCCCGGGCGCTGTCGTCCGTCTTCGGGCTGGTGAAGGCGACCGCCGCGGCGGGGGCGCGGGAGCTGCAACTGGTGGCGGCGCAAGACGAGATCGTCCAGCCCGGCGAGCTCTTTCCCGCGCGCCGGGTCGGCTAGTCCTCACTTGCACGATTTCGCGCATCATACGACGGTCTTGCGAGGTTTCCGGCTAGGAGCGCGGCGCGCCGTGATGCTGGAGCATCACAAGCGGCGCGCGACGACGTCCGGGGGCCTCGCAAGACCGCCCTTCGGGTCGCGTTTCCCGCTCCCTCGGGGCGTCGGGAACGCTTGCCGATGGGCCCCCATCGCCCGCGCGTCCCCTCCTGCCGAGGGAACGGGAAACGCGATCGTATGGTACGCGAAATCGTGCAAGGGAGTACTAGTCCTCACGTGCCCTCGGCGCGCGGTATTGGAAAAGCGGTTGCCCGGCGAAACGGCCCTTGCCTTTGGCCGATGGTCATAGGAACATCCGGTCCGAGCGGGGCTCGCTTAACGTGTAATCGCTGAGAGGGGCCGGCCGGCGGCGCAGGTGCCGCACGCCGCAATGCGCCGGGACGACCGATCATGGCGGTAAAATATCTCGAGGACGTGAAGTTCCTGATCGTCGATGACAACGCGTTCATGCGCACCATCATCCGGCGGGTCCTGAGCGCCTTACACGCCGAACAGGTGCGCGAGGCGTCGGACGGCGAAGACGCCCTGCAGATCATGCAGACCTTCGCGCCGGACATCATCATCCTGGATTGGGAGATGAAACCCATGGACGGTCTCGAGTTCACCAGGAAGGTGCGCCTGTCCAGGGACAGTCCCAACGTCTTCACGCCCATCGTCATGGTCTCCGGGCATTCGGAGCGGGGCCGCGTCGTCGCCGCGCGGGACGCCGGCGTTAACGAGTTCGTGGTCAAGCCGATCTCCGCCAAGTCCCTGTTCGACCGCATCCAGGCGGTCATCGAGAGGCCCCGCCCCTTCGTCAGGTTGAAGAGCTATTTCGGTCCCGACCGGCGGCGCAAGACGGTCGGCCGTGGAGAGGAAGAGCGCCGGGTGGCGAAGCCGGCGATGGTGCCAGCGCCCGATCACCCGATGCGACAGAGCGAGGTGAACGTGCTTTTCAATCCCGATTCCGCGCCCGACGGCGGCGGCGATAAAGGAGATACAGGGTAGGATGCGGCGCGGTGGAACCGGCACGCGCTACGCCATATGCCATCGAAGCGTTTCTCCCGGAGGAATCGACCGCAGAGAAACCGGCCACCGAGATCACATTTTACCGGCGCAAAACGTCCTGCGCCGCGATTTAGAGCGTGTCTACGTCCACGGCCGGGCGCCCGTGCCGGGGACAGGACACTAAGCCGCCTTTTTCATATACGACCTGATCAGTTCCTCGGCGATCTGCACGGTGTTCAGGGCCGCGCCCTTGCGCAGGTTGTCCGCCACCACCCACAGGTTCAGGCCGTTCTTCACCGTCTTGTCGGCGCGGATGCGGCTGACGTAGACCGGGTCCTCGCCGGCGCATTCGGCGGGCGTCACGTAGCCTTCGTCGACGCGGTGATCGACCACGATTATCCCCGGCGCCGCCCTCAGGGCCCGGGTGGCCGCGTCCTTGGACAGGGGCCTGGCGAACTCCAGGTTGACGGCCTCGGCATGGCCGATAAAGGTGGGCACGCGCACGCAGGTGGCGGTGATCTGGATGTCCGGATCCAGGATCTTCCTGGTCTCCGCCGCCATCTTCCATTCCTCCCTGGTCGCGCCGTCCTCCATGAAGACGTCGATGTGGGGGATGACGTTGAACGCGATCTGCTTGGGGAACATCTTGCGGTGTTTCTCCGCCGGCTCGTTCATGTAGATGCCGCGGGTCTGGTTGAACAGCTCGTCCATGGCCGCCTTGCCCGAGCCCGAGGTCGACTGGTAGGTGGCGACCACCACCCGCTTGATCGTGGCCAGGTCGTGGAGCGGCTTGAGCGCCACCACCAGCTGGATGGTCGAGCAGTTGGGATTGGCGATGATGTTGCGCTTGGTGTACCCGGCGATGGCGTGGCCGTTCACCTCGGGCACCACCAGGGGCACGTCGCGCTCCATGCGGAAATGCGAGGTGTTGTCGATGACCACGGCGCCGGCGGCGGCGGCGCGCGGGCTGTGCACCGCCGAGACCTTGGCGCCGGGCGAGGACAGCACGATGTCCACGCCGGCGAAGTCGAAGCCGGCGAGATCCTGCACTTTCAGGACCGCGTCCTCGCCGAACGACAACTCGCTGCCGACCGATCTCTCGGACGCCAGCGCGATGACCTCGTCGGTGGGGAAGTTGCGCTCGGCCAGGGTGGCGAGGATCTCGCGTCCCACGTTGCCGGTGGCGCCGACGACGGCGACTCGGTAACCCATTCCCCTGTACTCCGAAATCCGTGCCTCGGGCGGCGCCCGGCCCGATCACTTACGCCCGTTGACGCCGGTTTTCAAGGGATTCCAAAACGCTACCGTTTCCCGGCCGGGGAGTCCGCGGCCGCCGGTCCTGCCGGGTCCGTCGCCTCAGGCCGCCAGCTTGTCCATCTCGCGGACGATCGCCTCGCCCATCACCGAGGTGGAGACCTTGGCCTTGCCGGGCTGCATGATATCGGCCGTGCGCAGCCCGCCGTCGAGCACCTTGCGGGCCGCGGTCTCTATGAGATCGGCGTCTTCGCCCATGTCGAAGGAGTAGCGCAGGCACATGGCGAAGCTGAGCAGCGTGGCCAGCGGATTGGCCAAACCCTTGCCGGCGATATCGGGGGCGGTTCCGTGCACCGGCTCGTAGAGCGCCAGGCGCCGGCCGCTCCCGTCCACGGCGCCCAGGCTGGCCGAGGGCAGCATGCCCAGGGAACCGGTCAGCATGGCCGCCGTGTCCGAGAGCATGTCGCCGAACAGGTTGTCGGTGACGATGACGTCGAACTGCTTGGGGTTGCGCACCAACTGCATGGCGCAGTTGTCGGCGTACATGTGGCTCAGCTCGACCCCGGCGAACTCGGTGTCGTGGACCTTCTGCACCTCCTCGCGCCACAGGACGCCGCTTTCCATGACGTTGGCCTTCTCGACCGAACAGACCCTGTTGCCGCGCTTCCCGGCCAGCTCGAAGGCGACCCGGGCGACGCGCTGGATCTCGGGCGTCGTGTAGACCTGGGTGTTGACGCCCCGGCGGGTGCCGTCGGGCAGGTCCTCGATGCCCCTGGGCTCGCCGAAATAGATGCCGCCGGTGAGCTCGCGCACGATCATGATGTCGAGGCCCTTGATCACCTCTTCCTTCAGGGTCGAGGCGTCGGCCAGGGCGTCGAAGACCACCGCCGGGCGCAGGTTGGCGAACAGGTCCATGTCCTTGCGCAGGCGCAGCAAGCCGCGCTCGGGTTTGTCCGCGAACGGCAGATCGTCCCACTTGGGCCCGCCGACGGCGCCCAGCAGAACGGCGTCCGCCTCCATGGCCTGGGCCATGGTTTCGTCGGTGATGGGCGTGCCGTGGGCGTCGTAGGCGGCGCCGCCGACGAGCCCTTCCTTGACGTCGAACGTGGCGGCGCGCCGTTTCTCCATCCAGTCGATGACGCGCCGCACCTCGCCCAGCACTTCCGGGCCGATGCCGTCGCCGGGCAGGATCAAAAGCCTTTTGTTGGCGGGCATGGAGTCATCCCTCCTTTACCTGTCGGCCGATCGGGTGGGCCGGAGTTGCGGGGCGGACGCCCGGTCAGGAATACAGCCAGGGCTGGGCCTCTTTTTGCCTGGCCTCGAAATCGTCGATCTTTCCGGCCTTGTCGAGGGTCTGCGCGATGTCGTCGATGCCGTTCAACAGACAGTGCTTGTCGGAGGGGTCGACGTCGAAGGCGACGGAGGCGCCGTCGGGGCCGGTGATCACCTGGTTTTCCAGGTCCACGGTGAGGGTGGCGTTGGCGCCGCGCCCGGCGGCGTCCATCAGCCTGTCCACGTCCGCCTCGGGCAGGCTGACGGGCAGGATGCCGTTTTTCACGCAGTTGGTATAGAAGATGTCGGCGAAGCTGGGGGCGATGACGCAGCGGATGCCGAAGTCGAGAAGCGCCCACGGCGCGTGCTCGCGCGAGGAACCGCAGCCGAAGTTCGTCCCCGCCACCAGGATGCGCGCCTTGCGGTAGGGCGGCTTGTTGAGCACGAAATCGGGATTCTCGCTGCCGTCTTCCCGGTAGCGCATCTCGAAGAACAGGCCCTCGGCGAAGCCCGTGCGCTTGATCGACTTGAGGAACTGCTTGGGGATGATCTTGTCGGTATCGACGTTGATCATCGGCAGGGGCGCGGCGACGCCGGTGAGCGTGGTGAATTTTTCCATCGCCCTCTTCCCTCCCCCTCAAGCGAGCCTGCGCACGTCGGTGAGATGCCCGGTCACGGCCGCCGCCGCGGCCATGGTCGGGCTCATCAGGTGGGTCCGCCCGCCGGCGCCCTGGCGCCCCTCGAAGTTGCGGTTGGACGTCGACGCGCAGCGCTCGCCCGGCTTCAGCTTGTCGGCGTTCATGGCCAGGCACATGGAGCAGCCCGGCTCGCGCCATTCGAAGCCGGCCTCGATGAAGATCCGGTCCAGCCCCTCGGCCTCGGCCTCCTTCTTGATCAGGCCCGAGCCGGGAACCACCATGGCGCCCACCCCCTGGGCCACCTTGCGGCCCTTGGCGACGGCCGCCGCGGCGCGCAGGTCCTCCATGCGGCCGTTGGTGCACGACCCGATAAAGACCTGGTCCACCGCGATGCCGTCGAGCGGCGTGCCGGGGGCGAGGCCGATGTAGGCGAGCGAGCGCTCCATGGCCTTGCGCCGGCCCTCGTCGGGCTCCCCGGCGGGGTCGGGCACCGTGCCGGTGATCGGCAGCACGTCCTCGGGGCTGGTGCCCCAGGTGACCTGGGGGGCGATCGCGGCCGCCTCGATCACCGTTTCGGAGTCGTAGGCGGCGCCGTCGTCGGACGGCAGGCTCCGCCAATGGGCCACCGCCTGCTCCCAGGCGCCTTCTGCGGGCGCCATGGGCCGGCCCTTGAGATAGGCGAACGTGGTCTCGTCGGGGGCGATCAGACCGGCGCGGGCGCCGGCTTCGATGGACATGTTGCACACCGTCATGCGCCCCTCCATGGACAGGTCCCGCACCGCCTTGCCCGCGTACTCGATGACGTGGCCGGTGCCCCCGGCGGTGCCGATGGTGCCGATGATGGCGAGGATCAGGTCCTTGGCGCCGACGCCGAAGGGAAGATCGCCGTCGACCGCGATGCGCATGTTCCTGGCCGGCTTCTGCACCAGGGTCTGGGTGGCCAGGACGTGCTCCACTTCCGAGGTGCCGATGCCGAACGCCAGCGCCCCGAAGGCGCCGTGGGTGGCGGTGTGGGAATCGCCGCAGACGATGGTCAGGCCGGGCAGGGTAAAGCCCTGCTCGGGACCGATGATGTGGACGATGCCCTGGCGCTCGTCGGCCATGGAGAAATAGGGGATATCGAAGTCGGCGCAGTTCCTGTCCAGGGCCTCCACCTGGATCCGCGATTCGGTGTCGGCGATGCCGCCCGAGCGGTCCGTGGTGGGCACGTTGTGGTCGGCCACGGCCAGGGTGGCGTCGGCCCGGCGCACCGTGCGCCCGGCGGCCCGCAAGCCCTCGAAGGCCTGCGGGCTGGTCACCTCGTGCACCAGGTGGCGGTCGATATACAGCAGGCAGGTGCCGTCGTCCTGCACGTCCACCAGGTGGCCTTCCCAGATCTTGTCGAACAGGGTGCGCGGTTCACTCATCTTTTTGGCGTCGCCTCCGGCCGGCATCCCGCCCGCCGGCGAGCCGCCGGCGGACGTAGATACTCGTACCGCCGATCGGCCCGGGAATCAATCGCCCACTGGGAAACCGTGAACCCACGTCGATTTTACAGTACCTTGCCGATCATGCCGTTGGATGACCGCTGGATGGTCCGCGATGGCGGACGACCGTCGGCCAAAGGGCACGAAAAGAAACGCCTGTGATCGGGTAGAGGGTCATGGCTCAGGCTTTCAAAAACTGGCGTACGCCGACGCTGATCATTCTCGCCGGCTGCCTGATTTCCCTCCTCAATTTCGGGGTGCGTGCCGGCTTCGGGCTGTGGCTCGATCCGATGTCGCGAACGTTCGAATGGAGCCGCGAGGTGTTCGCGCTCGCCGTCGCCATCCAGAACCTGATGTGGGGCGTGGCGCAGCCCTTCGCCGGCGCGCTGGCCGACAGATACGGCACCGCCCGGGTGCTGGCGGCGGGCGCCGTGATCTACGCCGTGGGCGTCTTTCTCGTCGCCTTTTCCGGCACGCCGACGACGCTCACTCTCTCCCTCGGGCTCCTCGTCGGCCTCGGCGTCGCCGGCTCGTCCTTCGCCATCGTGCTCGCGGCCTTCGGCCGCATGGTGCCGGCGGACCGGCGCTCCAGGGCCCTCGGCCTGGGTACGGCGGCGGGTTCCATGGGCCAGTTCCTCCTCGTGCCGGCGGGCCAACTGTTCCTCGAGGCCTATGGCTGGCAGGCGGCCCTGATCATCCTCAGCCTTTTCCCGCTCGCCATCGTACCGCTGGCCACGGCCCTGGCCGGGCGCGCCGAGGCGGCGCCCGGGGAGCGCCACCAGTCCCTGGGCGCGGCGGTGCGCGAGGCCGGCGGTCACCGCGGCTATTGGCTGCTGATCGCCGGATTCTTCGTCTGCGGCTTCCACGTGGCGTTCATCCAGACGCACCTGCCGTCTTACATCACCGACCTTGGACTGGCGCCCGAGCTGGGCGCATGGGCGCTCGCCTCGGTCGGGCTCTTCAACGTCGTCGGCGCCTACACGTCGGGCGTGCTCGGCGGCCGGTACAGCCAGAAATACCTGCTCAGCGGCCTGTACGTTTCCCGGGCGGTCGTCATCGCCCTGTTCGTCCTGTCCCCGGCCAGCGTGGCCTCGGTGCTCGCCTTTTCCGTCGCCATCGGCCTGCTGTGGCTGTCCACCGTGCCGCTCACCTACGGGGTGGTCGCGAAGATCTTCGGCCCCCGCTACATGGCGACCCTGTTCGGTTTCGTCTTCTTCAGCCACCAGGTGGGCGCCTCCCTCGGCGTCTGGCTGGGCGGATATCTCTTCGCCGCGACGGGTTCGTACGTGACGGTGTGGTGGATGACGGTGGCGCTCGCCCTGTTCGCGGCGCTGGTGCACCTGCCGATCGACGACCGCCAGGTCGTCAGGCCGGCGGAGGCGGGGTGACGCCGAAAGGCAAAACGACCGGGTCGCGGCCGGCGGACGACCACCTTTGCATGCTGGATGGAGACGGCTTTTCTATCGCGTGATCGCGCGCTATTAATATCGGGCGATCTGGATTTCCCGCGTGCGACAGGGCGAGGGGTCCCATGTTGAGCCCGGCGAGACGGTCCGTCATTTTGTCCATGATCGGCGGCATGATGGCCGCCGCCTACCTGGACGGCGAAGGCATCGTGGACCTGAGTTACGGGTTCCCGCGGGGTGGCCTCGCCGAGGGCGCCCTCATGGCGATTACCGGCGCCGTGGCGGGCTACGTGGTTTTGCTGGTCTTCCGCAAGCTGCGGGATTTTGCGGCCCGCGACAAGCCGTAATCAAGACAGCCGGTGTTCCGATTCCACCGTCTGGTTCCCGCTCCACGGCACCCGGCCGCACAGTCGAACACAACGCCTCGCGGCACCGGTATCGCCATGCGGGAATCCGCCTACCGGTGGGAACGGCTCGCCACGCCGCACAGTTCCCGGTAGCATCCCGGCAGACTGCCTGAGGGAGGCCGGGATGTTGATTTCGCCAGCGTTGGCCCATGGAATCGGCGGCGGCGGCACCGCGGTGGGGCCGCTGATTCTCCTGGGGGTGGCCGTCGTGTGCGTTCTTGTCTACGTGGGCCGGAAGGCGTGGCACAGGCGCAGGCCAAGGGCACCGATGCGCCCGCCCGGCGATTGAGGCCGTCCGCAGCAGTCACACTGTCTGTGGCTTCAAACGACGAAGAGGACGGGCGCCGGTACGCGGGCTGTCATTCGGCCTTTTCGGACACGCCCTTCTTTTTCGCCTTCTTTTCGGACTTCGCGCCAGGGGACCCGGCGTCCTTGGCTGCGCTTTTTTTCGCCTTTTTCTTGCGCTCGGACTTGGCGGGCTTGTCCGTCCCGGCGGCGGCGGCAGGAGCCTCGGCGGCGGCCGCGGCATCCGCCACGCCTTTGACCGTTTTTTCGGGCATGGCGGTGCGCCTTTCCACCTTTTCGGTGATGCGCGCCCTCTTGCCGGTGAGCCCGCGCAGGTAATAGAGCTTGGCCCGGCGCACGTCGCCCCGGCGCACCACGTCGATGGCGGCGATGGCGGGCGAATAGAGCGGGAAGACCCGCTCCACGCCCTCACCGTACGAGATCTTGCGCACCGTGAACGACGAGTTCAGGCCGTCGTTCTTGCGCGCGATGCACACGCCCTCGAAGGCCTGGACGCGTTCGCGCGAACCCTCGACCACCTTGACGCTGACCCTCAGCGAATCGCCGGGCCGGAACCGGGGAATGGGGCGGTCCGCGGTCAGTTTTTCGAGCTGTTCCTGTTCGAGTTCCTTGATCTCGTTCATGGCACACAATCCTTCGTCTTAAACGTTCTCGCGCCCGGCTTCCCGGGTCTCAACGTAGCGGGACCACAGGTCCGGGCGGCGTTCCTGTGTAACCTTTTCGGCCTGGGCCCGGCGCCAGGCGTCGATGTTGTCGTGGTGGCCCGAGGTCAGCACCTCCGGCACCTCCCGGCCCTGCCACACCCGGGGCCGGGTGTATTGGGCATACTCCAGCAGCCCCCGTTCGAAACTTTCCTCCGCCAGCGACCGGGCGCTGCCGACAACACCGGGCAGCAGGCGCACGCAGGCGTCGATCAGCGCAATGGCCGCCGGCTCGCCGCCGGACAGGACGAAATCCCCGAGGCTGATCTCTTCGGCTCCGCGCGCCTCGAGCAACCGTTCGTCCACGCCCTCGTAGCGCCCGCACAACAGAACCATCCCCGGCCCCTGGGCAAGACCGCGCACCCGCGTCTGGGTCAGCGGGCGGCCGCGCGGCGTCAGGTGAATCAGCGGCAGCCGGGGAGCCGTCTCCAACGCCGCCTCGATGGCCCGATCCATCACTTCGGCAAGCATCACCATGCCCGGCCCGCCGCCGAAAGGGGCGTCGTCCACGGTCCGGTGTTTATCGCGCGCGAAGGCGCGAATGTCCACCGTTTCCAAGGCCCAGCCCCCTTTCTCCAGGGCCTGGCCGGCCAGGGTCAGGCCCAGGGGTCCCGGGAACATTTGCGGGAACAGGGTGAGGACCTTGACGGTCCACCGGAACCCGCTCTTTTGCTCACTCATGCCTCGTCCTTTCCGGCGGGCGCGCCTTCCGCCCCGTCCTCCGGCGCATCGAGCAGACCGGCCGGCGGGTCGATCACCAGGCGTCCCCCGGCCACGTCCACTTCCGGCACCACGGCGCGGGTAAAGGGCACCATTACCACGCCGCACCGGTCCCCGGCGATTTCCAGAACCGGGCCGGCGCCGAAATCGTAAACGGCCCGCACCGTGCCCAGGGCCTCGCCCGGCGCGCCGGCCGCCAGTTCGGCGCGGAGGCCGATGAGGTCGGCGTGGTAGTACTCACCCACGCCGGGCTCCGGCAGCGCCGCGCGCGGCACGTGGAGCCGCACGCCCTTGAGCGCCTCGGCGGCGTCGCGGTCCTCCACCCCTTCGATCCGGGCGACGAGCTGTCCCTTGGCGCCGCCGGTCACCCGAACCCGGAAGGAACGACCGCCGGTTTCGTCATAGAGCGTCCCGTACCGGGCAATGTCGGCCGGATCGGCGGTGAAACTCCTGATCCGCACCTCGCCCTGCAGTCCCCGGGGCCCGGTGACGACGCCGAGGCAAACAAGGTCGGCCGCCCGTTCGCGCCTTCGTGCCGCCATGGCACCCCGGTGTCAGCCGCCCCCTTTATCGTCGGCCGGTTTTTCCTCCGCCGGGGTCTCGTCGCCGGCCTTCTCCCCCGACGGCGCTTCCGCGGCAGCGTCCTCGTCGGCCTTCGCGGCTTCCGCGGCGGGCTTGTCCTCCGCCGGGGCCTCTGCGGACGGAGCCTCGTCGGCACCCTTCGCGGCCTCGGCGTCCGGCTCCTTGGCCGCGGCCTCGTCGGCGGGCTTGTCCTCCGCCGGGGCCTCTGCGGACGGAGCCTCGTCGGCGGCCTTCGCGGCCTCGGCGTCCGGCTCCTTGGCCGCGGCCTCTTTGGCTTCCTGCGCCGCCTTCGCCGCTTCCTCGGCCGCCTTCACGCGCTCCACGGTCTTCGGCCGGGGCTGGTTTTGCTTGGTCTGCTCGGGGATCGCCGGCATGCCGATGATACCGGCGTGGCCGCAAAACTTGGCGACGCGGTTGGTGGGCTGGGCGCCGACGCTGAGCCAGTGCCTGATCCGTTCCTCCTTCAGCACCACCCGCTCGGGGTGGTCCCGGGGCACCATGGGGTTGTACGTGCCCACCCGTTCGATAAAGCGGCCGTCACGGGGGCTGCGGGAATCGGCCACCACGATGCGGTAAAACGGGCGCTTCTTGGCGCCCCCCCGGGACAGGCGGATTTTCAGGGACATTTCTCTGTTTCCATCTGTTGTTGAGGACTCTGTACTCGGCGAACGGCTTATATTAGCGCACGGGCGGCAGGGGCGGCATGAAGCCCGGCGGCAGGCCGCCGGCGCGGGCCATCCCCTTCTTTCCCATCTTGCCCACCTTCTTCATCATGGCGTTCATCTGCTGGTACTGCTTGAGAAGGCGGTTGACCTCCTGCACCGACGTGCCGGAGCCGGCGGCGATGCGCCGCCTGCGGGACGCGTTGAGAATCTTGGAATTGCGCCGCTCGGCCGGGGTCATGGAGAGGATCACGGCCTCCTGGCGGGCGATCGTCTTGTCGTCCACGTTGGCCCGGGCGATCTGCTGCTTGATCTTGCCGACACCGGGGAGCATGCCGAGCAGGCCCTGGATGTCACCCATCTTGCGCACCTGGCTCAACTGCCGGGCCATGTCCTCGAGGGTGAAACGGCCCTTGGCCATCTTGGCCGCCATCTTTGCGGCCTCGGCCTCATCCACCGTTTCGGCCGCCCTCTCCACCAATCCGACCACATCGCCCATGCCGAGGATGCGTCCGGCGACGCGCTCGGCCTGGAAGGCCTCCAGCGCGTCCAGTTTCTCGCCCACGCCCAACAGCTTGATCGGGCACCCGGTGACCGCGCGCATGGACAGTGCCGCGCCGCCGCGGGCGTCGCCGTCCACGCGGGTGAGGACGATGCCGGTGATTCCCACCTTTTCGTGGAACTCCCTGGCCAGGGTGACCGCGTCCTGACCGGTGAGGGCGTCGGCCACGAGAAGGGTCTCGGTGGGCCCGACGGCGTCGCGCACGGCGGCCGCCTCGGCCATCAGTTCCGTGTCCTGGTGAAGGCGCCCGGCGGTGTCCAGGATCACCACGTCGAAGCCTTCACGGCGGCCCGTCTCCATGGCCCGCCTGGCGATCGCCAGCGGCTGTTCGCCGAGGACCGCGGGGACGGTCGCGACGTCGGCCTGGCGGCCAAGAACGGCCAGCTGCTGTTGCGCCGCCGGCCGGAATACGTCGAGCGAGGCGAGCAGGACCTTCTTCTTGTCGCGCCTTCGCAGCCGCAGGCCCAGCTTGGCGCACGTGGTGGTCTTGCCCGACCCCTGCAGGCCGACCATGAGGACGGCCACCGGCGGGGTACCCGCAAGATCGATGGCGGCGCCTTCGCCACCCAGCATTTCCACCAGATGGTCATGGACGATCTTGATCACCATCTGGCCCGGGGTGACGCTGCGCAGCACCTCCTCGCCCACGGCGCGCTCGCGGACGGCGGCGATGAAGTCCTTGACCACGGGCAACGCCACGTCGGCCTCGAGCAGCGCCACGCGCACCTGGCGCAGGGCTTCCGTGATGTCGGCTTCGCTGAGGGCCCCACGTTTCCTGAGGCCCTTGAAGATCTCACCCAGGCGGTCGGTCAGGCTGTCAAACATTGTGCTCGGTCCAGCGGCGTTTCGTCCGGGCAAAGAAAAAAGCCAGTGCGCGAAACTCGCGGACTGGCGGAGCCCCGAAAGGCCTTCGCTCAGGCGGCGCACTCTATGAGCGGCCACACCCCGAGTCAAGAGAGCGCCCGGCGGCGTTGCAAACTCTCCGGGCACGGCAAAATTTGATCTTGGTTAAGTACGAGACTCGCACTATGTGTTAGGTTTATCCTATCGGTTGTATTAAAATGGTATCCGTAGTTCGAGGAGTAGTATGCGGACGATGAAGAAAAAACGGGCTTCCAAAGGGACGGCTGATCCCATTGACAGGTACGTGGGCTCCCGTGTTCGTGTCCGGCGTCTCGGCCTCGGCATGAGCCAGACCAAGCTTGGCCAGGCAATCGGCGTCACCTTCCAGCAGGTTCAGAAGTATGAAAATGGGGCCAACCGCGTCGGCGCCAGCAACCTGTACAAGATGGCCAAGGCCATGGGCGTCGACGTGGGATTCTTTTACGACGGGATGCCGCAAGCTGCCGTGAAGGGTAAAGGCAAGGGCATACGCGGCCGGCGGGCGCGGCCGGCGGTCGAGATTGCGGGCGACCCGACGCGTTCGCGCGAGATCATCGCGCTCATGCACAATTATGCGCGTATCGACCGCCTGCGGCTGCGAAAGCGGGTGTTCGAGCTGGTCAAGTCGTTGGCCAACTCACCGCAGTCCCGCTGAGCGGCCACGCCGCCGGTGGCCGGGTTCGATGGGAGAGGACACCGACAGGGTGAGCGGTGAAACGGCGCCCATGGTCGAAGAACCGGGACGCGGAAGCGGGTGCGCCGGGGCACGATGACAGACTATGCGTCCGTGCAGGCCGCCGTCGCCGCCCACGGGCTGATCTGCCGGGGCGGATTCCATCCACGCCCGGCCGATGCCGTGCCCGGCGCCGCCGGCACGCTGGTGCTCGTCGGCAACGCCGGTCCGGAGATGTGGAAGGCGTTTTCCCGCGGGCGCCGGGACGAACCCCACCCGCTCAACGCGTGGGCGCGCCGGGTCATGGGCAAGGTGGCCGATGGGCTGGGCGCGCGGGCGCTGTTTCCCTTCGACGGCCCCCCTTATCTTCCCTTCCAGCGCTGGGCCCAGCGCGCCGAGCCGGTCCACCCGTCGCCCATCGGCCCGCTGATCCACCCCGACTTCGGGCTCTGGCACGCCTATCGCGCGGCCCTGGTGTTCGCCGGGAAGTTGGCCCTGCCGCCACCGGATGCGCGTCCCAGTCCCTGTGAGACGTGTTCGGAAAAACCCTGCCTTTCCGCCTGTCCGGTGGACGCTTTTACGACGGGCGCCTACGACGTGCCGGCATGCACGGCCCACATCTCGGCGCCGGCCGGCGCCGATTGCGTGGACCGCGGCTGCCGCGCCCGCCTGGCCTGCCCGGTCGGACGGTCCTACGTGTACGCCCCCGCCCAGGCCCGCCATCACATGGAAGGGTTTCTCGCCGCACAGGGCGCCGCCGAGCCCTCGTGAAGCCGCCGAAACCTATGGACTTCTTTGGTTTGCGCGCCATATTAGGCGCGTTATGACGGCCGTTCCGTTCATTAAGATGCACGGGCTGGGCAACGACTTCGTGGTCCTCGATGCCCGCCGGGCCCCCTTGCGCATCGGCGCCCGCCAGGCGCGCGCCATCGCCGACAGGCACACAGGCATCGGCTGCGACCAGGTGATCGTGATCGAGCCGCCGGCCAACGGCCTGGCCGATGTCTTCATGCGCATCCGCAACGCCGATGGCGGCGAGGTCGCGGCCTGCGGCAACGGCACCCGGTGCGTCGCCGCCATGATCATGGAGGAGAAGAATTCCACCCACGCCGTCATCGAGACCGCGGCCGGGGTTCTGGACGCCGCGGCGAAGGCGGACGGGCTGATCGCCGTCGACATGGGCCTGGCCGCCACCGACTGGCGGGACATCCCGCTGGCCGGCCCCGCCGACACCCTGCACCTGGACATCGCTGCGGGGCCGCTGAGCGACCCGGTGGCGGTGAACATGGGCAACCCGCACGCCGTATTCTTCGTCGACGATGCGGAGGCTGTGCCCCTGGACTCCCTTGGCCCCCAAATCGAGCGCCATGCGATGTTTCCCCAGGCCACCAATGTGGAGGTGGCGCAGGTCCTGTCCGGGAGCGAGATCCGCCTGCGCGTGTGGGAACGCGGCGTCGGCATCACCCTCGCCTGCGGCAGCGGCGCCTGCGCCGCCCTGGTGGCGGCCAGCCGGCGCGGACTCACCGGGCGCGCCGCCGACGTGGTGGTGGACGGCGGGCGCCTGGGCATCGAGTGGTTGGACGACGGCCACGTACGGCTGACCGGCCCGGTGGCGGTCAGTTTCACCGGAACGCTCGGCGAATCGATGCTGGAGTAGGCGCAACCACCATGGCCCAAGCCCGGATCATCACCCTCGGCTGCCGCCTCAATACCTTCGAATCGGCGATCATGCGCGCCAACACCGCCGGGATCGAGGATACGGTGGTTATCAACACCTGCGCCGTGACCGCCGAGGCCGAACGCCAGGCCCGTCAGGTCATCCGGCGCCTGCGGCGCGAGAATCCCCGGGTCCGGATCATCGTCACCGGCTGTGCGGCGCAGCTCGACCCCGGCGCCTTCGCCGCCATGGAGGAGGTGGACCGGGTCGTCGGCAACGCGGACAAGCTGGATGCCGCGCTTCTCACCGCCGACGACGGCGAGGACGTGGTGGTGTCCGACATCATGGTGCTCAGGGAGACCGCCGGGCATTTCATGGCCGGCCCGCCGGTCACCGATTTCGCCGGCCGGACCCGCGCCTTCGTCCAGGTGCAGCAGGGCTGCGATCACCGGTGCACGTTCTGCATCATCCCGTTTGCCCGCGGCCCCAACCGCAGCGTGCCCCTTGCGCGCATCGTCCAGCAGGTCCAGGGGCTGGTGGACAGCGGCTACGCGGAGATCGTCCTGACCGGCGTCGATGTGTGCTCCTATGGCGCCGACCTGGCGGGCCGGCCGTCCCTGGGGCGGATGGTGCGCCACCTGCTGCGGCGCGTGCCCGCGCTCAGGCGTCTCAGGCTGACGTCCCTGGACCCGGCGGCCATGGACGATGACCTGTTCCGCCTGCTCGCCGAGGAACCGCGGTTTATGCCGCACCTGCACCTCAGCCTGCAGGCCGGCGACGACATGGTGCTCAAGCGCATGAAACGGCGCCACACCCGGGCCGACGCCATCGAGGCGTGCCGCCGGGCGCGCAGGGCGCGCGCCGACGTGGTGTTCGGCGCCGACCTGATCGCCGGCTTTCCCACCGAAACGGAGCCCATGTTCCTGAACACCCTTTCGGCGGTGGCGGAGATGGGGCTGACGTACCTGCATGTATTTCCCTATTCGCCCCGTCCGGGCACCCCGGCGGCGCGTATGCCCCAGGTCCCGGTGACGGTCCGCAAGGAGCGCGCGGCCGTGCTGCGCGCCGCCGGCGAGAAGGCCCTTGCCCGCTTCCTCGAGAGCCGGATCGGCACCATCGCCGAGGTGCTGGTGGAAAAAGGGCGCAGCGGCCGCTGCCGGCACTACGCGCCGGTGGATCTGGGTTTCGACGCCCCGGCGGGCGCCGTGGTCGGCGCCCGCATCGCGAACGTCGTCGAGGGACGCCTGGTCGGAACCCGGGCCGCATGAGCGGCGCCGACGGGGACGGCGGGGCCGGCTGGCTGGGCCGGCTCAGGTACGGGCTCGGCCGCTCCTCGGCGAAGCTGGCCGGCGGCATCGCCGATCTGTTCACCAAACGCAAGCTGGATGCCCAGGCGCTGGAAGCGCTGGAAGACCTGCTCATCGCCGGCGACCTGGGCGTGGCCACGGCGGCACGGCTGGGCCGCTCCCTGGCCGAGGCGCGCTTCGACCAGGACGTTGCGCCGGAAGAGGTGCGGGCCGCGCTGGCCGCGGAGATCGCCGCCATCCTGGAGCCGGTGGCCAGGCCGTTTGTCCTCGATCCGCACCTGAAACCGCACGTGGTGCTGGTCTGCGGCGTCAACGGCAGCGGCAAGACGACGACGGTCGCCAAGCTGGCCAAGCCCTTCCGCGACCAGGGCCGCCGCGTGGTGCTGGCCGCCGGCGATACCTTCCGCGCCGCCGCCATCGAACAGTTGCAGATATGGGGCGAGCGCGCCGACTGCCCGGTGATCGCCGCGCAGCCCGGGGCCGACGCCGCCGGGCTGGTCTATGACGCGCTGGCGAAGGCGAAGGCCGACGAGGCCGACCTCCTGCTCATCGACACCGCGGGACGGCTTCAGAACAAGGCGCACCTGATGGCCGAGCTGCAGAAGATCGTCCGCGTGCTCAAGAAGCTGGACCAGACGGCGCCCCACGACTGCCTGCTGGTGCTGGACGCCACCGTCGGCCAGAACGCCCACAATCAGGTGGAGACCTTCCGCGACATGGTCGGCATCACGGGACTGGTGATCACCAAGCTGGACGGATCGGCCAAGGGCGGCGTCGTCGTGGCACTGGCCGAGAGGTTCGCACTCCCCGTGCACGCCGTCGGCGTCGGCGAATCCCTGGACGACCTGCGCCCGTTCGATCCCCGCGCCTTCGCCCGCAACCTGATGGGACTGGAGGACTGACGCCGGCGGCTCAGTAGATCATGCGGATGGTGATGCGGGCGCCCGTGCCGGGGACCGCCACCGCCGCGTCGGCGAAGTCCGGCGGCCCGAAAAAGACCGGGGCGTCGTTGCTGAAACCGAAACCTTCGAGGGGAATGCCCAGAAAGCCGCGGTCGAATTCACGGTTTTCGTTCTCGTCGTGGTAGATGGCGAGGGCATAGGTCCCGGGCTTGAGGCCGGAAAACACCCAATGCACGCCCACCGCCTTCGCCCGCACGATGGCCTCGGCCAGAATTGCGTCGCTGTCGGGGAAGGTCGCGGGCGTGGCGAAGACCGCCAGATGCACCTCGCCATCGCCGGAGCGCAACCCCGTGACGTCGACCCGCAGTTCCGCCGCCGTCGCCATCGTCGCCGTGGACAGAAGCGCGCACCCGAAAGCCGACGCGATCGCAAAAACGGCGACCCCGGCCCGCCACGCCCGCGCCGCCGCGAACACGGCGCTGGCGCCGTGGACGTAAAATCGTTTAGTCCTGGAAGGCAATCCGGCATCCGCGGCCGGATTTCCCGGGCGCGTCCCCTCTCCCTTAGTGCCGCGGACCGATGCTTTCCCGATGGCCCGGCCGGGCGGCGCTTGCATCTTGCATGAAGTGTATAACTGACTTTTAATCCGGGAGAAGCGGAATTTTGCGAAGGGCCCTGCCGCCGGCATGGGAAAAAGGCCCGCTTTCACAGCCTTTTGAAGGCCCGTGATCACCCCGGCGTGGATCGTCGGCGCGCGCCGGGACATAATACCAAGGGGCGCTGATCATGACCCATAGAGATCGCGTAGGCGGCTCGTCGGGTAGGAGGAAAGTTGCAGGCGATGCGGTGCATCGTCAAAACTTTTCGACGCCCTCCGACGGGCCGCATACGCGACCGCAACGGCGGCTTACCAAGGCTT
>JACZQZ010000147.1 GCA_022545455.1 Pseudomonadota bacterium
GGCGATGGCGGCCCATCGGCAAGCCTTCCCGACGCCCCGAGGGGACGGGAAAAGCGACCCGAAGGGCGGCGTTGCGAGGCTTCCGGACGTCGTCGCGCGCCGCTTGTGGTGCACGCACACCAAGGCGCGCCGCGCTCCTAGCCGGAAACCTCGCAACGCCGTCGTATGGGTGCAATTTAGCTGATACAGGCCACTAGACCGTTGCCGGGTACGCCGGTTATCGGGGGATCACCGCTCAGGTGATGATATCGAGAACCGTTCCCTTGCCGAACTTGGGCGGCTCGAGCAGCATCTCCGTCAGGAGTTCGGCGCGGGCCTGGTTGATCTCGAAGGCCAGGGACAGGGCGGTCAGGAACTGGCTGTGCTTTTCCCGCAGTTTCTTGATTTCGGCGATCTTTTCGCCGGTATCCGCCAACTGCACGGCTTCGATCTGCAGGGTCACGCTGGCCAGTTTCGACCCCACGCTTTCCTGGAACGTATTGATGGCGTCCAGGTTGGAGAGCAACACCAAGACGCCGGACTCAAGCTTTGAAAGGGCGGCGGTGACGGCATCCTCCCTTTCCGTTGCGTCCGCATACGAACTGAAGTTGGAGATGCCAAGCCCCTCGTCCCGCACCTTGAGCAGGCCGTCCCGGACGTTGAAGCCGATGGCCAGGCCACTCACCTTGCGGATGCTCAGCAACTCCTTGTCGATCTTGGCGAGAAGGTTGTCGAAGGCCGTCGCGTCGCTGCCCGAGGCCAGGGCTTTGAGCGTACCCAGATTGTCGATCACACCGTTCGTGATCGCCAGGTTCATAAAGGTCTGGTTCTTGAATCGATCGACCAGCGGGGTCAGCCGCTGGAGCCTTTTCTTCTCCAGCTCGAGGAAAACATCGACGTTGTTGACGACGGACTTATCGTTCAGCTTCTCGATCTTTTCCGCCAGCTGATCGATAAGCTTGTTCTGCAGGATGCTGAACTGCAGCTCGAAATTCGGCCGCTGGGCGATGACGGCGAGCCGCCCGAGGGTGCGCGCCACCGAGACGAACCCGTTGTTGGCTCCCTGAAAAAATGTTCCGATACCTAGCACGGCGGGGCTTGTGTCCTTTTGCGTGTATTTCTTAAAGTGCGGTCGCGCGGAGACGAAGGTCCATGTGGTGCGTGGGCGCCCTTTTTTCCACACCCGGCGCGAAAAAAGCGCCTTGCGGCGCTTTCCTTTGGCGGCGACGGGAACCGCGCCCGATCCTTCCATGAGACCACGGGCGGGTTAAATTTAGGTAAACCGGCGGCTCGGAAGTGCTGCGGTCCGGCCCCGCCGCCGGGCGCCGGGGCTCAGGCCGGGGCCTTCCCGACAAGACCCATCAGTTCCTTTTCGTGCTTCAACAGGTCCTGGGCCGCCTTGAGCGCCTGATAGAGGCGGTCTTCCCGGACTTCCTTGATGATCTTGCTGATGATCGGGGCCGAGCTTTGACTCGCGTCCGCGAACTGACGGACGTATTCGTCGAACGACGTCAGGTACTCGGTCTTCTTGTGTGGAAAAATGTAGGCGCACTGCAGGGCAAAATACACCCGCGCGGCCGGCGTTACGCTGTCCTCCTCCGACATGATCTCTTTCTGGCGGAGGATGGAGACCTGGTTGTGGATCAGCAGCTTCGTATTGGAACCCGTGTTCTCGATGACCGCGCCGTTAATGATGAGCTTGTCACCCGATTTGATTTCGATCATCAAAGGCACGGCAGGTCTCCGACGGAAATTTGCGTGAAACCGGCATATGCGGGGACGGCCGGATGTTGAAGCGCTGTTGGCCGGGCGCCGGAACGGGAAAGATAATCCCATTGGCGGTGACCGTAAACCGCGTTCTCCGTGCCTGTCCGGCGGCGCGAACGCCGGGGCGGGCGGGCGCAAACGGGACGGCAAAGGGGGCGCGTCCGCATGGTCCCGTCACGCCATGTGGGAGCCGTCGCGGCGGCGTCCCTTGAGGCGGCGCATACTGTTGATGGCCGCCAACCCGGGGTGATCCTCGAGGACCGCCAGGATATCCTCCATCCCGGACAGGGCGGGGTCCGGCGGCAGGTGCGCGAACAGGGCCTCCAGGAAACGCATGTCCTCGGGGTAGTCCAGGGTCCAGCGGTGTTCGGCCACGGCGCCGCCCGGCCCGGTAAGATTGGCGCGGCGGATGTCGGGATGGGTGCGCAGCCACGGGGTGACGTGTTCGCGCGCATGGGCGTCCCGGGCCCATCGGGCGGCGCCGGCCAGGGCGTCTCTGGTGAACACCTCGCAGTCGAGGCCGTGGGGCCAGGTGGGCGGCATGGTGTTGGCGGCGTAGTCCGCCCCGTCCTCGGCGCGCAGGCACACGACCGCCGCCACCACCGCCGGGTCCACCAGCGGGCAGTCGCTGGTGATGCGCACGACGATATCGGCCCCGAGCGCCGTGGCGGCGCGGTCGTAGCGGTCGAGCACGTCGCGTTGGGACCCGCGGAACACAAACGCGCCCAGGCGTTGGGCCTCGGCGGCGACCGGGTCGTCGTCGGCGGCGTCCGTCGTCGCGCAGCACACCACGTCGACGCCATCGATGGCCTGGCAGCGGCCGAGGACGTGGGCAAGCACGGTTTTTCCGGCCAGCGTCATCATGACCTTGCGGGGCAGACGGGAGGAGCCGACGCGCGCCTGGACGATGACCGCCGTCGTGGTCATGGCTGCTGTCCGGGCCCGGTCACGGGCTCTCCAGCGCCGCGGCGAGGGCGTCAGCCACCCTGTCCACGTCCGTTTCCTCCATGCGCGCGAACAGAGGCAGGCTCAGGCACCGCTCGTAGTAGGCCGCCGCCCCCGGCAGGCTGTGCTCGCCGTACCGCTTGGCGTAATAGGGCTGCAGGTGCACCGGCAGATAATGGACCTGGGTCCCGATCCCCCGATCGCGCAGCCGGTTCATGACGGTGGCGCGGGGCACGCCCGCCGCCTTGAAATCGATCAGGACCACGTAAAGGTGCCATACCGGCGAACAGCCGGGCGTGCGGGCCACGAGGCGCACGGTCGGCGCCAAGGCGGCGAGCGCGCGGTCGTAGCGGGCGGCGAGGGCGTGCCGCGCGGCGGCGAAGCCGTCCAGCTTGCCGAGCTGGCTGAGGCCGAGGGCGCAGTGGATGTCGCTGGCCCGGTAGTTGTACCCCAGCTCGGGCATTTCGCGGTACCAGGGGTTGGGCTTTCCCTCTCCGTCGAAAGCAAGGTCTGCGTTCTGAAATGCCCGGTCCACCGTGCCGTGGTTGCGGAACCGCTTCAGCCGTTCCTCCAGGCCGGGGTCGTTGGTGGTGATCACGCCCCCTTCGCCCATGGTGATGGTCTTGACCGCATGAAGCGAGAACACGGCCATGTCGGCGTGACGGCAGGCGCCCACCGGAACGGTCCCGCCGGCGCCGGTCGCATAGGTGGCGCCAAGGGCGTGGCAGGCGTCCTCCACCACCTTCAGGCGGCGCTCGGCGGCGAGGCCGGCGATGGCCTCCGGGTCCGCGCACTGGCCGTTCAGATGGACGGGAAAGACCGCCTTGACGTCTTCGCCGGACGGACCCTCCAGGGCGGCCCGGAGATGGCCTGCCTCCATGAGCCCGGTGTCCGGCGCCACATCGGCGAAGAGGACCTCCGCCCCGACGTAGCGGGCGGCGTTGGCGGTGGCCAGGAAGGTCAGCGTGGGCACCGCGACCCGGTCGCCGGGGCCCAGGCCGAGGGCCAGGGCGGCCAGATGCAGGGCGGCGGTGCCGCTGGAGCAGGCGACGGCGAAGCGGGCGCCCACCTTGGCCGCGAACGCCTTTTCGAAGGCCGCTACCGTGGGGCCGGTGGTCAGCCAGTCACCGCGAAGGACCGCGGCCACCGCGGCCACGTCGTCGTCGTCGACGGCCTGCCGGCCGTAAGGCAGGAAGGGCGGCGGTGGCGGGGCGCCGGCCATCAGCGCGGTCCCGAAAGGTACTCCCGCAACCCCTCTTCATCGAGCCATTGGGTGTTGTTGTTGCTGGCGTAGCGAAAATCTTCCGCAACCGGCCGCACATCCTGCAGCTCGGCGACGCCGTTTTCCACCGGATCCCGGGTCCAGAACGGGAAGGCCGGCTCGGTGATGAAACGGTCCTTGAGCTCGTAGGTGTTGGGCGAGTCGTCCTCGGTGATCAGAACCTCGTGAAGCTTCTCGCCCGGGCGGATGCCGATGATTTCATGGGGCAGGTCGGGCGCCAGGCAGCGCGCCAGATCGGTGATTTTCATGCTTGGGATCTTGGGGACGAAGATTTCCCCGCCCCGCATCGTCTTTATGGACGAGATCACGAAGTCCGCGCCCTGCTGCAAGGTGATCCAGAAGCGGGTCATGCGCACGTCGGTGATGGGCAGGTTCGTCGCGCCGGCGCGGGCCAGGCGCTCGAACAGCGGCACCACGCTGCCCCGCGAGCCGACCACGTTGCCGTAGCGCACGACGGAAAACATGGTTCCCTTGGGTCCGGCCAGATTGTTGGCGGCGACGAATATCTTGTCCGCGGCCAGCTTGCTGGCGCCGTACAGGTTGAGCGGGCTCACCGCCTTGTCCGTGGAAAGCGCGATGACCCTGTCCACCTTGTTGCGCAGCGCGCAATGGACCACGTTTTCGGCCCCGAAGACATTGGTGCGGATGCATTCGGTGGGATTGTACTCCGCCGCCGGCACGTGCTTGAGGGCGGCCGCGTGCACCACGATGTCCACCTCCCGGGTCGCCATCTCCAGCCGGTCGCGGTCGCGTACGTCGCCGATGAAGTAGCGCAGGCAGGGATAGCGCTTCGGGCTCAGTTCCTGCTGCATCTCGTACTGTTTGAGCTCGTCGCGCGAATAGATGATGAGCCTGCGGACGTCGTGCCGTTCCAGGATCGAACTGATAAAGCGCTTGCCGAAGGACCCGGTACCGCCGGTGACCAGGATCGATTTGTCCCTCAGGCTGATCGACGAGTCATAGAAATTCGAGAGCCACTTGGGTGAGCTCCCTTTGTCGATATGGGCAAGATCATCCATTGAAAGGTGCTGTTACCCGCTTACGCCCGACCGCGACCCATGCTTCGCGGCGGCATCCGCGTCCCCGGCCTGTCGCAAAACGCGCCTCTTTCGCAAGATGCGACGTTCCGGTTTCGTGCCGTGGACTGGTCCCGAGCCTGTCGAAGAAAACCAGCGAATCGGTGCATGGGGGCCGTCGATGCTCACTCTGCCTAATAGGTTATTTAGGAGCGCCTCCCAGCGTGTGCCACAAAAGTGACGGCTTTAACCGGAATGATCAACCAAAATTCCGAGCCGGCGGAATCGCGGCCGGGAGGCCACGGCCGGGCCGCGCCGGCCGGGAGCGTGCGGCCGTGAGGATAAGCCCGCCGTCGGTTAATTCACTAAAGGCAATTCAAAATGCAACAGGCAATTCAAAATGCAACGCAAAAAGCGAATTTTTAAGCTTTCATTAACAGGTAAGGGCCACGCTGCCCGCCTGCTTTGGAGGGTAAATCCCCTCAGGAGGTAGAAGGCCTCCGTTCGAAGCGACTCTAGAAAGGAGTTACAGCAATGGCCGGTATTACCCTTTCGGCTGCCGTGCGCGACAGCCTCCTGTCACTTCAGACCACCACCCAACTCATCAACCGTACCCAGGGCCGGCTGTCCACGGGACTGGCGGTGTCGAGCGCCATCGACGACCCGATCAAGTTCTTCCAGGCGAAGACGCTGTCGGACCGGGCCACCGACTTCGATGCGAAGAAGGCGGGCATCGACCAGGGCATCAGCAGCCTGACCGCGGCCCTGGACGGCACCGAGGGGATCGAGTCCATCGTCGCCCAGATGAAGGGTCTTGTGGTCTCCGCCAAGTCGGCGACGTCCGCCACCATCGCCGAGCTGGTCAGCCAGTTCAACGACCTGCGCAACCAGATCGCCAA
>JACZQZ010000148.1 GCA_022545455.1 Pseudomonadota bacterium
GACGACCCGCGCCCGTCCCCAGATCTTGATGCGGCGGCGGTTGGCGTAGTCCATGAGAAAGATGTACGCCTTGTCGTTCTCCGAGAGATTGCCCGCCGTGATGTACTGCCGGTTGCCCGTGAAGTCGGCGAAGGCCAGGGTTTTCGCGTCCACGACCTTGAGGAATCCCTTCGGCCCCCCGCGGTGCTGGATGTAGGGCTGGCCATCGGCGCTGGCGGTGCCCAGGTAGAACGAATCCCGCTCGGCGATGAAGGCGGCCAGGTCATCGGTGACGGCGCGTTGCCAGCCGCCCTTTGCCTCCATCCGGGCGTAGCCCTTGCGCGAGCCTTTCCGCTCCTGCACCGCCTTGACCGCCGGGGTGAAGGCGATGTCGCTGACGTGTTCCCTCATTGCTTCACTCCGTTCCTTTCCGCCAGACCTTCGTTGCGCGAAGGGCCGGGGGCAACGAGCATGCCCCCGGCGGTGGCGCCGGCGGCAGACCGGTTTCCCCGCCTTGTCCGCCGGCGCCTGTATCGCCTCCATGTGGCGACTTACCGTTTGGACACCATGCGTCCGTTACGTCGTGTACTTGGTCAAGAACGCGCGGATGCGGGCGGCGATGAAATCTCCGTCCTCTTCCAACGCGAAGTGACCGGTATCGAGCAAGTGGAACTCGATCGTCTTCAGATCACGTTTGTAGGGATGCGCGCCCTCGGCGGGGAAAATCTGATCGTTCTTCCCCCAGACCACCAGCGTCGGCGGTTGATATTGGCGGAAGTAGGCCTGCCACTCGGGATACAGTGGCGGGTTCGACCCGTAATCGTAGAACAGCTGAAGCTGGATATCCTTGTTGCCGGGACGGTCCTGCAGATACTGATCGACGATCCAGGTATCGGGGCTGATGGCCTGCTCGTCGCGCGTTCCGTGGGTCCACTGCCACCTGGTCGCCGCCAGGGCAAGGAATCCTTTCAGCGGCGCCGCGTTCTTGTCCGTGCGGTCTTTCCAGTACGCCCTGAACGGATCCCAGAACTGCCGCAGTCCTTCCTCATAGGCGTTGCCGTTCTGGACGATCAGGGCCTGGACCCTTTCCGGGTGCTTGACCGCCAGGCGATAGCCGACGGGCGCGCCGTAATCCATGACGTACAGGCTGTACCTCTTCAGTCCAAGCTTTTCGGTAAAGCCATCGATCACGTCGGCCAGGCGGTCGAAGGTGTATTCGAATTGGTCCACCGTCGGCATCGCGCTGTTGCCGAAACCGGGGTAGTCGGGCGCCACCAGGTGGAACCTGTCCGAAAGCGCCGGGATCAGGTTGCGGAACATCTGTGACGACGTCGGAAACCCGTGCAGCAGCAGAATCGTCGGCGCGTCCTTCGGACCCGCCTCGCGGTAGAAGATGTCGAGCCCGTCCACTTTGACGGTTTTGTGCAACGTCGCCGTCGTCGAGCCGTTCACTTCGGCAGCCGTCGGCCCTGGTGCAAGGCCGCTGCCCAAATACAGGGCGGCGGCGAGGATCGACGCCAAACCAAGGCCCGTTGTCATGGGTGTGATGGATTTGAAATTGACCATTGTCTTTCTCCTTCGTCTGCGGGGTTTACGGGTTGGATCACCGTCCGGCGGCGGCGCCCGCGCCGGGCCGGCACTCAGGCCGCGATCCTGGCCGCGCCCTGACCGAACAGGAGTTTCTTCGACTCCTCGGTGATGGTGGGGGTGGTGTTGACGGCCTTGCCTTTTGCGTAGGCGCGGATGGTCGCCGGGCGGGCGGCGATGGCCTCGAACCAGCGCTTCAGGTTGGGGAAATCACCCAGGTTGCCTTCTTTGCGCTCGAGGGTCAGGATCCACGGATAGATCGCCATGTCGGCGATGGAATAGTCCCCGGCGACGAATTCGCTGTCGGCGAGGCGCCTGTCGAGCACGCCGTAGAGGCGCTCGGTTTCCTTGGCGTAGCGGTCGATGGCGTAGGGGATCTTCTGCGGCGCGTAGGCCGAGAAGTGCAGGTTCTGGCCGCCCATCGGCCCCAGGCCGCCCATCTGCCAGAACAGCCATTGCAGCGCCTCTGTCCGTCCCGCCACGTCGGCGGGCAGGAAGCGGCCGGTCTTTTCCGCCAGGTAAAGAAGGATGGCCCCGGATTCGAACACCGAAACCGGCGTCCCGCCGCCGGCGGGCGCGTGGTCGACGATTGCCGGGATGCGGTTGTTGGGCGAGATTTTCAGGAACTCGGGCTCGAACTGCTCGCCCTTGGCGATGTTGACCGGAACGATGGTGTACGGCACCCCGGTTTCCTCGACGAACAGCATCGGCTTGTAGCCGTTGGGCGTCGTCCAGAAGTACAGGTCGATCATGTGTCGGTCTCCGTTGGGGCCGGGCGATCCGCCGATGCGGCGCCGGCCACCGGCTAGGGGGTGCGGCGCCCGGGCCCTGCCCGGCGCCTCTTTGGCAGAATAAATATACAGATCGGTCTGTCTTGTCAAGGAGAAAAATTGGGACCCGGAATATATTGCGCCGGTGGCCAAATAGGCCTTGAAAATGCCGGTATTCTTGTTATTTTATAGGCATTGCATGGATACGGCAAGGGGTGCGAGGGCGAGAAGCAGCCCCACCGCGCGCCTCGGAATTGCGGAAAATAATATACGTACCTGTTTGTATATTACTGTGTGAGGAGACCTTCTGTCATGGCCCCCAGCCGACGGGATCATCTGGTGGACACGGCCCTTGAGCTGTTTGTCCGGGATGGCTTCCACGCCACCGGGATCGACAAGATCCTGGCCGAGTCGGGCGTCGCCAAGATGACCCTTTACAAGCACTTCAAGTCCAAGGACGAACTCATCCTCTCGGCCCTGCGCCGGCGCGACGAGCGCTTCCGCAACTGGTTCATGCGGGCGGTGGAAAGCCGGGCCCAGGCGCCCCGCCAACGCCTGTTGGCGATCTTCGACGCCCTCGACGAATGGTTTTCCGGCCGCGACTTCAACGGCTGCATGTTCATCAACGCCTCGGCGGAGTTCGCCCGCCCGGACGATCCGATCCACGTCGCCGCCGCCGAGCACCTGCGCCTCGTCCTCGCCTATGTGCGGGAGCTCGCCACCGCCGCCGGCGCCCGGGACGCCGAAGCGCTGGCCCGGGAACTCATGCTGCTCGCCGAAGGGGCCATCGTAATGGCCCACGTCGCCGGCCAGGCCGACGCCGCCAAGAACGCCCGCAGGGCGGCCAGGACTCTGGTCGATCACGCCCTCGCATAAATCGCCGGGGCCGGGGCGGAAGCCCGTCGAATGGCCCCACACCCCGGCCGGGGATTTTAAAAACTCCTGGACTCCGTTTATGGGGTCCCAAGGGCCGTTGGCCCTTGGTGGGGATCAAAAGGGGCAACGCCCCTTTGATTTCATTCGCTCACTTTATATCTGCGGCCGCGCCGTTCCGCGCCTCTTCCATGCCGCGCCGCGCCAGGGCGTCGGCGCGCTCGTTCCCGGCGTGCCCGGCGTGGCCCCGGACCCAGTGCCAGCGGACGCGATGGCGCCGCGACAGCTCGTCCAGCTGGCGCCACAGGTCGTGGTTCTTGCGCAGGCCCCCGCCCTTGACGCGGTAGTCCTTGGCCTTCCACTTGGCCAGCCATTCGGTCATGGCCTTCTGCACATACTGGCTGTCGGTGTAGAGGGCGACGACACTGGGTCCTTTCAGCGCCCTCAGCGCCTGGATCACCGCCATCATTTCCATGCGGTTGTTGGTGGTCGCGGCCTCGCCCCCGGACATCTCCTTCTCGACCCCGCGCCAGCGCAGCAACACCCCCCAGCCGCCCGGGCCCGGATTGCCGCTGCAGGACCCGTCGGTGTAGATGTGCACCGTATCCTTGGCCCCGGCCTTCACGGCGTCAGTCCAGTCCGTAGGCGCCGGGGCCCTGGACGCCCCGGTGGAACTCGAGCTTTTTCATGTACTCGAGCGGATCCTTGGGCGTCACCAGGGCACCGGGCGGCGTGTTCAGCCAGTCGTACAGCCGGGTGAGCAGAAAGCGCATGGCGCTGCCCCGGGCCAGCAGGGGCAGGGCGTCCAACTCGTCTGCGGAGAAGTCGCGCACCTTGCGATAGGCGGTGAGCATGCGCCGCGCCTTGGTGATATTGAAGCTGCCGTCGGTTTCGAAACACCAGGCATTCAGGCAGATGGCCAGGTCGTAGGCGAAAAAGTCGCTGCACGCGAAATAGAAGTCGATGATGCCCGACAGGTGATCGGCACGGAAAAACACGTTGTCGGGAAAGAGATCGGCATGGATGACCCCGCTCGGCAGGCCGGCGGGCCAGCGGCTTTCCAGATCATCCAGCTCCGCCTCCAGGTCCTCGGCCAGTCCCGGCCTGACCTCCTCGGCCCGGGCGGCGGACGCGTCGAGGAGCGGGCGCCAGCCATCCACCGACAGGGTGTTGGCGCGCCCGAGGTGGAAATCCAGCCCCGCCAGGTGCATGCGCGCCATGGTCTCGCCCAGGCGCGCGCAATGCTCCGGCGTAATGCGCCGGGGCCACATCCCGTCGAGGAAGGTGACGATCGCCGCCGGGCGCCCGCACAGGGTCCGCAACATCTGCCCGTCCCGGCCCTTGAGCGGCGTCGGGCAGGGAACGCCCCTCGCCCCCAGGTGTTCCATGAGGCCGAGGAAGAACGGCAGGTCGGCCCGGTGCACCCTTTTTTCGTAAAGGGTCAGGATGTAGGTGCCGCCCTCGGCCGCGAGCAGGTAGTTGGAGTTCTCGATCCCCTCGGCGATGCCCTTGCACGACAACGGCTCGCCGATCTCGTACTCGGCGACGAAGGCGGTCAGTTCCTCGTCGGTAACCTCGGTGTAAACGGCCATGGAACCCCTTTCACGGTTCCCGTGCGAAGGACCGGGCGGCCCCCGGGGGGACAAGGGGGGTGTCCCCCCGGCTACGGTATGCGGGGGACGCCCCCGCGGCCCCCGCGTTTCTTACGGAACGCGGCCCCCCCTGACAAGGGCCGAACGCCGGCGGCGAACACGGTGGTCTCCCCTGGGCGCGCCCGCCCGTTGGCGGTCCGCCCTTCCCCGGCCGCCGGCCCGCACCGGTCACCGGCGCATAGCCAGGCGCGCCGATTGGTGATAGTGTCGGCACGTGCCGCTCCGGCGATGGCCGCCGGTCGCGCGCATCCGGGATGCCCTGGGCGGCCTGTCGTATTTGCTTCGGCCTGATCAGGAGTCGCGTGTGATGCGAATTTCACGAATCCTCAAGGACAAGGGTGATCGGGTCGTCACCATCGGGCCCGACGCCACCATCGCCGAGGTGGTGGACGTTCTCCAGCGGGAGCGGATCGGCGCCATCGTGGTGACGCAGGAAAGGGAAGGGCTGGTGGGCATCATTTCCGAAAGGGACGTGGCCCATGGGCTGGCCGAGCACGGCGCGGAGTTGCTCGCCAAGCGGGTCGCCGACCTGATGACCCGCGAGGTCGTCACCTGCACCCCCGAAAGCAGCGTCCAAGAGATCATGAAGCAGATGACCGTTCGGCGTTTCCGCCACCTGCCCGTGCTCAAGGATGGAGCCCTGCTCGGCGTCATCAGTATCGGCGACGTGGTGAAGAACCGGCTCGAGGAGCTGGAGACGGAAACCACCATGCTCCAGGAATACATCACCGGTCGCAGCTAGGCACGCGGGCCGCCGGGGCGGCGCCGGATGCCGCCTCACATCGTCCACGGCCGGCCCGCGTCACCGGCAACGTCCCGTTACCGCCGCCCCATGGCCCGGTGCGCGGATATGCGCTAATACCAAGGAGCGCCGATCATGACCCATAGGGATCGCGTAGGCGGCTCGTCGGGCAGGAGGAAAGGTGCAGGCGATGCGGTGCATCGTCAAAACTTTTCGACGCCCTCCGACGGGCCGCATACGCGACCG
>JACZQZ010000041.1 GCA_022545455.1 Pseudomonadota bacterium
CATGATGCTGACGTCCTGCCGCCAGGCTCGCATGGCCTACAACCTTGGAAACTTCATGCGGACGCTGGCGTTGCCGAAGGAAGTGGAGCACTGGTCGCTAACCACGCTGCGGGAGAAGCTGGTCAAGATTGGAGCCAAGGTTGTCCGCCATGGCCGCTATGTCACGTTCCAATTGGCCGAGGTTGCCGTGCCGAGGAACCTGTTTCGGAAAATCCTGCGCCTGATCGATGGTCTGCGGCCAAGGCCACCAGCACGATGCTGAACGGGAGCCTGGAATCATGTCGGTTGACGGGAGAGGTGCGTCTGGGTGACGAAAAACTGGACCAAATGGGCTTGCGAACACGGTCAAATCACCAAAATCTGGCTGTCAGACGGTTGCGGAGGTGAAACTATTCCAATGACGGTGAAAATTGGGTACTGTCGGAGTCGATTTGAAGGTTATCTGGGAAATGTCAGATTAAATCTCGGAGCCTCGCCCCATAACCAAATCTGTAAGCAAAATCAAGCAATTATGGAAACACCCTCGGAAACCTATTGTTCGGACCGTAGGATTTCTGCGGTCGACAGAATATTCTGGTAGGCAAAATGGTTACCGTTGACCCCGATTTTCTCCACCATCGGTCATAGCGTCATGGATGAACTCTTCAACGGCACCGAATCGCCCGGCGCAATTACCCGAAGGTTGTTCTTTGCACTCCAGCACGCGGGATATCGCCCATTAGTGCTCAGCATAAGCCAGATCGAGCGGTATTCCGATGATCGGGACTTTGATATCTGTGCCGCTGGAAACTGGCGAGGAATAGGGCGCATATTATATGAACACACGAAGAATTCATCAGCGGTACTTGTTAATTTCAAAAAGAATAAAAGCGGTAGTCTTGGCTATTATTTTTTTTCCAAGGATGGATTTTTCAATTTCGATATTTTTCGTTATGCGTGCCATTATGGAACCTCGCATATGTTCTTCGATACGAGATTATCCACGCAAAATGTCGATGGGATGGCCACCGTCAGCCCGGAAGACGAATTCCTGTATAAGCTCATCAAGGGCGTATGTCGCAGGAAAGACATTCCGGACAGATATTATGAAAGATTTTACGCCATAATAGATCGCGTAAATTTTGACAGTCCTGATATGAAACCGCTTAGAGATTATATTGGCGTGGATAATTTGGAGTATGTGATCAATGAGATCAGGAGCCGCCGGAAATTATCATCGCAAATTTCCCGCAAACTCGCTCTTCGTCTGGCCCGATTTAGAAACAAGGGTATATTGTTGGCGCTTTGGCTGATCCTGAGAGATAAGTTCTTTTACTTCGATCGATTGAGAATGCCGGTGGGAATATATGTCCGAATTGTTGTCCCGGACGAAGTGTGTTGGAGCGACGTGAGCGACAAATTCCTGGAAACTTTGTCTCATCTGTTCCCGCGAACTCGGATATTGGAAAAGCCGGATGAAAAGCGCAAAAGGACGATATATTCCCGTTCCGAGGCGGATATTTATTATAACAAAACAAAGGAATTTTTCCTGTACAGGGTGACGTTTCTACCGATGGCGCTGATCCAGACCATCGAATTTCTCACCGTCATCCTCCCCGCCAAGATTCGTGACGGTATTGTGTTGGAGGAGGGCCTCCCCGATCGGACGGGGTCGCCGGCGGGCAGCCGCGGGCGGCTCGGGACCTGGCCGGCGGATGGGCTGCGGATGTTTCCTCCGAAGCCGGACGTGGTCGTCATCTTTCGTCCCGCGATGGCGGACCCGCGGGGTGGCGCCTCCAGGGCCCGAACCGAGGGGGCCGGGCTGCACGGCGGGGCGGATAGGGCGGATACCGCGTTCGAGCCCGACGTCATATATGTCGATGAGTCCCAGTCCCCCGAAAAGATGGGAGAACACGTCATCGAGAGGACTTTGGAATACCTGCACAAACGGACATTGCGAAGGCTGGGAATCCCGCCATGCGAACGCCCGCGGCACCGAAAGGGCGACCGTCTCGCCCCGGGCCTCGAGAACGGCTGAGAACGTGCCGTCCGGGAAGCGGCCCGGGTCCGCGCCCGGATGGCGAAAGCCTCTTGCGAGGAGGTTTCAGCCGCCTGCTGGGAGGGTACGCAAATTACGGGATTTCGGTACACACGCCTTCTGAACCCCGTAATCCAACGAATGTCCGCTCAGGGTCAGCAGCGGAAGCGCCGATGACCCTGCGCCAATGTCTGCCGCCCAGCGTAAAGCAGACATGATCCGCTGAAAGGCGGACGTTCAGGGCGTTGGTTCGGCAGGATTTCAAACTGATGCACTACCGGTTTTTGGGCCCCTTTGCCGGCGTTTCCGTGCCATAGTAAAAGTGGCTGCCGTCGGCGCGGCGGCTTTCATGGCGGACGGGCGGAAGCGGACGGCGCTGCGCAAGGCCCAGTGACGGAGGCGAACATATGGAACAGGGAATCTTCGCGTATATCTGGCGGCACTCCAAACCCGAGCAGATTTCTATCCTCGTGGTGACGGTGGCGTCCTTCCCATTCCTGTACTTGGCGCTGAACCTGCCCAAGGTCATCGTCAACGACGCCATCGACGGCAAGGACTTCCCAAGGGAGGTCATGACCTTCCCGTTCGATCAAATTCCCTATCTCCTGGTCCTTTGCGGCGCCCTGCTCGGCCTGCTGTTGGTCAACGGCGGCTTCCGGATGGGTATCAACATTTATAAGGGCATATTGGCCGAGCGCATGCTGAGGCGCCTGCGCTATCAGCTTTACGAGCGCATCCTGCGCTTTCCCATGCACCATTTCCAGAAGGTGTCCGCCGGCGAGCTGGCCTCGATGATCACGGCGGAGGTGGAGCCCCTTGGCGAATTCATCCGCGATGCCCTGGCGCTGCCGGTGTTCCAGGGCGGCACCATGCTGACCATCCTGTTCTTCATGTTCACACAGGACTGGAAGCTCGGCCTGGCGGCGGTCGCGCTGATCCCCGTCCAGGCATGGGTGATTCCGATATTACAGCGCCAGGTCAATCTGCTGGGCAAGGAACGGGTCAAGCGGGCGCGCAAGCTGGCGGGGCGCGTAGGCGAAGCGGTGTCGGGCATCCACGACATCCATACCCACGATACGTCCGCCTATTCCCTGGCCCATTTCTCGCACCGCCTGGCGGGCATCTTCAATATCCGGGACCGGCTGTACCGGAAGAAGTTCCTGATGAAGTTCACCAACAACCTCCTGATCGCGCTCACGCCGCTGCTTTTCTATTCCGTCGGCGGCTATTTGATCATTCGCGGCGACCTCACCCTCGGCGCGCTGGTCGCCGTGCTCGCCGCCTATGCGAACTTCACCACGCCGTGGAAAGAGCTCTTGAAATATTACCAGCGCATGGCCGATGCCCGCATCAAGTATGGGCAGCTGATCGAACAGTTCCAGCCGACCGACATGCTGGATCCATCCCTGCAGCGTGACCGTCCCCAGACGATCGAACCGATCACGGGCCCGCTTTCCCTGCAGCATGTGACCCTGGCCGACGAGGACGGGATCGAGACGCTCACCGGCGTGACCTTTCAGGCGGAGCCGGGCAGCCGCATCGCCATCGTCGCCGGCGGCAGCGACCGGGACAAGCTCGCCCACGTGCTGGCGCGGCTGCTTGTCCCGACCCGCGGCAAGGTTATGATCGGCGAGGATAACCTTTCCACCATGCACGAGGCGGTGATCGGGTCGCGCATCGGCTATGCCGGGCCCGACTCCTACATCTTCGACGGAACCATCGCCCACAACGTGCTCTACGGATTGAAACATGCGCCGACGTCCGAACCCGAAATGGACGACAAACGCCGCCGCGCCTACAAGGAATCGGTGGCCTCGGGCAACAGCACCGACGACATCGACGCCGAGTGGATCGATTTCAAGCTTCTCGGCATGTCGGGCACTGCGGAGCTCAAGGAATGGTGGGTGCGGGTTATCCAGGCCCTCGAGATCGAGGACGCCCTGTACACGCGCGCCCTGAACATGTCCCTCGATGCCGAAAGCCACCCCGGTCTGGCGGACGGCGTATTGCAGGCCCGTGAACGCATTGCGCGGCGGCTCGAGGAAACGCCCGACTTGGCCGGCCTGGTGCACGCCTTCGACTTCGACACATACAACGTCAATGCGTCGGTCGGCGAAAACCTCATGTTCGGCGAGCCCGTGACCGCCGAGTTCGCGTTCGAGAACCTGGGTGAAAATCCGTACGTGCGGCGGATCCTGGAGGAATGCGGCCTGACCCTCAGGTTCCAGGAAATCGGCCTCAAGGCGGCCGCCACCATGGTCGACATGTTCAACGACCTGTCACCCGACGAACCCCTGTTCGAGGAGTACAGTTTTGTCAACGAGGAAGCCCTGCAGGCGCTCAAGCACGTGAGCAGCCGGGCCAAACGGGAAGGACTGGACGCCCTGTCGGAAGCCGAGCGGTCCCATCTCATGTCGCTGACGTGTCAACTGATCGTCGGCCGTCACCGTCTTGGCCTGATCGAGGACGACATGCAAAGAGACCTTGTCCGGGCGCGCAAGGCCTTTCGCGACAACCTGCCCGAGGACGCGCGCGGCGCCATCGCCTTTTTCGACCGCGACAGTTTCAACAGCCACTTGAGCCTGCAATGCAACCTGTTGATGGGGCGCGTCAACCTTGCCCGGCCGCAGGCCGACGAGAAGGTCAACGACCTGATTCTCGAGGTGCTCAACGAGATGGGCCTCAGGCAAACGGTCGTCCTCGCCGCCACCAACGCGGAAGTGGGCATCGGCGGCCGGCGCATGGCCCTGATCGACCGCCAGAAGATCGCCCTCGCCCGGAGCCTGCTCAAGCGGCCGGATATCCTGATCATCAACGAGGCCCTCAATGCCATCGAGCGCGAGGCGCGGGACCGCATCCGGCGAAACATCTATGAGCTCCTGCCCGACACCACGGTGATCTGGATCGACAGCGAGATGCCCGATGTGACCGAGTTCGACCAGGTGCTGGTGCTCAGGAACGGCCGCATTACCGAGCGTATCGTCGAACAGGTGGCCGAGGAAGCGCCGGCGGTCGAGGAACCGGCCGAAGAGGGCGAGGGACCGACGACCCTGGACACCGAAGCTTCGGCCCTGGCGGCCGTGCCGCTGTTCTCGCGCATGGAGCCCGCCCGCCTGAAGCTGCTCGCGTTCGCCAGCCGCAGGCTGATCTTCGACGCGGGCGAGGAACTCTTCCACCAGGGCGACCCCGGGGATGCCGCCTATGTCATTCTGGACGGCGAGGCCGACGTGGTGATCGGCGAAGGCGACAAGGAAACCGTCATCAATCGCGCCGGGTCCAACGAGCTGGTCGGTGAAATGGCGTTGCTCAGCACCACGCCGCGCTCGGCGACCCTGCGCGCGGTCGCGGAACTCACGGTGCTGAGACTGAAGAAGGAGACGTTCCTCGAACTGATGGAACGCGATCCGCACATCGCCGCCGAGGTCGCCCGGCGGATCAGCGACCGGCTCCTCGACACCATGGAAAAACTGCAAAAGGCGGCCTGAGCGCGCGGTCGGGGGAGCAGCCCGCCCGGCGCTCGAGGGGGGCCAGAGACGTCACACTGTTCGGGACGTCTCGAATAACCCCCCGACGGCACCTGGAACGGCGGAATGGAAAACGAAAACGCGTTGTACGGGGATATTCTCAAGGGGCTGGCCGTATATTTCGACAGCGCCTTCGTTTCCGATATCCGCGAAACCGCCCGCCGCTTTCCCCGGCGCGAGCTCGGCTACGCCCTGAACCACAACCAGACCGCCAGCAAGACGTGGCTGATGGACGCCCTGCACGGGGCGACGGGTGGGCGTGTGGGAACCGTCTGCATTCTCGGCGGGTGGTACGGCGTCCTCGGCGCCATGCTGCTCCATGACCGGCGGTTCGACGTGGAAAAGGTGCTCAACGTGGATATCGACCCCTCCTGCGCGCCGGTGGCCGAGAGTCTGAACCGCACCCATATGGAGGACGGAAAGTTCCGCTGCCTGACCGCCGACATGTACGAACTGGACTACCGGGGAACGGACTGGCAAGGGCAAGGGGAAGACGGAGGGCGGCGGTCCGCCGGTCCCGACCTGATCATCAACACGGCGTGCGAGCACCTGGCGCGGTTCGACGAATGGTACGGGCGCATCCCCGAGGGCATGCTCCTGGCCCTGCAGTCAAACGATTTCTTCGATTACCGGGACCATGTGAATTGCGTTCCCACCCTGGCGGCGTTCAAGGACCAGGCGCCCATGGCAGAGGTGTTGTTCGAAGGGGAACTCAAGCTCAGGAAATACACCCGCTTCATGCTCATCGGCCGCCGGTAGCGTCCTTATCCGGGACACTCCGGCCGTCGGCGCCACGGTCTTTCAGCCAATCGCAGACCAGCCGGGCGCTCGTCTTCGCCCCGTTCAGGTCCGGGCGCGCCGCGTCCGCCGGGGGAGCCTGGAAGGCGGCGTCGATCGCCGCGGCCAGGGTTTCGGGCGAAAGCCGGTCCTCGGTCACCACCCGGGCCAGGCCGCGTTCGGCCAGGCGCCGGGCGCGCAGGGATTGCTCGGTCTCGCCATCGGCCGCGTAGGGCACGATCACGGCCCGGGTTCCGGCGCGGAGGATATCCGCCACCGTGTTGTACCCCGCTTGCGAAACCGATACCGCGCAGGCGGCGAGCAGCGCCGCGAAGTCCCGCCGGTGCCTCTCGACGACGACGCCGGCGGGCGCCCGGGCGGCGAGCCCGGCCAACGTCCTGGCGCCCAGGTTGGGCCCCGCCAACAGGCGCCACCGGGCGTCGCGGAGAGACGTCAGCGGGCGCGAGTCCATGGCCGTGGCAAGCAGCTTTTCCCCCACCGCGCCGCCCCCCGCCGACACCAAGACATCGCCGCGGCCCGCCCGGCCGCGTCCGCCGCGCAGCGCCCCGGCGCCGGCGATGATGCCCGTGTAGTGCAGCTTGGCGGCAAATCGCCGGGCCTCGGGAAAGGTTTCCTCGAAGCGGACAAACGCGGGGTCGCCGTGGACGAGCACGTGGTCGAAGGATGTCTCGATAAGCTCCGCCGTTTCCGCGATGCGGGCGGGATCGCGTTTGGCCTGCACGATGTCGCGCACCGAGCAGATGGTCAGGGGCCGGGGTGTCCCTTCCTTAGCGGCGGCCAGCAGGGGCAGCAGCTCGAAGCGCATCTGCCGGCGGCCGAAGGGGAAGGCCTCGATGATGAGCGCATCGTATCGCCGCTGGTGGAAAAGATTGAGCAGGTGGTCGCGCCGGCGGGCCTTCCAGGCGTCGTCGACGGGCCGGTCGTCCCCGCCGACGAGGTCGTGGAAGCCGCCGGCCCCGCTTTTCAGGGAGGGAAGCTGAAAGACGCGCGCGCCGCCGGTGTCCAGGCCGAGGACGGGCATGCCGCCCGAAATCATGTCCACCTCCAGGCGCTCGGCGGCCAAACCCCGGCACAGCAACGCCATGCGCTTGAGGTGCCCGATTCCCAGCAGGTGCTGGACATAGACGAAAACGCTGCTCATAGCCCTTTGTGTGCGGCCGGAACGGGCGCTCCTTGGTATCAGGCGGCGGTGGCGAACTTGGCGATGAGCTGGTCGATCCCGCGTTCGTGGGAGAACGCGGCGCGGAGGCGCCGGTGCCCGTTCCCCCCCAGGCGGGCGCGCAGCCCGGGGTCGGAGATCGACCGCCCGAGAGCGTCGGCCAGGGCCGCTTCGTCGTCGGGGGCGACGAGGAGCCCGGTGACGCCGTCCTCGATCAGCTCGGGCGCCGCGGAAACCCAGGTGGACAGGCAGGCCAGTCCCTGGCTTTGCGCTTCCATCAGGACGTTTGCCAGGCCGTCCCGGTCTCCGTTTCCGGCGATGCGGCTGGGTAGGACGAACAGGTCGGCGGCGCGGTAATGGCGGATTACGGTGTCCTGGGTCTGCGGACCCAACCAGGTGACGCGGTCGGAAAGCCCGCTCGCTTCGGCCTGCCGCTTGAGGGCGTGAAGCAGGGGGCCGCCGCCGATGTGCACCAGCCGCCAGTGCAGGTCCTGGGGCAGGCGGGCCAGCGCCCCCAGGAGGACTCCGTAGCCTTTCTTTTCCACGGCCCGGCCGACCGAAAGCACGATCACCGGGTCGTTCGCGGCGCCGCCGTCACGGGCCGGCCGGGTGAACCCGGGCGGGGGGAACCGGCCAAAGTCGAGGCCGTGGTATGCAAGTTCGACCCTGTCGGGGGCCGGGGCCAGGGCCGCCAGATGATCGCGCCCGACCGCCGTGCAGGTGATGAGCCACTGGAGGTCGGCCAGCTTCTCCGTTTTCTCCCACCGCGGAATGGTCCAGATGTCCTTGGCATGGGCCGAACAGCTCCACGGCAGGCCGGTCAGCGCGCTGGCGTAGCGGGTGACCGATGCGGGGGCGTGCAGGAAATGGGCGTGCAGGCGCGTGACAGGGGCCGGTAGCTCGTGGGCCAGCACCAGGGCCTGGCCGAAGCGCCGCACGCGATCGGGCGTCGGCTGCCGCCGCAGGTCGCGAAGCCATGTGGCCAGGGTGGCGCCGTAGCCGGGCCGCCGCCGCCCCGCCCGCCAGGCGCGGAGCACCCGGGCCGGCTCCCGCCACAGGTGTTCCGGCAGGTAATGGACGGGGGCGTGAACGCCCCGGTGCATGGGATGACGATCCTTATCCGTCGGCCGGCGCAGGGAAAAGATAACGATGTCGAGCCCGCGCCGCTCGAGGGCCAGGATCTCCTGGGTGATGAAGGTCTCCGAGAGCCGGGGATAGCCCTTGAGCACAAAGGCGACGGTTCCCGACACCCCTGCCGTCCTACATCCGCCCCAGAACCCGCCGGCGCGCCGGGGCGGAGCGCGCGGCGACGTGCCTTTGCAGCAGACCGCCGACCGTGGCAAGGCCGTCGAGCAGACCCGGCATCATGACGTCCGAGGGCAGGTTCTGGCGTGGCAGCGCCCGCAACGCCTCGGCCATGATCCGGGCATCCCCGTTCCCGTCCGGGTTCAACAGCTTCACCAACCCCAGCTCCTGCGCCCGGGTGGCGCGCAGGAGCTGTTCCTGTCTCGGCTTCAGGCGGGGCACGATGAGGGCGCGTTTGTCGAAGGACAGGATCTCGCACATGGTGTTGTAGCCACCCATGGCGACCACCCCGGTCGATTGCGCCATCAGGATTTCCATGTGGCTGTCGAAGGTGATCGCTTTGACCCGCTCAAGCCGGTTGGCGCGATCTTCGAATCCGTTGCGCAACTCCGGCCGCATGAACGGGCCGAGGACGAGCAACGCCGCATGGGGCAGGCCGCCGTCGCTCTCGTAGGCGCGCAACACCCAATCCATCATGAGCGCGCCGTCACCCCCGCCGCCCGCGGTGACAAGCACATAGGGCTCGTCCATGTGCACGACGGGGGACACCGTGCTCGCCTTGGGGACGGCGCGCCGCAGATAGCCGGTGTAGATCATTTTCCGCCGCACCGACGGCGGGACGTCCATGTCGGCCAGCGGATCCCAGATTTGCGACAGCCCGTAGACCCAGATCTCGTCGTACAGATCCTCCAGCACCGGGACCATGTTTCGGGCGTCCCATTCCCGGCTCAGCAACGCCGGCTCGTCCATGATGTCGCGCAGGCCGAGGACGAGCGTCGTCCCCCGCCCTTTCAGCATGGTCAAGGTGTCCCGGATCTCCTCTTTCAGGCCGAGGGGTTCCTTGTCGACGAGGAACAGGTCGGGCGCGAAGATTTCCGCCGTGTGACGGATGATCGACGCGCGAATGGCCAGGGTCTCCTTGAGGTCGATGTGCAGGCCGAGGGACGTGTATTCGCCGCTGTACAGCTTGATGACGCCGGGGATGCGCACGAAATCGACCCGGGCGCGGAAATCGAAGCTGCCGATGATCGGCGATCCCGACAGGATGAGGACGGACAAGCCCTTGAATTGTTGGACGAGGGAATGGGCGATGGTCTGGCAGCGGCGCAGGTGGCCCAGGCCAAAGGTGTCGTGGCTGTAAATCAGCAGGCGCGCGTTGTGCAGACGATTAGGCATTGCCCATCAATTTATATTCGTTTTTGGGATTTCGCGCAGGCCGCGGAGCCTACGTCCCCCGCATAGGCCAACAGGCTTACTCCCCCCCGAACTGACTATGCCATAGGCCCGAAGGGGCCGGAAGCACTGATTTTTACCGCCCCCTGCACGGGTTTCCCGGTACCCGCGGGCCGCGCTCTACTTGTAGGGATCGGCCGCGTCGCGCAGGCCGTCGCCGAAGAAACTGAAGGCGAGGATGATGAGCACCACGGGCACCGCCGGCAGGATCAGCCACGGATACAGGGCCACCACATTGATGTTCTGTGCCTCGCTCAGCAGGACCCCCCAGCTGGTGATGGGCGGCCTGAGGCCGATGCCGAGGAAGCTGAGCGCCGTCTCGCCGAGAATCATGGTCGGAATCGACAGGGTTGCCGAAGCGATCAGGTGACTCATGAACCCGGGCATCAGGTGGCGGCCGATGATACGGCCGGGGCGGGCGCCCATGAGCTGCGCCGCCATGCAGTATTCCTCCTCGCGCAGCGCCAGAAGCTTGGAGCGGACGGCGCGGGCAAGGCCGGTCCAGTCGATCATGGCCAGGATGACGGTGATCCCGAAATAGATGAGGATGGGGCTCCAGGTCACGGGCAACACAGCGGACAGCGCCATCCACAGGGGAATCTGCGGAAACGACTGCAGTATCTCGATCAACCGCTGGACGATCATGTCGACCCAGCCCCCGTAATAACCCGCCACGCCGCCGATGGTCATGCCCAGCACGAAGCTGATGGTGATGCCGATGAGGCCGATGGTGAGCGATATGCGCGCCCCATAGATTATGCGCGAGAGAACGTCCCGGCCCAGCCGGTCGGTGCCGAGTATGAACAGGGTCCCCCCCGCCGCCGGGCACACCACGTGCAGCCGGGCGGTCGTCAACCCCCAGAAGTCATACGAATCCCCGGAACAGAAGAAATGCAAGGGGTACACCTCTTTGGTGTTTTCCGTGTATTCGCGCTTCAGGTTTTCCATGTTCAGGCGGTACGTCGTTCCGTAGACGAACGGCCCCACGAACCTACCCCTGTCGAAAAGGTGGATCGACTGGGGCGGCGCGTAGATGGAGTCCACGTGCCGCGTGTGCAGGTTATAGGGCGCCAGGACCTCGCTCACCAGGATGGAGGCGTACATCACCAGAAGAAATCCGCCCGAGATCACGGCCAGGCGATGCCGCTTGAGCTTCCACCACATGAGCCGCCACTGGGACGCCAGGTAGTAGCGCTCCTGCTCGGGCGAAAGGGCTTCGATGGCGCGGGGATCGAACGGCTCGGTGGAGACGTAATGCTCCACCGCCGCGGCCGCCCCCGTGCCCGGCCCGTCCGTCATCGCGTGCTTCCTCCCTGCAGACGGATGCGCGGATCGAGGGCGGCCAGCGCGAGGTCGGAGATGAGCACCCCGACCACCGTGAGGGTCGCCAGGAACATCAGGAACGACCCGGCAAGGTACATGTCCTGGCTTTGCAGGGCGGCGATCAATATGGGTCCCGTCGTCGGCAGCGACAGCACGATGGCGACGAGCTCGGCGCCGGAAATGATGCTTGGCAGAAGGCTGCCGATGTCGGCGACGAAGAAGTTGATCGCCATGCGCAGGGGGTACTTGATCAGCAACCTGAACTGGGGCAGGCCCTTGGCGCGCGCCGTCACCACGTATTGCTTTTGCAACTCGTCCAGCAGGTTCGCCCGCAGGCGCCGGATCATCGCCGCGGTCCCCGAGGTGCCGATGACCACGACCGGGATCCACAGGTGCGCGAGGACCGACAGAACCTTGTCCAGGCTCCACGGCTGGTCCAGGTATTGGGGGTCCATCAATCCGCCGATGGACGTGCCGAACACGACGTTGGCCAGGTACAGCAGGATCAGGGCAAGCAGGAAGTTCGGCGTCGCCAACCCCACCAGCCCGATGAAGGTGAGGCCGTAGTCGCCCCAGCTGTACTGATGGGTGGCCGAATAGAGGCCGATGGGGAAGGCGATGATCCAGGTGAACAGAATCGTCGCGATGGATATCAGGATCGTCAGCACCAGGCGGTCGCCGACAACCTCGGAAACCGGCAGGCGGTATTCGAAGGAATACCCGAAATCGCCCTGCACCATTCCAACCAGCCAGTGCAGGTACCGCTGGTGGGCGGGCTTGTCGAACCCGTACTGGGTGCGCAGGAACTCGATCTCTTTCGGATCCACCGATTCGCCCTGGCTCTCCAGCTCGGCGACATAGCTTTCCAGGTAATCTCCCGGCGGAAGCTCGATGATGACAAAGACGATGAGGCTGATGGCCAGCAACGTGGGGATCATGATCAACAGACGGTGAACCACATAACCGATCATGGGGTCTTCCTCATGGCCTGCCTCGGGCCGCCCCGCCCGATGGGCGGGCAACGGCAAATCCCCCGCGGGTGCCGCCTTCGACGTGGAGCCATGGGTCCCTACCTACCCGCAAACCAGAACGTATCCGGTTTATAGATGCCGAAATAGGCGCCGGGGTTCCAGGCGTAGACACCCTCGGCCGGCACGTTCCTCAGCCGGTTGTTGATGACGACCGGTTGCAAGGTGCCGTTGACGATGCCGATGGTGAAAACCTGCTCGGCGTGAATTTCCAGGATGCGGCGCCAGATGCGCTCCCGCTCCGCCCCACTGGTGGCGCGGCGCCAGGCGGTGTTGAGTCGCATGAGCTCCCGGGCCGGCGCCATGTCCGGCGGCTCGCCGGCCCTACCGCCGGTTTCGGCGTATTGCCCCCATTTCGGCCAATGCAATTGGTGTTTTGTCGTCGGTGCGAACTCTTCGGGACTCATGTCCGGGCCCGGGATTCCGTTGGCGAAGCCGGCCCAGACGGACATGACCGTCTGCCCGGAGAAGATGCGTCTGCGGAACACCTCGCGTTGGGCGGGCTTGGAATACAGCTTGATCCCCGCCTTGAGCCAACTGTCGTGGATCAGTTCAAGGATGTCGGTTTCCTCGGTACTTTCCCCGGCCGAATCGACGATGATGTTGAGCGGGCGGCCGTCGGGCAGCAGGCGGATGCCGTCGCTGGTGCGTTTGGTCAGGCCCATGTCGTCGAGCAGGGCGTTGGCGCGCTCCACGTCGAACTGGCTCCATGCCGTCTGGTACTGCGCCCTATAAAGCGGACTTTCGGGCAGGACCGTGTTGGCGCTCTCGCGGGCGAGGCCGAAATAGACGACTTGGTTTATTTCGTGGCGGTCGATCGCCAGGGAAAGGGCGCGCCGGAACCGCACGTCCCTAAGCACCGCGCGCCAGACCGGATCGGTGGCATTCAGATTGGGATAGAGCGCCTTTTGCGCCCCCTTTGCGGTGCGCCACAGGCGGACGGTGAAGCCGTTGCGCTTCTCGCCCTCTTTAAGGAAGGTGTAGTTGTCGAATCGCAAATACCGGGCCTGCAGGTCCGCGTCCCCGGCCCCCGTCTTGGCCGGAATCATTCTGTTGGACCCCAAGGAGATGATCACCCGGTCGATGTAGGGGAGTTGCCTGCCCGCCGTGTCGATGCGGTGGTAGTAAGGATTGCGGGTGAAGATGAAGCGTTCGGACGGCGGCCGGGTCGTGTTCACCCAGGGCTGGAGCGTCGGCAGGCGGGGACTGTCGGACCGGTACTGGCGATCCTTGGACGCATGCAATACCGCCCAGTTGCGCATTCCCGCATCGCGCACCTGGCGCCGGAGCATGGCCGGATCGGTGTAGCGGACGTGAAACCGCTTCAAATAGTGGGCCGGCCGGTAGATGAACAGCGGCGCCGCCGCCGCCAGCGCCGGCATGAAATAGGGATTGGGCCGGGACCAGGTGTAGCGGACCGTTGTCTTATCCAGGACCTCGAATCGCGGCGGCTCTCCGTCGATGAGCAACACCTTGGTCAGCCCGAACGGCGACAGCTCGGCGTTTCCGGCCACGTCCTCCCAGTAGTAGCGGAAGTCCTCGGCCGTAAAGGGATGGCCATCGGACCACCGGTGTCCCTTTCTGAGACGCAGGGTGAATTCGCGGCCCTCGCGGACATCAAGGCGCTCGAGGATGTCGGGAACGATCTCCAGTCTGGTGTTGTACGCAACCAGGCGGGCATAGCCGTACACCATCATCATGCGCACGTCCTTGGGCTTCCCCATGAGCAGGCGCAGATCGCCGCCATAGCGCCCGAGGCTCTGCCCCGTTCCGTTCAACGTCACGATGGACGGGGTTTCGGGCACCCTTTCCCGCACCGGCGGCAAATCGCCCGCCGCCACCGGATCGTCCAGGAAAAAGGGCTCCAGCAGCTTCGCCGGCCGGGCCGCCGAAGCCGGGACGAACGCCCAGGCGAGGACGACGGCGGCGGCGATCAGGGCCCGGGCCCGCTTCATGACGTCAGCATCCCGCCAGGTCCCGGGGGTCCGTGTCGGCCGCGGCGAGAACGAAATGGCCGTCTCCCACGTCGATAAGACGGCACGGCCGCGATTCCCTCACGGCGAAGGGTTCGGGCCACGCCGCGGGATCGGAAATCGTTCCCGCGCCCGCGGCCGTGAAATCAAGCCTGCGGTCAAGGTCCGGATAGGGCACGGCCGCCATCAGGGCGCGGGTGTAATGATGGACGGGATTTCGGAACAGGACCTCGCGCGGCGCCATTTCCACCAGCCTTCCGCGGCACATGACGGCGATGCGGTCCGCGATGTAATCGACAACCGCCAGATTGTGCGAGATGAACAGGTATGTCAGGCCCAGCCCGGCCTGCATGTCCTTGAGAAGGTTGAGGATCTGCGCCTGTATCGAGACATCCAGCGCGGACACCGGCTCATCGCAGATCAAGAGGTCGGGTTTGAGGGCCAGGGCCCGGGCGATGCCGATGCGCTGGCGCTGCCCGCCGGAAAAGCTGTGCGGGTAGCGGCTGAGAAACCGCGGGTCCAGGCCCACCATGTGCATCAGTTCCTTGACCATCTCCGCTTGCGAATCGGCATCGCCGATCCGGTGTATGACCAGGGGTTCGCGAATGACGTCGAACACGGTCATGCGCGGGTTCAGCGAGCCGAAAGGGTCCTGGAAGACCATCTGGATCTTTTGCCGGTACGGCAGCAGGTCGTCGTTTTTCAGGGACAGCAGATCGACCGGTGTCCCGCGGTCGTTGAAGACAACGGCGCCCGCGTCCGGCGTCAGCGCGCGCATGATGATCTTGCCGATGGTCGTCTTGCCGCAGCCGCTCTCGCCGACAAGCCCGAAACATTCCCCCCGTTTGACATCGAACGTGACGCCGTCCACCGCGGTCACGGAATTCTGCGAGTTCCCGCTCAGGATGCCGCCTTTGCGGGCTTCGAAGCTTTTGCGCAGACCGCTGACCCTGAGCAGGGGTCCGGCATCGTCCGCCCCGGGCGGCCACGGCGCCTTGGCCGCAAGCATGGGCCCCGGTTCATGGTCGATTTCGCGCAGCGGCACCAGCCGTTCGCCCGCCTTCATGTCGAAATGGGGCACGGCCTTGAGCAGGGCCTGGAGATAGGGATGGCCCGCGTTGTCGAAAATGTGTTTGACGGTCCCGCTTTCCATGACCTGGCCCTGGTAGATCACAACCACCTCGTCGGCGATGTTGGCGACGACGCCCAGATCATGGGTGATCATCAGGACCGCCATTCCCAGTTCGCCCTGCAGGTCCTTGATCAGCTTCAGGATATGGGCCTGGATGGAAACGTCGAGCGCCGTCGTCGGTTCGTCGGCGATGAGCAGCGCCGGGCGGCAGATCAGGGCCATGGCGATCATCGCCCGCTGGCGCAAGCCCCCCGACAACTCGAACGGATAGCACGTCAACGCCGCCGAGGGGTCGGGGAAGCCGACTAGGCGCAGCATGGTCTTGGTGATCTCGCGGCCTTCCTTTTTGGAGACCTTGCGGTGCAGGTGCAGGGCTTCGCCGACCTGATCGCCGATGGTGTGCAGCTGCGAAAGCGAGACCATGGGCTCCTGGAAGATGATGGAAATGCGGCGCCCGCGGATGGCCCGTATCTGGGGGCTGTCCGCGGAAAGGCTTGCGATATCGACCGTGCTCCCGGGTTGCTCCGGATCGGCAAACACGATCTGGCCGCCGGCGATGCGCGCCGTATCCGGCAGGATGCCCATGATGGCCTGGGAAATGACCGACTTGCCGGACCCGGATTCGCCGACCAGGGCAATGCTCGATCCGTGGCGGATGCGGAAAGACACGCCCCTGACCGCACGGACGACGCCGCCCAGCACGTGGAACTCGACCTCCAGGTCGCGGACGGCCAGAAGGTCGGTCACGGGCGGTTCCCCTTGGTATTAACTCCGGATTTTCCTACAGTTCCAGCCATGGGCGGATTCATTGGGGGGTAGGTCCCTGCCGGGATTTCCACCCGCATGTCAAAAAAAAATTTGCGTCATCACCAAGCGGCGCGGTTCGGGGCATGGGTATGGATGTCAAAAGGATTCGTTTCGAGGAACTGAAACGGTACTGGATCGGGGTGGACCATTTCAAAAAGCCTGGCAAGAAGATCCGCGAGGTCGTACGCATTCTGGGGCCGTACGAGTGTACCATCGATGATCCGCGCCGGGAATCATACGGCCTGTTCGACGACGGCGAAATAATCGGGGTAACGCATCTGGTGCAGTGGGACGCCCGCTGGTTACGCTACCGCACGCTCAACGTGCGCACACCATACAGGGGCCGGGACCTGGGCTGGATGCTGCTGCTGGGCGCCGTCGACCTGGACTGGCAGGACTGGAAGGTCCCCGGCAGGTACCTGTTCGGCTGGATACGGCGTCCCCATTTGTCCTGGTCCCTGGCCCACGGCTTCAAGGAAACCGGCGACCGGTGGCATGAGGACCACATGGGCATGATACGGCCGTTGTCCGGGAATTAGCATCCTGCTCGTCCTTGGTTTATGGATGGAAATCATCTGCGCCGCGCGGCAGGGCACGCCAGGCCATGGTCCCGCCGCCGTCATTCCCGGTCCAACGCGCAGATGACCAGGTGCACGCGCTCCTTCCTGCTGGCGTTGATGGCGGTGTGGGTTTTGCGGGCGTCCATTTCGTAGAGGTGGCCGTCGGCGGGTATGTGACGCAGCGTTCCGGTGTCGCCTTCCTTGAACATGATGTAGCAATCGGGGTTGGTCGTGATCGCGTAGTGATAGCGCAGCGACGAATCGGCGTGAATGGAGAGGCAGCTTTTCGGCGCCATCCGCATGAGCCGCGTCCGGCCATAGGGAAAGGGCAGCTTTTTGAGCAGCTCCTCGACCACGGTGCCGCGGAACTCCGGATTGATGACGGTGTAGTCCGAATCCTTCGCGCCGTCGGGCAGCCAGCCGATGTCGTGCAAGCGGTCTTCCGCGTCCGCGCGGCAGGTCACGGACAGTTGGGCGTGGCCGTCGAACAGCGGATACACGCGTTCCAGGACAGCGCGCATGGCGTCCAGGTCCGCATGGGTGTCGGTCCGGCGGATCATCGCCGCACCCCGAACGGTTCAAAAATCGTTGCCTCCTCGCTACGTGCCGCCACGGTACCCGGGCGGCGGTCATTGTGCACGGCCCCGATTTCCCGGTCAAACGGGACCGGTCCCGCGCATGATGCCGGCCGCCGAGCCGTCCGGCGGATGCCGTCGTGGACGGAAAGCCTTTTCCCATTCACCGGGCGCGGTTTCTTGCTATGGTCGGACAATCCGTGAGGCCTATCGGGGGGGTGTCGGGTCGAATGCCGTCCACGCCATGGGAAAAGACCGATCCGTGACGAAGCGCCGGCAGCGGGGCACCGGGACAAAAACACCCAAAAAAGATGGGGGCGCCGCCGGCCGGGTTGAGGACGCGCAGGCAAGCCCGGCGCGCGCCGGGCAGGCCCCGGCGGCAGCGGCGACATCCGCCGGCGGGCCCGTTGAGGACTCGGGCCCGGGGATCGCCACGGCGGAAGTCCTGCGCCGGGCGGTGGCGTTGCACGAGGCCGGCCGCCTGCACGAGGCGATGCCGTTGTATCGCCGGATCCTCGACGTGGAACCCGATAACCCGGACGCCCTGCAGGCCGCCGGGACGGTCGCGTTCCAGCTTGGCGATGTGGACCAGGCCGTCGAGTTGTTGAGCGCGGCGATCGCCGCCAAACCTGATCTGGCCGGAGCGCACAACAACCTCGGCCTCATCCTGGAAGCGGCGGGCCAGCTCGATGAAGCCGAGGCCGCCTACCGGCGGTCCGTCGAGATCGAGCCCGATTCGCTGAACCTCGCGGCTGGGGAAGAGCAGCAGGTCTCCGTCTCCGTGACGCCACCGCAAGATTTCAGTGGGCAGCAGACAATCAACGTCAACGCGCTTCACGGTACGGATTTGGTGGGTGGTGTGACGTTGTTCGTCAACGCCGGCGAGGGAGGCTGACATGGCAAACTGCCAAAAACATTACCACTGCGTCCCTCCGGCAGACTTCAAGCCGATGGCGGCGGCAACGCTCGCGATCACGGCGGTGATTCTCGGTGTGATCTCCGGTGCGATTGGCAACCCGATCGGTGGCGCGATCTCCGGCGCCCTCTGGATCGCGGCTGTCTTCGATCTGTGCCGATTCCTCGAGGGCGGGAAGCTCATTTGTCTCGACCTCAAGGTGTGCGTCATCGGCCGGCTCGTCGAGTTGATCCCAGTCGGCCAGGACAAGTCCGGGTTCGATAAGATGGACGACGACTTCACGTTCAACATCGTGATGTCACCGCACTCGTCGATCGAGTCGGTCTCCGACGTCGCAGCGACCGACCCGTTTCAGAGCCGCTACATCCAACAACAGCCGGGGCCGGACGGCCTGGGACTTGGTTACGAGGGCGAGTCGGTCACCTTCAGCAAGGGCGCCGAGGACGGTGGCTCCCTCGATACCGAGGTCTTGCATAACGAGGTCAAGGGCTGCCGGGTCCACGACGTCTGCATCGTGCTGAAGATTATGGCGTTCCCGACCGCGGCCGTGGCTGTGGTCTGCTCGATCCCGGTGTTCGGCTCGCTCGCTTGCCTTATCGCCCTGGCGATCGTGGCCCTCTTGACGTTGATCATCGGTGGCATCGTATGGGCCGCCACCCACAACGGTGACCTGAACGACGTGTTGGATCCCAACTCGGGAACCCTGGATCCCGCCGACCCCAAAACGGGCCTGGGGGGGGACGTTATTTTGATCCGGGGCGATTGGGTCTACGACGCGGGCCACGGCGGCTGGAACGAGATCCACCCGGTTCGTTACGTGCAAAAGCTCGACGTCTCGGCGGAGTTCAATGGCGATACTCCCGCGAGCGCCGAACTGGTCGAGCGCTTCAAGAAAGAGGTCCTGGATCCTTGGTGCTTCGAGGTCGGGAAGACGGATGACCCCGACGTGCGCGATAACCAGAAGAAGCCGGAGAACTCCTGGAAGATTCACCCGTCCATCGACGGTTGCCGTGAACCCGGGCCTATCGGGTAAACACGCTTGGATCAGGTCGAACTATTGCAGACGGCGCTCGTCCTCCTGGCGATCGGCGCATCCTTCCTGATCTCGGCCTCGGTGGGGCTCGGCGGGTCGTTGCTGATGGTTCCCACGCTGGTGCTCGCGCTTGGCGCCCACGAGGGAGTCGCGCTGGCGGCGCTGCTTCTGGGATGCAACAATATCCTGAAGGTCGCGGCCTACCGCAAAACGATCCCTTGGCGTTCAGTATTCTTGGTGGTCGCGCTCCTCAGCGTCGGGGCCATGGTCGGCGCGGTGGCGTTGGTACACGCACCCGAACCGGTCATCGTTGTCGTCGTGCTCGCGATGTTCCTCGCCACATTGGCAATCGAACGCTTCGGCTGGGAGATGGGCAGGCTCGCCTTTGGGCCGGTCCTGGCCTTCGCGTCGGGTGCGATGTCTGGCTTTTCCGGGACCTCCGGCCCACTCAAGGGGGCGGCGATCCGCAACCTCGGTCTCGACCGGGGGCACTTCGTCGGCGCGGCCTCAATCGCCTCTCTTGCCGGAGACCTCACCAAAACTGCGGTTTACGCGCAAGCGCAACTGCTTGGTCCGAACGCCCTGATCATCGCCGCCGCCGTCATCCCGCTGATGGTACTGGGGACGTTGACCGGCTTCCGGTTGAACCGGCGCGTGGGCGAGCGCGGGTTCACGCTGCTCTTCTGGAGCGTGATGGCCGGGTACAGCGCCCGGTTGGTCTTCGGAGTGATGTGACCACTTCAAAAGACTCCCGTTAAGCTTTTCCCATTTTTCCTTGTGGTGCTTGCCCTTTAGCTTGGGAGCGTCGGTCCCGGCCCAGATTTCGAGCCTGGGCGTTTGTACCCCAGAGAGCGTCACGCTGGCTAGGGCCACCTGGCCGGCAAGCTCGGGGTTGCGGTGACCCGCGCCTTGGTCAAACGGCGGCTGCTGGTCGCGGAGGGGTCGGATTTTCGGGTGACCCGCAAGGGCGCGGCGTTTTTCGCCGAGTTCGGCCTCGACCTGCACCAGCTCGCCC
>JACZQZ010000042.1 GCA_022545455.1 Pseudomonadota bacterium
TGTCCAACCTTCGGGCTAATTTTCTCCGGGAGGCGGTCAAAAGACTGCCTCCCGGGCCCGGAGGGGGAGTAACGGAACCTGATAACGGGAGCAAATAGGCACCAAGACGACACCGTAGCCCCAACCCCAATACCCCGAGGCCCCGATGCTACAATTCTTGTCAGTCGATAACGTTATCATCACGGTGTTCCTGGGCCTTTTGGCCCTGGCGGCATACTTCGACGTGCGAGAGTATCGGATTCCCAACCGGTTGAGTCTGTTCATCGGCGCCCTCTATCCCGTTCACGTTATGGCCAGCGCGCAGCCCGTCGACTGGGTGGGCGGCTTGGTCGTGGCCGCGATCGCCCTGGCCGTCCTGTTGGCGCTCTATGCGTTCCGCGCCGTGGGCGGCGGCGACGTCAAGCTGATGACGGTCACCGCGATGTGGGCCGGCCCCACCGCGATGGCCGAATTCCTGGTGATAACCACCCTCGCCGGCGGCCTGTTGGCGCTGCTTATGATTTCGTCGGCGCGCTTCGGCTTCGCCGTTGGGCTCGCGGGCATAGGCCGGCGGGAGACAAAGAACATGCTGCTCAAAGAGGCCCTGCCTTACGGGGTCGCCATCGCGGCCGGCGGATTTTTCGTCGGCGGCCTGTTGCTGATCCGCTGAGGCCGGCGAAGAGGAGTACGGTACAATGACCCTGCGCAGCATACTCTTGCTCGTGTTCGCTCTGGTGGCCGCCGGGCTCACGGCCTTCTACGCCCGCAACTGGATCGCCACCGAACGCGCCGCGTTCATGGCCTCGATTCCCGAGGAGGCGCCCGCGGCTCCGGCGACCCTCGTCCTCGTCGCCAAGGAGGACCTGCCGGCCGGGACCTTCGTCAAGGCCGCCAACATGAAATGGCAGGCGTGGCCCGAGGACGGCCTGGTCGAAGAGTATTGGATCCAGGGCAAGCGGGACATGAAGGAGCTGGACGGCGCCGTGGTCCGCCTCCTTATCTCCGCCGGTCAGCCGATCACGGATTCGCGGGTGGTCCATCCCGGCGACCGCGGGTTCCTGGCCGCCGTGCTCAACCCCGGGATGCGTGGCGTGTCCGTTCCCGTGAACGCCACTTCGGGCATTGCCGGATTCGTCTTCCCGGGCGACTGGGTGGACCTCATCCTCACCATCCGCGTGAACGTCAAGGACGAGGAAACCAGCAATAACGAAACCCGCTATTTCAGCGAGACCCTGCTCACCGACGTGAGAGTCCTGGCGGTCGACCAGAACATCGAAAACGAGAAGGGCGAAGTCAACGTCGCCAAGACCGCGACCCTGGAGGTCACCACCAAGCAGGCCGAAATGGTCGCCATCGCGCTCGAGATGGGGTCGATATCGCTCAGCCTCCACAGCCTGGCGCGTGAGCAGGACCGCTTCGCCCGGCTGGCCCGGGACATCGGCGCCGATCCCGGGGAGACGACGAATACGCGCAGCTACACCACCGACTACGACGTCTATTACATGCTCGGCGACCCGGACGGGATTGCGAGAAAAGGCAGCAGGAGCCGAAAGAAAACCGTCAACGTACTGCACGGCGAAAAGGCCGATACGGTCAAGTTCTAGGGGAAAGACCATGAACGCACCTCTTGCATGGCTCCGCGTCCGCCTGGTCCGGCTGGCGCTGGCCTGTGTCCTTGGCCTGGGCCTGACGGCGGGCATGGCGATGCCGCTTGGCCCGGCGGGCGCCGTCGAATTCGTGACCGGCTCCGGCACCTTCTTGCAACTGGAGGTCAACAAGGGACGCCTGGTGCGCCTGGACCGCCCGGCCAGCACGGTCTTCATCGCCGACCCCGAGATCGCCGACATCCAGGTCAAGTCCCCCAGCTTGGTCTATCTGTTGGGCAAGAAGGCCGGCGAGACCACTCTCTACGCGGTGGACGAGAGCGAGAACATTCTGGCCAGCGTCGCCATCAGGGTAAACCTCAACCTGAGCCGCCTGCGCGACGCCATCCGCAAGCTGGACCCGCGGAGCGACGTGGAGGTCACCAGCATCGATGACACCCTGGTTATCGAAGGCGTCGTCAGGTCGGCCTTGATCGCCGAAGACGTGCGCCGCCTGGCCGTGCGCATCGCCGGCGACAGCGAAGCGGTCATCAACCGGCTGGGCGTCGACGCGCCCAACCAGGTCAACCTGCGCGTCCGCATCGCCGAGGTCGCCCGCGGCGTGGACAAGCAGCTCGGCTTCAACTGGCAAATCCTCGGCACCCTGGGCGGATTGTCCCTCGGCCTGGCGACGACCAATCCCTTCGCCAGCGCCGTCAGCGTCGTCAACAGCCTGGGCAGCCTGACACAGGGCGCCAGCGCCGCCTTCAACGCCGAGGGTTGGGACTTCAACGCCGTCATCGACGCCCTCGAGGAGGAAGGACTGGTGACCATCCTGGCCGAGCCCAATCTCACCGCGCTCACCGGCGAAACCGCCAGCTTCCTGGCCGGCGGCGAGTTCCCCATCCTGGTGCCCGACTCCAACGGCCGGGTGACCATCGAGTTCAAGAAATTCGGCGTCTCCCTGGCCTTCACGCCGACCGTCATCGGGGAAACCAGGATCAACCTGCACGTGCGCCCCGAGGTCAGCCAGCTGTCGAGCAAAAACTCGGTCACGCTGAACAACTTTGTCGTGCCCTCGTTGACCACCCGGCGCGCCGAGACCACGGTGGAATTGGGCAGCGGACAGAGCTTCGCCATCGCCGGCCTGCTGCAGAACAACGTCACCCACGATATCCGCAAGTTCCCCGCCCTCGGCGATATTCCGGTGCTCGGGGCCCTGTTCCGCTCCGACCGCTTCCAGCGGGACGAGAGCGAACTGGTGATCATCGTCACCCCCTACATCGTCCGTCCGGCGTCCCGAATGCGCCTGGCGGCGCCGACCGACGGCTTCGTGCCGCCCCATGACGTGGAGCGTCTCATCACCGGGGGCACCCACAGGCGCAATCCCGTTGCCGGCAAGCCCCGGACCATGGACCGCAGCGGCAAGGCGCTGATCGGGCCCGTCGGGTTTCAACTGAATTAACGGGAGAGTGCCATGATTTGCGAATCCCGGATGATCCGGAAGTTCCTCATCATCTCCATGGTGGGCGGGGCGTTGATGGTTTCGGGCTGCGCCGAGACCGCCACCGCGGTCGTATTGGGCACCGGCGCGTACTATGCCGCCAACCCCGATAAGCTGCCCCTTGAGGACTTTTCCAACGTGCCCGAGGCGCGCGCCCCGCGGGCCGACCTGGTCCAGTACGGCCACGACGTCGCCTTTGCCGCCGGCGAGGCGCGGCTGACCAACGGCCAGCGCCAGCGCCTCGACTCCTTCCTGGCCCGCCTCGAAGCCGGCTACGGGGACAGGTTCTACGTGGTGGCGGGACGGGGCCGCAGGGGCGCGCCGAAGCAGGCGGCGGCGCGGCTTGGCGAACGCCGCCGCCAGGCGGTGATGGCGTTCCTGGAGCTTCGCAGGCTGCGCGTCCTGCCGCTTCGCATCGAATTCGGCATCGACGCGCCGGTCGGGGAGGCCGTGAAAGTGATCGTGCGGCGCTACGTGGTCACCCTGCCCGGATGTCCCGATTGGACCGGGCGGCCGGGAATCAGCTACGACAACGCCACTTCCAGCAACTTTGGCTGCGCTACCGCCGTCAACTTCGGACTCATGGTGGCCGATCCCGGAGACATCGTGGCCGGACGCCATCCCGGCCTCTTGGACGGCGAGTTCGCCGCCCGCTCCATCGAGCGTTATCGCAAGGGCGAAACCACACCCCTCAAGGGCGACGAGGCGAGCACCGCCTCGGCCGAACCAACGGATGGCGGAGATTCAGGAGCAGCGGCACCGCTGGATTAATCATGGCAGAGCAAGCACTTAAATCATCCGTACAAATGGGCGAGCGCCTCCCGTTCATGGCCTTTGTCCTTGACGACGCCACGCGCGCCGCCCTTGTCCGCGTCGCCGAGGAACAGGGCTGGTCCGAGGGCGAGGTGCTGGAGGGTGGGGTGCAAGAGGCCATTGAAGCCCTTGCCGGCGTTTCCACGCCCCACGTGCTGGTGGTCGATATCTCCAATTCCAACGATCCCCTTAACGACATCGGCTCGCTGGCGGAGGTCTGCGACGCGGGCACGCGCGTAATCGCACTGGGGAATATCAACGACGTCAACCTGTTCCGCGACCTTGTCGCCCTCGGCGTCCAGGACTACCTGCTCAAGCCGGTGACGACGGAAGCCTTGAACGCGCTCGTCGTCAAGGCGGCCGAGGAGCCCGCCGCGGCGGAGCCCGAGGAGACCAGGGCCGGCCGGCTGATCGCCGTGATCGGCGCCCGCGGCGGCGTCGGCGCCAGCACGATTGCCGTCAACACCGCCTGGTTGTTGGCCCACGAGCAGAAACTACGGGTGGCCATCGTCGATCTGGATCTCTATTTCGGCACCGTGGCGCTGTCGCTCGATCTGGAACCGGGGCGCGGATTCCGCGAAGCCCTGGAAAACCCCAACCGCATCGACGGCCTGTTTATCGAGCGCGCCCTGGTGCGCGAGAGCGACAACCTGTTCATCCTGGGCGCCGAGGAAGCCCTGGAGAACGATTTCAATTTCGATCCGGCGGCGATCGAACTGCTGCTCGAGAAGCTGCGCTGCGACTTCGATTGCGTCATCGTGGACTTCCCGCGCGCCGTGGTCACGGCCAACGCCTATATTCTGTCGGCGGCGTCGGCCGTGGCGGTGGTGTCCGACGCCTCGCTCGCCGGGATGCGCGACACCCTTAGGCTGGTCGCCTTCACCAAGAGGGTGACGCCGGCGGCCGCCGTCAAGGTCGTCATCAATCGATTCGGCGCGGCTAAGAAGGGCGAGCTGTCGAAGGAGGATTTCGAGCGCGGCGCCGGGCTGAAAATAGACCACGTGATTCCGCAGGAACCCGGAGTGGCGGCGATCAGCGCGGGCGTCGGCAAGCCGCTGGTGGAGGTCGCCAAGCGCAGCCGGCTGGTGACGGCGCTGCGCAAGCTCAGCAGCGATCTTTCCGCAGTCGAGGATGAACCCACAAAGGCTCCCTTCTGGCAGCGCTTTCTGAAACAGAGTGCGTAATGTTCGGTCGCCGCCAGAGCACGGGCGTCGTCTCCCTGAGCGCCGAGCGCACGGCCCGCCGCGAGGCCGGAAATCCGCCGGCGTCGCCTCTGCCTTCGGACGAGGTGCAGCCGGAGGCGGAGCCCAAGGCGGCGTCCTCGCGGCAAGCGCCGCCCGATGTCCCGCGCCCGACGGACGGGACGCCGCCAGGTGTGCCGTCGCCGGACGCTCCGGCGCCGGGGGCGGGATCGTCCCGTGATGACGTCATGGAGACGGTCATGGATCGGGCGCAGGAGCTGATCGCCAAGAAGGTCGATCCGCAAAAGTTGTTGGAGATGCCGCGCGCCGATCTGGCCGAAATGATCGGCGAGATGGTGGACCAGGTCACCAACGATGAATTCCTCCTGCAGGAGCACGAACAGCGGGACGTGGTCACCGCACTGATCAACGAATTCCTGCTTGAGGCGAAACGCACGGTTTCCCACTTCGAGGTGGCGCCCGATCCGGTGCCGGACTCCGACGGCAACACCATTGCCGCCAGCCGCGACAGCATCGAGGCCGCCAAGGAACGCATCCAGCCGATGCTCATGGATCGCATCGACGTCGCCAAGGCTTCCGAGTTGCCGCGCAGCGAGCTGGTCGGCCGGCTCGGTGATGTCATCGCCGAGATCCTGGGCGAGGAGAAGATTCACCTCAACCTGCTCGAGCAGCGGGACCTGGTCACCATGCTGTTGAACGACATGCTCGGCCTGGGCCCGCTCGAGCCGCTTCTCGCCCGGGAAGAGATCACCGACATCATGGTCAACGGCCCCAAGCAGGTCTACGTGGAGTGCGCCGGCAAGCTGCAACTGTCCGACGTCACCTTCCGCGACAACGCCCATGTCATGAACATCGCCACCCGCATCGTGACGCGGATCGGCCGGCGGGTGGACGAGTCGACGCCATTGGTGGACGCCCGGCTTGAAGACGGGTCGCGCGTCAACATCATCATTCCGCCGCTGGCCCTGGACGGCCCGACCATCTCGATCCGGAAATTCGCCAAGCAGAAGATCACCCTGGAGATCATGGAGCGCCAGAGGAACCTGTCGCCGCAGATGGCCATGGTGCTGAAAATCGCCGCGCGGACGCGCCTCAACATCCTGATTTCCGGCGGTACGGGCTCGGGCAAGACGACGCTGCTCAACGCCTTGTCGCGCATGATCGACGAAGGCGAGAGGATCGTCACCATCGAGGACGCCGCCGAACTGCAGCTCCAGCAGCCCCACGTGGTCCGCCTGGAAACGCGCCCCGCCAACCTGGAGGGGTCTGGCGAGATCACCCAGCGGGACCTGGTCAAGAACGCCCTGCGCATGCGCCCCGACCGCATCATCCTGGGCGAGATCCGCGCCGGCGAGGCCCTGGATATGCTGCAGGCCATGAACACGGGCCACGACGGCTCCATGTGCACCATCCATGCCAACCGGCCGCGCGAGGCCCTGACCCGGCTGGAAAACATGGTCGCCATGGCCGGCGTGAAACTGCCCAACGAGGCCGTGCGCTCCCAGATCGCCGCCGCCGTCAACCTGATCGTTCAAATTTCGCGCATGCGCGACGGCATCCGTCGCATCACCCAGATCACCGAGGTGGTGGGCATGGAAGGCGAAGTGGTCACGACCCAGGACTTGTTCACCTTCGAATTCGAAGGCGAGGACGCCGACGGTACCCTGCACGGCGCCTTCAACTCGACGGGCCTGAGGCCCCATTTCCTGCCGCGCTCCCAGTACTTCGGTCTTGATCGCGCGCTGATGGAAGCCATGGGTTGAGCGAGGGAGTCTGAATCATGAGTACCGGAATTATGATCGTCTTCTTCGGTGTGTTGGCGACGCTCGGCTGCCTCGGGCTGGCCCTCAGGGGAAGTGTGCTGGGGCCCCGGCGCCATATCCGACGGCGCCTCGATGCCGTCAGTCGGCGTTTCGCCGGCGGGGCGCCGGGCGGCAGTGGCGCAACGGGGGCGGTCAACAGCGTCCGGCGGGAGGAGCAGGCCAGCCGTATGCCGGTGCTGGACCGCATCGCCAAACGCTTCCTGCCCCGTCAATCGCTGTTGAGAGCCCGCCTGGCACGAACCGGCCGCAACATCCCCATCGGAACCTATGTGTTCGTCAACGTGATTATGACGCTGGCCGTGGCCCTCGTCGCGTTCGTGGTTGTCGGCCTGCCGCTGTTTCTGACCGCGGTGATCGCCATCACCATCGGTATCGGCGTGCCCCATTTCGGGATCGGTCGGCTGGCCGGCAACCGCGTGAAAAGGTTTAGCGCCATCTTTCCCGACGCCATCGACCTCATCGTGCGCGGCCTCAAGTCGGGTCTGCCCGTGGCCGAATCGATCAACGCCGTGGGCGCCGAGATGGCCGACCCGGTGGGCCACGAGTTCCGCCTCGTCTCCGATAACATCAAGTTCGGCATGCCCCTGGAGGATGCCCTGTGGGACGTATCGGTGCGTTTGGATATCCAGGAGTTCAAGTTCTTCATCATCAGCATGTCGGTGCAGCGCGAAACCGGCGGCAACCTGGGCGAAACCCTGGCCAATCTGTCCGAAATCCTGCGCCGGCGCCGGCAGATGAGCCTCAAGGTCAAGGCCATGAGCTCGGAAGCGCGGGCCAGTGCCTACATCTTAGGGTCGCTGCCGTTCATCATGTTCGGGATCATCTTCATGCTCAATCCGGGCTACGAGACCGAGCTGTTCACCGATCCGCGCGGGCGGATGATGCTTGGCGCCGGTTTGGTCACCATGTTGCTGGGCATCGCCGTGATGGCAAAAATGGTGAAGTTCGAGATATGAATATTTCCGATTATCTCCCCGCCGATCTGTCGCCCGAGAACCTCATTGCCGTCGTCGCCAGCGGCGTCGCCTTCGCCACGGTGTATGCGGCGTGGAACGCGCTGACGGCGCGCGATCCCCTGAGTAGCAGGGCCAAGGCCCTGCGCCAACACCGGGAAAACCTGAAGGCCGGGATGATCGCGCCCCGGCGCTCCGAGCGCCGGACGGTGGCCGCCATGGGCTTGATGCGCCGTGTTATCCAGCGCTTCAACCTGATGCGCACCCAGCAGGCGACCAAGGTCATCGACCGCCTGGCCGAGGCCGGTTGGCGCTCCAAGGACGCGCTGGTGGCTTACCTGTTCATGAAAATCTGCCTGCCGTTCGCCTTCGGCGCGGCCGCGGCGTTCGCCATCTACGGGATCGGCATAATCGATGTCCCGCCCCTTTTCCGGCTGCTGTTGGCGATGGTGTTCGTTGTCATCGGTGCCTATGTGCCCGAGGTGTTCGTGAGAAACGCCATCCAGAAGCGGCGCAAGCTCATCCAGAAGGGGCTGCCCGACACACTGGACCTGCTGGTCATCTGCGCCGAGGCGGGCCTGGCGCTCGATGCCGCGCTCACCCGCGTATCCCGCGAGATGGAACGCTCCTGCCCGGAGGTGGCCGACGAGTTCGGCCTGACCGCGGTCGAGCTCGGATTCTTGCCCGACCGGAAGCAGGCGCTCAAAAACCTGATCAAACGGGTGCAGTTGCCCTCCATCCGTGGGGTCGTGAACACCCTGATGCAGACCGAGAAATACGGGACGCCGCTGTCCCAGGCGCTGCGCGTTCTGGCGGCCGAGTACCGCAACGAACGTATGCTCAAGGCCGAGGAGAAGGCGACAAAACTACCCGCCCTCCTCACCGTGCCGCTCATTGTTTTCATCATGCCGACGCTGTTTATCGTGCTGCTCGGTCCGGCCATACTCCGTGCCATCGACGGGCTGAGTAACTTGTAGGAGCGGTTCCGCCTTTGGGGTGCCAGGTCGTGGATTGGGGTCCGGCGGCCTGGCGGCGCCGGGGGACGGTTATCGCCGTCCCCCGGCGTTTTTTTTGCGCGCCCGATGGGGGAAGGCCTTGGTATTATGGCGTTCGCGGCGCCCGGGTATCGTCCTGGCAGCGGTATTACGGATTACCGGTACTGGCGGGCGCGGGGACGCCCTTGCCCTGTCCGCGGAGGACGGCGGCGGCCTTGGCGTGGCCGCTCAGTGCGCGCAGGGTTTCGTAATAGGCCAGGTTGTTCCTGACCTCGGCCTCGTCCAGATCCATGCGGGCGATCTTGGCGGCCTTGGCCGGTTGCCCGGCGAGACCGTACACGAGCGCCAGGTTCTGCCTGTTGCGGACCGTAGCCAGGGGGTCGGCGGTGATTTCGCGCAGGATCCGGGCCGCCTCGTCGAAGTCGCCGGCAAGGGCCAGGGACAGCGCCAGGTTGTTGCGCAGCTTGAGCGTGCTCGGGGCAGACTTCATCGCCGTCTTGTAGTGTTGCTGGGCGGCCTGGTGCTCGCCCAATAGATCGCGCGCGATGCCGAGACCGTTGTGGGCCCTGTGATCGGTTGGGTCCAGGGCGATGGCGGCCTTGTACTGCTCGGCCGCCGGGTGCGGGCGGTCGAGCGCGAGCAGGGCGGTGCCGAAGCCCCGGCGGATTTCTCCGTTGGCGGGATCGAGGTTGACCGCCTTGCGGAAGGCCGTCGCCGCCTGGCCGTAGGCGCCCAGGGCAAGGGTGGTTTCGCCGAGGGCGGCGAGGGGACGCGCCGACTCGGGCGCCAGTTTGATGGCGCGGTGGTAGAGGACCACGGCCGACCTCAGGTCTCCGCCCCGGCGCGTCGTGTTCGCCATGCGCATGATCTGCGCCACGCGGCTGGTGCGGTTTTCCTCTTTGATCTGTTCCGCCGTCAGTACCTGGCCGGCGCACGCCTGGGCCAGTGCGGCCAAGCCCACCCCGGCGGCCATGGCCAGGGCGCGCAACGCGGGCCGCATCCGCATGGTCCGCGGGTTACCCCTACCCGGCCGGGGGCGCGTTCGCAAAACCGTCCTCAATGCTCCTCCAGTGGCGTAATCTGACACGGCCGACGGGCGCCGCGCCAGCGAAATTCCCGGCCCGGGATTTCCCCCTGTCCGCCGGCCCGCGGTAACCGTTTGCTGTCGCTTGCCGATTTCAGGCAAACCGCCTATAAAGTCTCTGACTTAAGGGGGCACTTGGTGTGAAAAAAGAGTATTTGGAGTTAACGCGTCTCATTGAACGCCTGCACCGGCGTTTTCTCGATGTGCTCAGGGCCGAACTCAACCGGATGTCCATCAAGGACATCAACGCGGTTCAGGCTCTGCTTCTCGCCAATATCGGAGAGGAGGAGATCGTCATCCGCGACCTGGTGGAGCGCGGTTACTACCAGGGCTCGAACGTCTCCTACAACATCAAGAAGCTGGTCGAAATGGGGTATGTAGAACAGGAGCGCTCGACCCACGACCGCCGCTCCGTGCGCATCCGCCTGACGGAGAAGGCCATGGGGGTCGTGCACAGCGTCCGCAAACTCGCGGAAAACAATGCGTTGGCCCTCGCCCGGCACGAGGTGAGCGGCGACGACATCGAAACGGTCTGCGGGACCCTCAGGCGGGTGGAGCGTACGTGGACGGACTACATCCACTACGGCAATCGCTGACACTTCGTTTGCGGCGCCTCAGGTGAACCCCGGGGGAACGGGCACCCGGCGGTGCCTTTCCCTTTGACTTTCCCTTTCTGTGTCCTGTTCCCGCGGCGCGGGTGCCGGATCGGGGCCGCCGGCGCCGCCGAATCCCTCAGTCCGTTCGTCCCTTGAGCAGCGGCACCAGCCTCGGGGCATCGGCGATGGAAGACGCGGCCAACGCCCGGAATCCGTCCCCGGAGAGCGCCATCGCCGCGGCGCGCTCTCCGGCGCGGGCGCCGTACCCGGTGAGGACGTGCACGCCTCCGGCGAGGCCGGCGTTGCGCGCCGCCTCCAAGTCGTCGGCCCGGTCCCCCACCATCCACGAGGCGGCGAGATCGAGGGTCAGCATCTCGGCGGCGCGCAGCAGCATACCCGGATTGGGCTTGCGCGCCGGGTGGTCGGGGTGGTCGTAGGGCGGCCTGCCCTCGGCGTGGTGGGGGCAGGCGAAGACACCGTCGACGAAAGCGCCGTCCGCCGTCAGGTCGGCGAGAATCTTCTCCTGAACCCGGATGAAGGCGTCCCAGCCGTAATGACCGTAGGCGATCCCGGCCTGGTTGGTGACCACGACCACGGGCACGCCGCAGGCGTTGGCCGCGGCGACGACACGCGCCGCCCCGGGAATCAGGCGGGCGTCCTCGACCCTCTGCAGGAAGCGGACCTCGTCGACGAGGACGCCGTCGCGGTCCAGGAACAGGGCGGCCCGCTTTCCCCGGGGCCTTTTCAGGATCTGCACCCACACGCCGTCGCCGTCGATGGAAGCCCCGTCGGGCAAAGGGCCGCTCGGCACCATGTCTCCGTCCTCCCGGCGGTTTACAGGACGTGCTTCGGCCATGGGGCACCCGGCCGGACGGGTGCTTGCAATGCCGCGCACGGATGGAAAGATTACCACACCAAAGGATAGGGTGCGGAAAGGCGGTTACCGACAAACATGGTGCGGCGGCCCACCCGCGGGAAAGGGCGTCGGGATGGCGGTCACCGGTAAGGGCGGCGACAGGCGGGACACGATGCGCCACCGCTGGGCGCGGGGTTCCTGTTGGCGTTCGCCTGGCTCAACGTGGGCCTCGGGTTGGTGGGCGCGGTGGCGCCGGGCATGCCGACCACCGTATTCCTGATCATCGCCACCTGGGCCTTTTCCAAGAGTTCCGAGCGGTTCCGGCTGTGGCTGTGGAACCACCCCAGGTTCGGTTTCTCCATCCGCGCCTGGCACCAGCACCGGGTCATCCCGCGCCGGGCCAAGGTCGCGGCCGCCGTCATGATGGCCGCGAGTTTCGCATTTGTGACCCTGGTCGTGGCCGGAAGCTGGATTTTGCCGGTGCTTCTCGGGGCGGTCCTGGTGCCCGCCGCCGCCTATGTGCTCGGCCGGGCCGGTTCCGTTCCCCAGGGCGGAACCTGGTACCCCAGGACTCCCTACCCCCCGCAAGCCACCCGTGCACGGTGCGGCAAATTGCCAGTAACGCCTTGCACGGTGCGAAGCATAATGGGCAAACGGGCCCACCGCCCGGACCCGAAAGGGCCGGGGAGGGCGGACCTCCCGGTATGGCACGGACTTTGCTGTCCAATCCCTTTGCGAAGACGGAGGTCGTGTTCATCCAGAGGGGGGCCGGGACGTGGCTCGGAAGGATTTCCAACGGCTGAAGGTCCTGGTCGTGGACGGCAGCGGGCATATGCGCGACGTCCTCAGGCGGCACCTGTACGCCCTGACCATCGGCAACATCCGCGAGGCGGCGACTGGAAAAGAAGGGCTCCGGCTGCTCGGCGAATTTTCTCCCGATCTGATCATATGCGACTTGGAATCAGGGCGCGTGGGCGGCCTCGAACTGGTGATCCGCGTACGCGCCGGAATCGCCGGCGTGGACCCCCTGGTGCCGCTCATCACCGTCACCGGAGCCATCGATGTGGTGGAGGTGCGCGCCCTGTGCGACGCCGGGGCCTCTGCCGTTCTGCCCAGGCCCATCATGCTCAGGCGCCTTTACCTGGCGGTCGTCGACGCCATGGATCGCTCCCGCGGCGCGTCGGCGCCCACCCAGGGGCGAGGGCGGGAGGCGGAGGCGCCTTATACCAAGGAGCGCTGATCATGACCCGACGAGCCGGCTTACCAAGGTTTTCGGCCCTAAGCGTGCGCCGTGGCGATGCGGGGGCATCGTAAAGCGTGCGCGACGCCGTCCGAAAGCCTTGGTAAGCCGCCGTTGCGGTCGCGTATGCGGCCCGTCGGAGGGCGTCGAAAAGTTTTGACCATGCACCGCATCGCCGGCAACTTTCCTCCTGCCCGACGAGCCGCCTACGCGATCTCTATGAGCCATGATCAGCGCCCCTTGGTATAAGGGCGCCCGGGAATCCCGCCGTGGCGCCGTTTCGCGGCGAAAGCTGCGGCCCGATTCCGCCGAACGGGGCCCTTCAAACTAACCATTTTTGACAGACAGCGGCCCGATTCCCCCGAATGAAACCCTTCAAACTAACCAGATTTGACAGACAGCGGCCGGCCCCGTCTAGTCTCCCCTATCACAACAAGATGGTACGTGTGATCGTCTTTTCTCGCCTTTTGGCGGACGTCAGCGCCGCTTGACGACCCGTCCTCCGCAGCAGCGGCGCCGCCGCTGCGGAGGGTGGATGGCCCCGCATCGCCGGCGCGTCCCCCTCCTGCCGAGGAAACGGGAAAAACGATCGTATAGCGTACGAATCTCTGGGACGGGACACCAGCCGGACGGATCACGCGTCCGCCCCGATTTTCCGGGCCGGCTCGTTGGGCCGCCGAATGGCCGAGGCGTAACGCTCCAACACGGGCGAAATGGCGCCGCGGGCCAGCATCACCTCGATGAGCTGGAATTGGCCGCGCCCGGCGACCGCCGCCGCCAGCGCATCCCTTAATTCCCGGCGGGTCAGGACCCGCCGGCCATGGCCGCCCAGGGCCTCGGCGATGGCCGCGAAGTTCCATTCGTCCAGGTCGTTGTACCGGGTTTCCGGCTGGAAGGTGCGCAGCATCTCCCAGCTCGCGTTGTTGAACACGATCACCACCGGGTCCCAGGCGTAGCGCCGGCAGTTGCCCAGCTCCCAACCGGTCATCTGGAAGGCGCCGTCGCCGACCAGGATCAGCGGCCGTTCTCCGGTGGTCGCCTGGATGCCGAGTCCGGCCGGGATGCCGAAGCCCATGGTCGCGTAATAGCCGGGCGCCACCATCGGGGTTTGGACGATGTCCATGGCCGTGAACAGGCAGTCGCCCACATCCGACGCGATGGGCATGGTGCCGTGGGCGTCGAACATGTCGTTGACGGCGGTCGCCACGTCGATGGGCAGGATCGGCGCCTCGTCGGCCCGAAGGCCGCGCGGCGCCGGGGTGCACGGCCGGGGCAGGGAATCCCGGCGCTCCTCGACGCGGGCCAGCAGGGCGTCGATGAGCTCGGCCAGGGGCACATTGGGATAGATATGGAAGCCCAGGCGCACCTCCCGGTCGGCGGCGGCGATGACACGGCGCATGTCGATGTGGCGCGCCGAGACGCCGAAGTTGGTATCGGACAGGATGACGCCGAGCAGCAGCAGGGCGTCCGAGTTCTCTACCATCTCCGTCACCTCGGGGTCGCCGGCCACACCCATGTAGGTGCCGATCAACGGCGCCTCGTGGGCGGTGAGAAGGCCACGTCCCATGAAGCTGGTCGCCACCGGCAGGCCAAGGCGGCGCGCAAGCTGCGCCACCTTGGCTTCCAGGCGGTACCGGCGCAGCTCGACGCCGGCCATGACCACCGGCGTCCGCGCCCGGCCGAGGCGGTCGAGGATCTCCTCGGCGCAGGCGGCCACCGCCTCTTCGTCCACCGGCGACGGGGGCGCGGTGGTGACGGGACCGCACTCGGCGGCCACCATGTCCCGGGGCAACTCGATGTAGACGGGCCGCGACCATTCGCGGCAACTGCGCAATACCCGGGCGATATCGGCGGGCGCCCGGGCCGGATCGTCGAGCACCGCCTGGTCGCAGGTGACCTCGGTGTAGACGCGGAACTGGGAGTCCAGTGTCTTGCCCTGGTGATGGAGGAGAAGACCGCGGCGCGCCTCCGCCGCGCCGGGGGCGGCCGAAATCACCACCAGCGGGCTTTTCTCGGCATAGGCCCCGGTCACCGCGTTGACCATGTTGAAGGCGCCGGCGCCGTAAGTGATGGCGGCGACCCCGAGGGCGCTGTTGAAGCGCGCCGCGGCGTCCGCAGCGAACCCGACGCCGGGCTCGTGGCTGATCGTGTAAAGGGGGAGGATGCCTGATTCCTCCATGACCTTGAAAAAGGGCAGGGCGAAATCGCCGGGAATGCCGAACACCTCCCGGGCACCGTGGTCCTTCAGGGCGTGAAGCAGGGTTTCGCCGAGTGTCATCGTGGGTCATCCGCGCCGGCCGGAGGGCGGAACCGGCCGGCTCCTTCAGTATTGAATATCGGTGCTGGGGGCGCGGAAGCAATGGTTCAAAAGCGGCGAACCGTCCACGGATGGCGTGCAACGGGCACTCGTGCTACCGTTGCCGCCAGTGACGGGCCTGTCCTTCCTTATTGCGCACCGTTGGGCATGCGCCCGCCGGTCGGCGATCGATCCACGCCGGCCGGGAACGCGGGCGTGGCGTTTGCGAAGTGCGGAGAAGCCGTGAGCAGCGATAGTCTTCACAAGATCCTTGGTCAGCTGTTGTGCCTGCTGGGATTTCACGACTATCACGTCATCAGCGGGACCTTCGGATTCGGCGGCGCCGGCAACGTCGAGAAGATAGAATGCCGGCGCTGCGGCCAGGTCACCACCCGCCAAACGTGACCCCTGCCCGGATGCCCGTTCCCCGATGCCCCGGAAACCGGGGTGGGAACGGGCTGCGCCCTTGGCGTCGACGCGCTCGGGCATGGGGGCACCCCCACCACCCGGCTTTTGAATTTGTAAAACCGTCGCCGAAAGCGGCGGTCCACCCCGTTTGGCCCCGATTCGCGGCACGCCGTGGGCGCCTCCGCTCCACCGCCACGGTGGTCCAAGGAAATGCTTGAGGCGGGGAACATGGCCGGTTATCATAAAAAACCGGGCCCGAAGGCCCGGTAAGTTTAACTGGGAGGTTTCACGAGGGTCCGAAGACCCAATCTGCCGGGCACAACGCCCGGCCCTTTTTTTACCCCTTTCAAAACGAATTGCAACAAGATTTTGTGGCGATCGCAAAAAAAAATACAGCATTTAGTGTATCTGTGCACATGTTACCCACAGTTCTGTCCACATTTGGGACACCGACTCGCACCCCCCAAACCCCTGTCCGCCGCTTCAGGCGCCGCTGAGCCACGGATTCGGCCTGGCGCCAGGGACCGTCGATAGGATCGCCCCGCGAAGCACGATTTCGCAGCGCCACCCGGTTTTCGCCGATCCCCGCCCCGGCGGCGGCCCCCTGCAACACGCCATGCCTCGGGTGACGGGGTGCGAATCGACGCCCGATGATTCGGTCCTTTGTACGCACGCGGCTGCGCCGGAGGCGGCGCGGCGTGCCGGCGCGCTCCTTGGTATTACTCCCGTGATCGCACTTCCCGGCCTCGCCGCCACCGCCGAACACCGGGGGCGCCAGGCGGCCGCCGACTCCTGGTAAAATTTCCCCAAATTTTATATAAATAACACATAAATAAAAAATATTGCAAACCATGTATATTACATGTAATAGGTAAAAAAAATAATGTTTAAGGCAGGCGTCAAAAGTAATGCACGGAAGGGTGACTGTAAAACGTTCGGTTCCGCCTCTGGGATTCAAAATTCCAAGCATGCCCGAGGCGGATTTCGGGATTTGAGCGACCGCACGTGGAGGAACGTGTCAGGATGCCTGCCTTTTTCAAGCACTCCCTGCTGGGTCTCGGCGGCCTCGGGATCGCCCTCGCGCTTGCCGGATGTGGCGGCAGCGCCAACGTAAGCGGACCCTCCACCACCGCAACCGGCCTTGCGTTCGGGGAAAGTTCGTCCGCCGACGCCGCTGGCGGCCGCTATCCCGCCGGCCTTGCCCTGTACATGGCGGACAAACTGGCCGATGCCGGCGACTACCGGACCGCGGTCACCATCTATCGCATGGCCCAACGGCAAAATCCCGATGACCCGGTGGCTCTGTTCGGACTCGGGGAAAGCCTGCGTCGGCTCGGCGCCAACGTCGAAGCGGAACAAGCCTTCCGGCACGCCAACGCGCGGGCACCTAAGAACCCGGATATCCTGCGCGGCCATGGGAACAACCTAGTGGCCCTGGGCCGGCCAAAAGCGGCGTTGAAGCAGTACCGGGCGGCGCTGAGACTGACTCCCGATGACCCAAGGCTTTTCAATGGCATGGGAGTTGCTCTTGATCTTATGGGTGCACACCTGACGGCCCAGGCCCGCTATCGCGAAGGGTTGAAGATCACCCCCGACAACGCCTCGCTGCGTAACAATCTCGGGCTCTCGCTGGTGCTCAGCGGCAATTACGCCGATGCGATCGCGAGTTTGGGGGAATTTGCCGAAGGCCCCGAGGGGCATGCATCCCACCGCCAGATCCTGGCATTGGCCTACGGCTTTGCCGGCCGCATGGACCGGGCCGCGGCGATCGCCCGCATGGATCTCGACGAAGCGGCGGTGCAGAACAACCTCAACTATATCGCCTCGTTGCGCGCCCTCGACGACAAGGCGCGGATTGCCGCCGTGTTGGGGTATTCCGGAAAAATGGCGCATGGCAACCAAATGGCGGTCGCCCGGGCCGAGGAACCGGAACCCCTCGCCGTCGCCGAGGCGCCCCGGGAACGGCCTCGATCGGTGGCGGCCCTGTCCGCGCCGGCGGCGGAACCGTCCCCGCCACCCGCGCCTGTGGCCGTTGCCGCGCTGGATTCCCCGGTCCCGTCGGACCAAGCGCACAGGCCCCCAACGGCATCCCGCCAGGCCGCGGAGCTGGCCGCAAAGGTCGATCGAGCGGCACGGGTGAGCACCCTGTCGCACGGCCCCGTCCCGGCCACGGCGCCCACACCGGCGGTCACCGTTCGCGCCCTGCGATGGCCGCGGCAGGGCCATACCCTGGCCTCCACGGCTCCTGGCGCCTCCGGGTCCACCGCCATGCAGATTACGGCGGCAGCGGGGGATATCGGCCCGGCCGGCGAGGCCGATTCGCCCGATCGGGAGGCGGCCCAGCCGCGGCAAACGGCGGCCGCGCCGTCCCGCGAACCCGCATTTGTCGCCCCCGTCGCGGACCTCGCCCCTGTTGCCGAGCCCGCTTCCGCCTCGGTTCCCGCCACCCACTACTCGGTCTCGACCCTTGCGTCGGCCCCGGAGCCGGTCCCGCTCCCGGCTTTGGACCCAGTCCCGGTTTCAGACCCCGCCCCGGCCCCGACTCCGGCCGCGGACCCCACCCTGGTCTCGAACGCCGCCAGGACAATGGGCCCGGCTCCGGAGGCCACGCATGTCGCCGGTATCGAGTCTCCGTCCCCGACCCTCCAGACCCGCACGGATGCACCAGCGGCCGATGACTATGCCTGGTCCGTCATGGGCATCGAAGAGGAAGACGAAGACGAAGACGAAGAGGCGATGACGGCGGCGGACGACGACGCGGCGGCCGCGGCCGATGGGTCCGAACAGGAAGAAGAGCCGCCGCTGATCCAATTGGCGGCCGCGCCGTTCCCCGATACCGATCCTGTCGCGGACCCTGCCCCTGCCGCGGACCCCGCGCCTGTTGCCGAGCCCGCCCCCGCCTCGGTTCCCGCCAACCCCGCCCCGGTTTCGACCCTCGCGTCGGCCCCGGAGCCGGCTCCCATCCCGGTTACGGACCCTGTCCCGGTTTCAGACCCCGCCCCGGCCCCGACTCCGGCCGCGGACCCCACGTTGGTCTCGAACCCCGTCCGGACAATGGAGCCGGCTCCGGACGCGACGCCCGTGGCCGGGATCGACTCCATCGTCGCGCCCGACCAGGCCCTTGGGCTGGAAACGGCATCGGCCGATCGCGGCGGACCCGCCCTGGCGACGATGGACGAGTGGGCGGTGGCGGTAGCCACCATCGTCGAGGACGTGGACTCCCCTCCACCGCAATCGGAGTGGGCGTGGACACCGGACCCGGCGGCGCAGGCGCCGTCCCCGATGCCTGTCCCCGTCGCGGACCCCGCCCCCGGGATCGAGCCGGTCTCCGCCGCTGAGCCCGGGAACGCGGTCGTGCCCCTGGTGGCCAACGGTGCCGGGTGTGCCGTGGACGCAGGCGCCGCCGGGCGGCGGTGGTACCTGCCGGCCGCAACCCCCGTGGTTTCGATGTGTTACGACCAGGTCGCCTTGCGCCCGCAAGGTGCACAACCGGCCCCGGATGCGGCTTCCCAGCCGCCCGCCCGGCAAGATCCCGCGCCCTTCACCGTCGAAGCGCCGCAGGCCAGGGCGCCGGAAGAGGCGACGACGTCCGCGCCGTCTTTCGTTCGCGTAAATTTCCTGCTTTTCGGAGCCTGAGCCCTTACGCCGGCGCCGCGGAGGCGGCCGCTGACGCCGGAGATGCGTCCGTGGCGAACGCCCCGGCGCGAAATGGAGGGCGCGAAGCCCCCCTTTCCCCGATTACGGCGTCGTGATCCTACCGGAAGAGGGCGAGGATTCCCTGCTCCGCCTGGCCGGCGAAGGACAGTGCCTGGATGCCCAGTTGCTGGCGGGTCTGCAGGGCCAGCAGGTTGGCGCCTTCCTCGTTGAGGTCGGCCAGGGTCAGCTTGCCGGCGCCCGTATCCAGGGTATTCACGTAGTTCTCGGTGAACTCGAGACGGGTCTGCAGCAGGGCGACGTTGGAACCGAGCGTCTTGGTCTTGGTGCGCAAGGTGTCCAGGGCCGTTTGAAGGTCGTTCACCAGGCTGTTGATCTGGGTGGTGAACGCGGAATCGACGACGTACTGCCCGGCCACGTCGCCGACGACGAGGCTGCCGCCGGCGGTCACGCCGGCGAAATTCACTCGACCAGTGCCGGCCTCCGCGGAGGCGAGCTCGAAGGTGATTGTTGTGCCCGCGGCAAAGACCTGGGTGGTCGTAAACGTGCCGGCCGTTGTGCCGCCCACCGAGCCCACGTAGATGGTCACCGTATTGGTGCCGTAGAGGAACGTGTAATCGCCCGCGGAGCCGAAGGTGAACGCGCTCTGGCCGGCATAGGTGACGGTGAGCGAGCCCCCGGCGGAGACGGTCAGGCCGCTGGCGAAGTCGTAGGACACGTTGAACACGGCGCCGCTCAGCTCCGCCGCCGTCACCGCGTTGCGGATGGCAAGGCCGGCGCCGCCTTCGGTGACGTCCACCGAATCCACGACCAGGGTGGACGAGGTGTCGTTGCTGAAATTGACCGTCAGCTTCTCGCCGGTGCCGTTGATCAGGTTGAGACCCTGAAAGTCGGTGTCCCTGGCCAGGTTGGCGATCTGGTTGCGCAGGTCGTTGAACTGGCTGACCAGCTCGGGGATGGTGCTCGCCGTCGCCGACTTGGCCGACACCGCGAGACCCTTCATCTGGCGGACGATGGCGTCGATCGCCTCGGTGCCGTCCAGGGCCGCCGTCAGGCTGCTGATGCCCTGGTCGATGCCCGCCTTCTTGTCACTGAAATCGGTGGCCCGATCCGAAAGCGTCTTCGCCTGGAAGAACTTGATCGGGTCGTCGATGGCGCTGGCCACCGCCAGTCCCGTGGCCAGCCGGCCCTGGGTCCGGTTGATGAGCTTGGTCGTGCTCTGAAGCGACAGCAAGCTGTCACGGACGGCGGCGGAAAGGGTAATTTCAGACATCGCTACAACCCCTGTCTAGAGTGACGTCAAACGGGAGCGTGGGCTAAATCGGGAGGGTTCTCCTTCGCGGAGGGCTACGGAGTCCTTTCCGCGCCGACGGGCGCGCGTGG
>JACZQZ010000043.1 GCA_022545455.1 Pseudomonadota bacterium
TCGACGCCCTCCGACGGGCCGCATACGCGACCGCAACGGCGGCTTACCAAGGCTTTCGGACGGCGTCGCGCACGCTTCGCGATGCCCCGCATCGCCACGGCGCACGCTTAGGGCCGAAAACCTTGGTCAGCCGGCTCGTCGGGTCATGATCAGCGCCCCTTGGTATGAGGCCGCCCGCGCCGCCCCCTGACAAGTCCATATTCCTGCCGCGTCGGGGGTTTGAGCTTCCGGGGACGGCTGGCGTCCAGGGGGCGGACAAACCGCCGTCGGAATTCCCATGTTGAACATGTGCTCCCTCTGCGACAGAATCATGACACCTGATCTTGCCGTAAGAAGCGTCGCCAACGCGGCGGCCCGCATCCGCCGGACGTTCCCGGCCGCCACGCAGAATTGGAGGGCACGTGAAGGGGGTTGAGAAACCAGGATCCCCGGCACCGCGGCACCCGGTGACCATGCGCGGCGAACGGGACCGTTTCGTCGCCCTGGCCTTTTGCTGGGCGGACCTTCTTCTGGAGTTGGATTCCAGTGAGACGGTGGTGTTCGCCGCCGGCGCCGCGCAGCCTTTGCTCGGCCGGCCGGCGGAGGATCTTGTCGGCCTTGCCTTGCCGGAACTGATCGTCGAGCGGGACCGTTCGCTGGTACAGGCCCTGCTGGGGATCGCCCGCAAGCACGGGCGGATCGAAAATGTTGGTGTGCGCCTGCAAGGTGCGCGGGGGACCACCCCCCTCCTCACCTTTACCGGCTACCGCCTGGAGGACCTGGAGGGACACTACTTCCTGGCCTTCCGGATGGGCGCGCCGGGGCGCGAGGAAGGCGCCGGCCGTCACCTGACCCGCGACGCCGAAAGCGGACTTTATGACGCCGCGGCGTTCACCGAGGTGGTGAGCCGGCATCTGCGACCCGGGGACAAAGGCGTGGACGACAGCCTGATGACCCTGCTCCTGCTGCCCGACTACGCCTCTTTTAGCGCCCGCCTGGACGCCGTGGCGAACCGGGATCTTCTCACCACCTTCGGCGCCTGCCTGCGCGCCCATTCGGTGGACGGGGACGCCGCGGCGCGCATCGGCACGGACCGCTGGGGCCTGCTCCACAGTCCCGGTCTCGATACCGCGGACCTGGAAACGCAGTTGCAAGAGATCGCCCGCAACGTCGATCCCGCCGGCGAGGGGGTGAGGGTGGAATCGGCGACCGTGGAAGTGGATACGGAAGAGGTCCGCGGCGGGGACCTGGCCAACGGCCTGATCTACGCCATCAACCGTTTTCGCACCGCCAGGGGAAAGGACTTTACCATCAAGAGCCTGTCCACCAGCATTTCCTCCCTGGTGTCCGCGGCGGCCAGATCCGTCAACGCCTTCAAACGGGTCGTCGCCGATGCCGATTTCAACGTCGCGTTCCAGCCGATCATCGACGTGACGACCGGGGACATCCACCATTACGAGGCCCTGGTCCGCTTCCACACGGAAGAGCGCAGGCAATCGTCCTATGAATACATCACCTTTGCCGAGGAAACCGGGCTCATTCAGGATTTCGACCTGGCCATGGTGCGAAAGGTCCTGGGCTGGCTGTCCAAGGCACCGCGCAACAAGGGATACATCGTGGCGGTGAATGTGTCCGGACACTCGGTGGCGTCGTTGGCGTTCGTCGCCGCGCTCCACAACCTGTTGAAGGACAACACCTGGGCCCGCCGCCGCCTGATGTTCGAGATCACGGAATCGGCGCGCATGGAAGACCTTGTCGTCGCCAACCGGTTTATCCAGGGCCTGCGCGGAGAAGGATACACGGTCTGCCTGGACGACCTCGGGGCGGGCGCCGCCAACTTCGAGTACCTGAGCGCCCTGGAGGTGGACGTGGTCAAGCTGGACGGCTCCGCCGTGCGCAGCGCCCAGACGACACACCGGGGCAAGGCCTTCCTTATCTCGCTCACCAACCTCTGCCGTGACCTGGACGTCCTCACGGTGGCCGAAATGGTGGGCGACGAGAAGAGCCTGGAATTCGTCAGGGAATGCGGTGTCCAGTATGCCCAGGGCTATCTCTTCGGCAGGCCTTCGACGGATATCCGGTCTTTCGAAAAGACGGTGCCGGCGGACCTGTTCCCGGCCCGCAGGCGAAGCACGCGTCCAACCCGGGGCTAGTGAATTCGTACGTGTGGGTACTAGCACGCGGCGCCGCGTTGCGGGTACACTACGCCCCGCGGGAACGGGGAACGGCTTCCCTTTCCAGCGGATTCCACGAGATGCCGAAAGACACCGGGAAAGCCCGGAAAGCCATGTCCAAGGATCGCTCCGCCAACGCTTCCGGTAGCGGCGAACCGGCCGCTTCGCAAACGGCCCCCGCCCGAGGGGACGAAAGCGGCCGGGGCCTGCCGGCCGACTATCCCGGCCCGGCCCTGCTCGTCCGCGCCGACGGTTCGGTGATCGCCGCCAATGTCAAGGGCGCCGGCCTGGAGAGCCTGTTGCGCCGCGGGACGGCGCCGGAGATCATCGCCCTGATCGACGAGGCGACGGCCCGGTCCAACGTCGTCGCCGGCACCGTTTCGCTCTCCGTAGCCAAAGGGGACGTCCTGTTGGAAATCACCGTGGTGCCCGGGGAGGGGGACGGCAACCTTTTGCTCCTCGCCCGTGACCTGACCATGGAACGCAACCTGCGCTCGGCCCTGGTGGAATCGCGCCAGCGCTACAAGGACCTGGTCGAGGTTTCCAGCGACTTCGCCTGGGAAGTGGGGCCGGAAGGCACTTTCGTCTTCGTCTCGCCGCGGGGCGCCCTGGGGTTTCGCGCCGAGGACCTGGTGGAGCACCGGCCCGCGGAGTTCGTCCTCGACGCCGACGAATACGCGCCCCTGCCCTTTCTCAGCGAATATGCGCTGGAGAACGTGGAGATGTGGATGCGCCGGGCCGACGGCTCGACGGCCTGCGTGATCGCCTCCTCCGTGCCGCTGAAATCCGAGGACGGCGCGTGGCAGGGCACCCGGGGTATCTGCCGGGACGTCACCGAAGAGCGCGCGCGGGAAACGGCGCTCACCCGCGCCCGCCACCGCGAGCAGCTTCTCGACTACATCGTCAACACCATCCGCGACGAGGTGGAGCCGGAAAACATGCTCGCCACGGCCGCCACCGCCACCGCCCGGGCCCTGGGGGCGGCGGGGTGCCGCATCTATCGGCAACGCGAGCCGGGCACCTTCGCGATGGCGGCGGAGTACGGCGAGGCCGAGGGGATCGGAGGGTTGGACGACCTGCTGGCGCGCATGGCGGGCGACAGCGGGGTCGTGGAAACGGAATCCGGAACGTGGCAGATCCTGGCCACGGCCACCCGCTACCGCCAGACCATCAACGGCGCCATCTGCATGTGGAAAGCGGCGGGGCCGGACGGCTGGGACGACGACAACCGCATTCTCATCGGCGAAGTGGCCAGCCAGCTTGGTATCGCCAACGAGCAGATCGCCAACCATGAACACATCGTCAAGCTGTCGCGCACCGACGACATGACGGCGCTGCTCAACCGCCGGGCCTTTTTCGAGGAGGAACTGCCCCGGCGGCTGAAACGGCTGGACCGCAGCGGACAGACCGCTTCGCTCTTTTACGTGGACATGGACAACTTCAAGCGGGTCAACGACGTGCACGGCCACCAGCGCGGCGACGAGGCGATCCTGTTCCTGCGCGACCTGCTGATGAGGCACTCGCGGCCCGGCGACGTGGTCGCCCGTCTGGGCGGCGACGAGTTCGCCATGTGGCTGGACGGAATCACCACCGAGGTGGCGACGAAGCGCGTCGAGACCCTGATCGCCGCCAGCAAGGACCTGCGCCGGTTCTCGGGCGACGAGGATCATCCCCTGGGGCTGTCCATTGGCGTCGCCATGTACAATCCCGGCCAGGGCGAAGGTCTGGAGGAACTCCTTGCCCGCGCCGACGCGGCGATGTATGCCGTAAAGCACGCCGGCAAGGGGGGCTTCCGGGTGGCGCCGCCCGCCGGTGCGCCCGGCGATGAGCCGAGCAAGGAGAGCCGTTCGTGAGTGGGCTGGAGACCAAGGTTATAAATCCGGGCACCGCCGCCGACCCCCTCACCTATGAAGAGGCCAAGCACCTCGCCCGTCACGAAGACCCCAAGGTGCGCCGGGCCCTGGCCGCGCGCAAGGACCTCAGGCCCGAGATTCTCTATTTCCTCTCCGAGGACCCGTCGCCCCAGGTGCGTCAGGCGGCGGCCGCCAACACCACCATGCCTAACAAGGCCAACCTGAAATTGGCAGGCGACGCCGATGAGGCCGTGCGCACGGACCTGGCCGAGAAGGTCGCCAAGGTGGTGCCCAAGCTCGGTGCCGACGCGCGCGACACCCACCGCGACACGACTCACGAGGCACTGAAGATCCTGGCCCGCGACCAGATCACGCGGGTGCGCCAGATTCTGTCCGAGACCCTGAAGGACGTGGCCGACGCGCCACCCGAGGTCATCAGGACGTTGGCCCAGGACACCGAGCTCGCGGTCGCCGGTCCGGTGCTCGAGTTCTCGCCGGTGCTGACGGACGAGGACCTGCTGGAGCTCATCGGAAGCGGTCCCGCGCAAGGGGGCCTGGCCGCCATCTCGCGGCGTGCCCAGGTCCACGAAAGTGTCGCCGAAGCGGTCACTGCCACCGACGACGTTGAAGCCATCGCCGACCTGCTTGCCAACCCCAGCGCCCAGATCCGGGAGGAAACCCTGGACAACCTGATTGACCGCGCGCCCGGAATCGAGCTGTGGCACGCCCCGCTGGTGGCGCGTCCCAAACTGCCGGCGGCGGCGGCCACGCGGCTTGCCCACTTCGTCGCCGACAACCTGCTGGGTGTCCTCCAGGAGCGGGCGGATCTGGACGCCGAGACCCTGGAGTCGGTGAAGACGGTGGTCCGCCAACGCATCGGCGAGGACATGCCAAAGGTCGAAGCCGGTGGCCGCGAGGGCGGCGGCACCTATTCCCCGGACGCCGAAACGCCCGTCGCCGTCGCCAAACGGCTGTACGAAGCGGGCAAGCTGTGGGAAAAGGTCATCGTCCATGCGCTCAACGTCAACGACCACGACTTCGTTCTGACGGCGTTGACGGTGCGGGCGGGACTGCCGGAAGACGTGGTCCAAAAGGTCTTCTCGGCGCGAAGCGCCAAGGGCTTCGTGGCCGTGGCCTGGAAGGGCGGCCTGTCCATGAAACTGGCGGTGGCGATTCAGCAACGAATGGCCCGCATCCCGCCGGCGGAGGTGCTCGGTCCGGTGAAGGGAGAGACCTACCCGCTCAGCGAAGACGAGATGCGCTGGCAACTGGAATTTTTTGGCGATCAGCGCAGCCGGTGAGTCCCGGCTACCCGGCGCCGCCGGGGCGCGGAGAAACATGGGAAGGCCGACCGGTGATCGGTATTCTGAGGCGCCTGATTAAGGGCCTGTCCGGAAACAGACCCGTCGATTACGACCAGGCCAAGGCGCTGGCGCGGCATGCGGACCCCAAGGTGCGCCTGGACCTGGCGGCCCGTACCGACGTCAAACCGGAGATCCTCTACTTCCTCGCCGACGACTCCTCGCCGGACGTGCGCCGGGCGATCGCCGCCAACACCGCCGCGCCGCGCCCGGCCGACCTGCTGCTGGCGCGCGACGCCGATGCCCATGTTCGCGCCGGACTGGCCGAGAAAATCGCCAGGCTGGCTCCCGGCCTGACCGCGGACGAGCAGGACAAGGTGCGGCGCATGACGTACGAGGCGCTGGACATCCTGGCCCGCGACCAGGTCCCCCGGGTGCGCCAGATTCTGTCCGAGGCCCTGAAGGACGTGGCCGACGCCCCGCCCGAGGTCATCCACCGGCTGGCGCGGGACGCGGAGCTGATCGTCTGCGGCCCGGTGCTGGAGTTTTCGCCGGTTCTGACCGACGACGACCTGCAGGAGATCATCGCCAGCGCCCCTGTCCAGGGGGCGCTGGGCGCCATTTCCCGGCGCGCCGGCGTCGGAGAAACCGTGGCCGACGCCATCGTCGCCAGCGACGACCTCGAGGCCGTCGCCGAGCTGCTGGCCAACCCCAGCGCCCAGATCCGCGAGGAAACCCTGGACACAATCGTCGACCGGGCCGTGGACATGGAGCCCTGGCACGCTCCCCTGGTGCGGCGCTCCGTCCTGCCGCCGGGGGTTGCCCGGCGGTTGGCCCGCTTCGTTGCCGACCATCTGCTTGAAACCCTGGCCGGGCGCGAGGACCTGGACCCGACATCCGTGGAAGCGGTCCGGACCGAGGTTCGCCAGCGCCTGGATGAAGGCTATTCCGTGGCCGCGGCGACGGGGCAAGAGGCGCAAGGGACGAACACCGAAACGGCGCCTCCGACCCACTCCCTGGAAATGGTCCAGGACCTGCACCGCTCCGGAAAACTGGATGAGGCGACCGTCGCCAATGCGCTCCACTCGGGCGACCACGGGTTCGTGATCGCGGCCCTGGCGGTGCGCGGCGGCTTGGCCGCGGACCTGGTGGAGAAGGTCGTGCGAATCCAGAGCATCAAGGGAGTCGTCGCCCTGGCCTGGAAGGCCGGCCTGTCCATGGACCTGGCCGAGCAATTGCAGCAAAAGCTGGCCGGCATCGCGCCGGGTCAGGTGCTCAAGGCCACCGGCGGGGCCAACTACCCGCTCAGCGAGGACGAGATGAAGTGGCAGCTGGAATTCCTGGGCGACCTGTAGTGGCCTGTATCAGCTAAATCGGAATTTCCAAGCCATGTCCGGCGGATACGTACTTGGGCGTCGGTTTCGAAAATACCGGTGATCGCGCGGCACACCCCGCTTTCTCTGTGCGTCCTCTCTGCGTTTGATTTGTTTTAACGCCGAGGACGCCGAGGACGCCGAGGTACGCGGAGGTACGCCGGGAATTTCGTAAGCGCCCGGCGTTTTATCCCGTCTTCGGCGATCCCTGCCGTGTCGGTCCTTTCACGCCTCGGGGGGCCACCGGGGGGTGTCCCCCCGACAACGTATGCGGGGGGCGCCCCCGCGACCCCCGGGAATTCCGGCTTTCGATATCACTCGGGCCGGATCATGGTGCCCGCGCCGTGCTCGGTGAACAGCTCGAGCAACAGGGCGTGGGGCACCCGGCCGTCGATGATCACGGCGCCCTCGACCCCCTTCTCGATGGCGAGGAGGCAGGTTTCGATTTTCGGAATCATGCCGCCCAGGACGGTGCCGTCGGCGATGCGCGCCCGGGCCTCCTTCACCGTCATTTCGGGAATCAGGTTCCCCTCGGCGTCCATGACCCCGGCCACGTCGGTGAGCATCACCAGGCGCGCCGCGCCGACGGCCGAGGCAATGGCCCCGGCCACCGCGTCGGCGTTGATGTTCAGGGTCTCGCCCCCGGGTCCGGTGCCGATGGGGGCGATCACCGGCGTGATGTCGGATTCCTTGAAGAAGGCGAGGATATGGGGGTTGATCTCCGTGGGCTCGCCGACGAGTCCCAGGTCCAGGACCTTTTCGATGTTGGAATCCGGGTCGCGCCTGGTGCGCCTGATCTTGTCGGCCCGGATCAGGTTCCCGTCCTTGCCCGAAAGGCCGACGGCGAAGCCCCCCTGGCCGTTGATGGTGGAGACGATCTCCTTGTTGATGGTGCCCGCCAGCACCATTTCCACGACGCCGACCGTTTCCCGGTCGGTGACGCGCAGCCCGTCGACGAAGCGGCTCTGGATCTTCAGGCGCTCGAGCATGCGGCCGATCTGCGGGCCGCCGCCGTGCACCACCACCGGATTGACGCCGACCTGCCTGAGCAGCACGATATCGCGGGCGAACAGGGGCGCCAGCTTGGCATCGCCCATGGCGTGGCCGCCGTACTTGATGACGATGGTCTTGCCCGAATGGCGGCGCATGAACGGCAGCGCCTCGGACAGGGTTTCGGCCTGGGCGAGCCAGTCCCTGGCGGTCTTGTCGGTTTTGCTGCCGGTCTTGCGGGTCATGGCGGGGGGAAACTAAACTAGTTTGGCCGGCGCCGCCACCACGCAGAGGCGGGCGGGCAACCAAACAGAACCCATTAATCATGTTTCACCCAGGGTTTACAAACACACTAGATATGGTATCTAGTTGTAGAAGATTCCGATATATGGTTTGTAAGCCCTTTCTAAGAATGAAAAGCTCTAGGAATTCACTCACTGGCAGTCAAAAAGCTGCTGCTACGCGGCGCGCTAAAAAAAAGAAAGCGTTGCGGCGTCAGCAAGTTAATGAATTGTTGGCACATGGAGAGACAATAGAAACACCATCCCTGGAGCAAATACGATTAGCGGAAAGCTTAGCTGACGAATATGGGCTCCAAGTCAAAGACGATTATCGGGAAGACTATTGGTATACAAAAAAACTCTTGAATGCCTTTGCCTATGAGCCTGGCAATCCCCAAACTGGTTATCGCCGATTCAATTCTGTTCGTTGTGGGGTCTATTATGATGCGCCCGCAAGTCATCTCGCAATGAAACTTGACATGCCAGAGACTGCGGTGAAGTTCATGATCGATGTCCTACGGCATAGCGGGCGGCTGTGGCATCAAGAATACTCGGACCTCGACGAAGGCCCGGAAGAAGATCCCGAGGATGTCCGGTTTCGGCGGGAACGTGCTCGGTATGGCTGAGGACTTTTTCGCGCGCTTAGTGCGAAATATCTAAAGTTTATTATTTGGATTCGCCAGGGCCGCCAGGGCGGCACGCAACTCGGGCATGCCGCGGCCGCTGCGGGCGCTGGTGGCGAGAACCTGGGGATGGGCCGCGGCGTGGCCGGCGAGTTCGCGCTCGATTTCCTCGACCAGGCGCCCGAGCCCCGCTTCCGTCACCTTGTCGCACTTGGTGAGGACGGCCTGGTAGGAAACGGCGGCTTGGTCCAGCACGGCCATCACGGCGCGGTCGGAGTCCCGGATGCCGTGGCGGGCGTCGATCAGAAGACAGGTCCTCCGCAGCGCCGCCCGCCCCCTGAGATAGGCCTCGACCACCTCCGTCCAGCGCTTGACCTCGCCTTTCGGCGCCTTGGCGTAGCCATAGCCGGGGAGGTCCGCCAGCATCAGCCGGCCGCCGAGGGAGAAGAAGTTGAGCTGTTGGGTGCGGCCCGGCGATCTGGAGATGCGGGCCAGGCGCTTGCGCCCGGTCAGCGCGTTGATGAGGCTGGATTTGCCGACGTTGGAGCGGCCGGCGAAGGCGACCTCGGGCAGGCGTGCGTCCGGCACCTGCTCGGGGGCGGCGGCGCCGGTGACGAATTCACAGGCCTGGGCGAACAGCCGGCGGCCGTCCTCGATCGCGCGGGCGTCCTCTTCCGCGTTGTCCATGCCGGCCTCGCCCCTGGGACCATTGTTCTCGTAAGACCGGGGGTCCCCTCGGCGGGATTCCGCCTATTTGACCCCCATGCGCACCATGATGATCTTCTGCTGGATCATCGAGAGAATGTTGTTCCACGCCCAGTAGATCACCAGGCCGGCCGGGAAGCGCGCCAGCAGGAACGTGAACATAAGGGGCAGGAAAAGGAAGATCTTGGCCTGGACGGGGTCCTGGGGCTGGGGATTGAGCTTCTGCTGCAGGAACATGGAGGCGCCCATGATTATCGGCCACACCCCGATGTTGATGACGTCGGGCACGAAAACGGTCGGGTCCCAGGGGATCAGCCCGAACAGGTTCCACACCGAGGTCGGATCGGCCGCCGACAGGTCATGGATCCAGCCGAAGAAGGGCGCGTGGCGCATCTCGATGGTGACGAAAAGGACCTTGTACAGGGCGAAGAACACCGGGATCTGGACGATCATGGGCAGACAGCCCGACGCCGGGCTGGCATTCTCGCGCTTATAAAGGGCCATCATCTCCGTGTTCAGCCGCACCTTGTCGTCCCCGAAGCGCTCGCGCAGCTTCAAGATCTGGGGCTGCAGTTTCTTCACCTTGCTCATGGCCGTGTAGGACTTGTTGGCAAGCGGGAAGAAGACAAGCTTGATCCCCACCGTGAGCAGCAGGATGGAGAAGCCGAAGTTGCCGATGTAGTCGTTGATGTAGATGAGGCCGTAGAAGATGGGCTTGGTCAAAAAATAGAACCAGCCGAAGTCGATGGCCAGGTCGAAGCGGTCGATCCGGTACCTCTCCTCGTAGGCGTCCAGCAGATCCACTTCCTTGGCGCCGGTGAACAGGTGGCTTACGGTCTCGGCCACCGCCCCGGCGGCGATCTCCACACGGTTGCCCAGGAAGTCCACCTGATACCTGTCGGTCCCGCCTTCCTGGAAATATTTGAAACGGGTGTTCACCGGACTCTTCTGGTCGGGGACCAGGGCGGCCAGCCAGTACTTGTCCGTGATCCCGATCCAGCCCCCGGTGGTGCTCTGTCGGATCGTGCCCGCATCCTGGAGGTCTTCGTAATCCAGCTCCGTCAACGTGCCGTCGAAGACGCCCAGCGGCCCTTCGTGCAGAATGAAGAACCCGGTCACCTCGGGCGTTCCCCAGCGCGAGATCAGCCCGTAAGGGTAAAGCGCGGCCGGGGCGCTGCCGGTGTTCTCGATCCGCTGGGTCACCGTGAACATGTAGTTTTCGTCGATGGCATAGGTGCGCGAAAACCTGAGACCCTGGCCGTTGTCCCAGGTCAGGGTCAGCGGGCTGCCGGGCGCCAGCACGTCACGGTTCGCCGTCCACGGGGTGTCCGGGCCGGGGACGACGACGCCGTCGGCGGGCACCCATCCGAACTCGGCGAAGTAGGCGTCCGGGGCGCCATGGGGGGAAAGCAGGATGATCTCGGGACTGGTTTCATCGAGGGTCTCGCGGTAATCGGCAAGGGTCAGATCGTCGATGCGCCCGCCGGTGAGCGCGATGGACCCGTGCAGGCGGGGCGACCGGATTTTCACCCGCTTGCTCTTGGCAAGCATCACCCGGCGGTCATCCACGGCGACGGGCGTGGCCTGCGTTGCGCCCGGCACCGACGGCACCTCGGCCCCCTTGGCGGGCGCCTGCGGCACGGCCACCGGCCGCTCCGGGACCTGGGCGCCGCGCGGGGCCTGGACGCCTTCCGGGACCAGCGGCTGCTGCGTTTGTTGCGCGGTTTCCGGCGGCGGCGGGCGGCGGCTTTCGAAAAAGAACTGAAAGGCGATAATGATGACGACCGACAGGACGACCGCCAGCAGCATGTTGCGTTGATCGTTCATGGGCTCCGCCTTGCCTGGCGCTCGGGCGCGTCGTGCCTAGCCGACGTGCGCCGGGCCGACGTGCGCCGGGCAATCGTCATCACAATCCGCGCGTCCGCCGGCGATCTCGGAATTCCCCGTGGGGACGGGGTCGAAACCCGCGTCGCCCCAAGGGTGGCAGCGCCCGATCCGTTTGACCGCAAGCCAGCCCCCGCGCAACGCGCCCCAGCGGGCGACGGCCTCGGTGGCGTACTCGGAACAGGTGGGGATAAAACGGCACGCGCCCGGCAGCACGGGGGACAGCAGAAGCTGATATCCCCGGATCAGTATGCGCAACACCATGCCCGCCATTCTTCCCGGTCTCATAGCCGTTCACCCTGCGTCCTGTTTCCGTCCTTCCCGGCGCCTTCGTCGATGGCATCCAGTCGTTCCAGCGCCGCCTTCAGGTCCGCCACCAGGGCGGCGAAGGGCCGTCTCAAGGTTTCGGCCCGCCCGATGACGACGAAGTCGTGCCCGTCCTTGGCATGGGCCGGCATGACCAACTCCACGGCGGCGCGCAGACGGCGGCGGGCCCGGTTGCGGGCGACGGCGTTGCCGACCTTGCGGCTTACCGTAAATCCGACGCGGATTGGGGGCACCGGTCCGCTACTGCGGTCGCTTGCCGCGTGGCGCCGGGCCTGGAGGATCAAGCCGCGAACGACCGCCTTTCGCCGGGCGCCGGCGACCCGGAGAAACTCCGACCGCCGCTTCAGGCGCGGGATAGCGGGGGACACGACCGGATCAAGCGGACAGACGCTTGCGTCCCTTGGCGCGCCGATTAGCCAGAATTCTGCGCCCGCCCACGGTCGCCATGCGGCGGCGGAAACCGTGCCGGCGTTTGCGGACGAGCTTGCTCGGCTGAAAGGTGCGTTTCAAGGGGACGACTCCCACGGGCAACAAGGTCCGGTGTATACGGTCTTGCCTTGGCGAAGTCAACGCCGGCCACCCCCGCCCCTCACCGGCGGGTCACACAATGGTGACTGGTGGTTTGGAACGTGCTCTCTTATATAGGCGGCGCGCCGTGGGCCGGGGGAAAAAGGGCCCGGCGCCGCGGACGGAATGCCGAAAGGGCGCCAAGCCGTGACCAACGACGCAGACTCCCAGCCCGCGGGCCGGAGGCTCTCTCCCTGGCGACTGTTGCCGGTGGCCGTCATCGTGGCCGGGCTGGTCGCATTTTTTGCGCTCGGGCTGGACGCGTATCTGTCCTTCGCGGCCCTGAGCGAGCACCGCCAGGCGCTGCTTTCGTGGTACGAGGACAACACCCTGCGGTTGGTGGGCGGATTTTTGGCCCTTTACGTTCTGGTGGTCGCGTTCTCCGTGCCCGGCGCCGTGTGGATGACCATCGGCGGGGGGTTCCTCTTTGGCTTGGCGCTGGGCACCGCCCTGGTGGTGGCGGCGGCGACGGTGGGGGCGGTGGCCGTCTTTCTCGTCGCACGCTACGCCTTCGGCGACTACCTCAGGTCCAAGGCCGGTTCCGCCATGCGCAAGATGGAGACGGGCTTCCGCGAGAACGCGCTCAGCTACCTGCTGGTGTTGCGCCTGGTGCCCCTGTTCCCGTTCTGGCTGGTCAATCTGGTGCCCGCGTTCCTGGGGGTGCCATTACGCACTTTCGTCATCGGCACTTTTTTTGGCATTATTCCCGGGAGCTTCGTATTCGTGAGCGTGGGGAACGGCCTGGGCGCCGTCTTCGACGCCGGCGGCACGCCCGATCTGGGGACCATTTTCGAGCCCGAGTTCCTCGCGCCCATCGTCGGGCTGGCGGTTTTGGCCCTGATCCCCGTCGCCTACAAGCGGTTCAAGGGCGGTGCGGACGGCAAGGGCTGAGTCCGCCAAGGAGCGGCGATCCATGGCGAAGGCACTGAAAGTGGATATCTGCGTCATTGGCGCCGGCTCGGGCGGGCTGTCCGTGGCCGCCGGAGCGTCCCAGATGGGGGCGTCCACGGCGCTCATCGAAAGGGGCAAGATGGGCGGCGACTGCCTGAACTACGGCTGCGTGCCGTCGAAGGCGCTGCTCGCCGCCGGACACGCGGCCCAGGCCGTGCGCGGCGGCGGCCGGTTCGGCGTCCGTGCGGCCGCACCGGCCATCGATTCGGGGGGTGTTTACGGCCACGTGCGGGGGACCATCGCCGCCATCGCGCCGAACGATTCGGTGGAGCGGTTCGAGGGACTGGGGGTGACGGTGATCCAGTCTTCGGCCCGCTTCACAGGCCCCCGCGAGATCGCGGCCGACGGCACCCGCATCACCGCCAGGCGCATCGTCATCGCCACCGGCTCGTCGCCCGTCGTGCCGCCGGTCGCGGGGCTGGGGGACGTGCCCTACCTCACCAACGAAACCATCTTCGACCTGGGCCAGGTGCCCGCCCACCTGATCGTCATCGGCGGCGGCCCCGTGGGCATCGAGATGGCCCAGGCGCACCGGCACCTGGGGGCCAGGGTAACGGTGGTGGAGATGTTTTCCATCCTGGCCAGCGACGACCCCGAACTGGTGGACGTGGTGCGCGCCCGGCTCGCCGGCGAAGGGATCGACCTTCGCGAAGGGGTCACGGTGGCGCGGGTGGAAAAAGCGGGCAACGGCGTCGCGGTGGTCATCGCCGGGAACGGCGCCGAGGACCGCGTGCAGGGCTCCCACGTCCTGATCGCCGCCGGACGGCGGCCCAACGTCGGCGGGCTCGACCTGGAGAAGGCCGGAATCGCGTATTCGCCCGCGGGCATCCAGGTGGACGCGCGGCTGCGCACCACGAACAGGCGCGTATTCGCCATCGGCGACGTGGCCGGCGGCTATCAGTTCACCCACATGGCCGGCTACCACGCCGGCATCGTGCTGCGCAACGCCCTGTTCCGGCTGCCCGCCAAGGTGGACACCCACGCCGTGCCGTGGGTGACCTACACCGCGCCCGAACTGGCCCAGGTCGGCCTGACCGAGGACCGGGCGCGCAAGCAGGCGGGCGACATCCGGGTGCTGCGCTGGCCCTTTGCCGAGAACGACCGGGCCCGGGCGGAGCGGGAAACGGACGGACTGGTCAAGGTCATCACCACGCCCAGGGGACGGATCCTGGGCGCCGGTATCGTCGGCGCCCATGCCGGCGAGCTGATCCATGCGTGGGTGCTGGCCATCGGCCAGAAGATCAAGATCGGGGCGGTGGCCGGCATGATCGCCCCCTATCCGACCCTCGGCGAAGCCAACAAGCGCGCCGCGGGCAGCTTTTACACGCCGGCCCTGTTCGGTGAGCGCACGAAGAGGATCGTCCGCTTCCTGAGCCACTTCGGCTGAGGCGGCGGCAACCGCAAAATCCGGCCGGCGCCGGGATGGAACGATCATGTCGGAAGCGAAGTCCCATCGACCAACCGCCGCGTCAAGCCTGTCGGCGCGCCTTTTGGTGCTGACCGTGTTTTTCGTCATGCTCGCCGAATTCCTCATCTACACCCCGTCCATCGCCCGATATCGAAAGGTCTATCTGGAAGAGATGATTGCCACCGCCCATCTGGCGATCCTGGCCTTGGAGGCCACCCCCGACGGGATGGTGAGCGAGGAACTGGAGAGGGAGCTTTTGTTCCACGCCGGCGCCTACGGCATCATGCTGTGGCAAAGCGACCGCAAGATGCTGGTCTTGAGCGAGGCCATGCCGCCGGAGGTGGACGTGACCTTCGATCTGCGCCAGGGCACGTTCCTGACGTGGATCGGCGACGCCTTTCGGGCCCTGGTCCAGGACGAGAACCGGGTTCTCAGGGTCATCGGCAACTCGCCCAAGGACCCCATGGCCGCCATCGAGGTGGTGTTCGACGAGACGCCCATGCGCGAAGCCATGTACGACTACTCGGGGCGCATCCTCAACCTGTCCATCGTCATTTCCCTGTTCACCGCCGGGCTTGTGTACGTGAGCCTGCAATGGCTTTTGGTGCGGCCCATGCGCCGCATCACGGCGAGCATGGTAAATTTCCGCGCCGACCCCGAAGACGAGCGCCGGGCCATCGTGCCCAGCACCCGCGCCGACGAGATCGGCATCGCCCAGCGCGAGCTCGCCGACATGCAAAAGGAACTCCGCGCCGCCCTGCGACAGAAAACCCGGTTGGCGACGCTCGGCGCCGCGGTGGCCAAAATCAACCACGACCTCCGCAACAGCCTGTCGACGGCGGTGTTGGTGTCGGACCGTCTCGCCGACATCGACGACCCCGAGGTCAAGGCGGTGGCGCCGCGCCTGTACGACGCCATGGACCGGGCCGTGAACCTGTGCAGCCAGATCCTCAACTACGTCCAGGACCCGGCGCTTAGGCTGCGTCCCACGTACTTTCACCTGCAAGAGCTGGTGGCCGAGGTGGGAGCGGTCATGCGCGACCCGGAGACCCTTGGCCTGGGCGGGGGCGCGCCGGATCGGCTCGAATGGCACAACGCCGTCGAGTTCGAGTTGGACGTGGACGCCGACCGGCAACAGCTTTTCCGGGTGCTGACCAATTTGGGCCAGAACGCCCGCCAGGCCGGCGCCGGGAAGGTGACGGTCAGCGCCCGGAAAGAGGGCGACAGCGTCCTCATCGACGTCGCCGACGACGGCCCCGGGATCTCGTCGGGGGCCCGGGAATGCCTGTTCAAGCCCTTCGCCGGGTCGGAACGCTCCGGCGGCACCGGTCTCGGCCTGGTCATCGCCCGCGACATCATGCGCGCCCACGGCGGCGACATATCTCTCGCCGAGACCGGAGACACCGGCACCACGTTCCGGTTGCGGCTGCCGGTGCGCGGCCGGGCCGGCTGAGCGCCGTGGCCGCCTGGGATCCGTCCCAGTACCTGAAATTCGCCGGGCCCCGGGCGCGCCCGGCGCTGGATCTGCTGAACCGGGTGGAGCTGGACTCGCCCGATGCCGTGTTCGACCTCGGGTGCGGCGCCGGCAACGTCACCCGGATGCTGGCCCGGCGGTGGCCGGAGGCGACGGTCAGCGGCATCGACGGATCGGCCGAGATGCTGGCCACGGCGCGTGCCGGGGGCGGCGGGATAACCTGGGTCCAGGCCGATCTCGCCCGATGGGACCCGCCCGGGGCGGCGGACGTGTTGTTCTCCAACGCCGCCCTGCACTGGCTGGACGGCCACGAGGCGCTGTTCCCCCGGCTTGCCGGGCGGCTCCGGCCGGGCGGCGTCCTCGCCGTGCAGATGCCCCGCAACTACGCCGAGCCATCCCATACGTGCATGGCCGAGGCCGCCGAGGCCGGGCCCTGGCGGGCCCGTCTGCACGCCGTCCTGCGCCTGCGGCCGGTGGCTTCCCCCGAGGCCTACTACGATATGCTGGCGCCCCTGGCCCGCACCCTCGACATCTGGGAGACCGTGTACACGCACGTGCTGGAGGGAGAGAACCCGGTGGTCGAATGGACCCGGGGATCGGCGCTCAAGCCGCTCCTGGACGCGCTCGAAGACGACGAGCGCCCGGCCTTCCTCGCCCAATACACAACCCGCATCCGGGCCGCCTATCCGCGGCGCGGCGACGGCACGACCCTGTTTCCCTTCCGCCGGCTGTTCATCGTCGCGGCCTGTTAGCGGGTCCCGCCGGAGGCGCGCCAGTACGTCAACGACCCGCGGGGAGTCGCCTTCGATGGCGACCGTCTTATCGTTTCCAGCCTGTACGACTGGTACGCCGCCGACTTCGGCGGCACCGACACGGCCATCATCTCCCACCTCAAGCGCTACGCCGGGCCGGTGCTGCTGGCCAAGCTGGAAGCGGCCAGGCGCATCGGCGACGACGACGATTGGACCCTCAACGACGCGCCGTAGTTTCATACGTGGCGATGTCGCCATGGATAATCCGCCGCCCCGGTGCAGGCGGCGGCGCATTTTGGGTTGCAAATTGCCTGCCGGGGGACGTTTCGCGCCCTTTCCCGCCCGGCCGCGCCGGCGGCCCGGCCGCGCCGTTCCCCCGGGGCCGCGCCCACAGGGGCCTTAAACCGAGGGTTTCCGGGGCCTGCGGGCGAGCGGCGCGGCGGCGCCGACAGGGGTCCGTGGGATCCCGAATTTCTTCGCCGCCGACGGGCCCGGTTGGCACGATTCGTGCTCGACTCCCTGCCCGGGCGTCGCAACGCCCCAAGTGCGGGCCAGCGGCGCCACAGCGGAGAGGGCCAGATGAAGGATATCCATGGCGCCTCGTTGAAGGCACCGATCCTCGTCGTCGACGACAACCCGGCCAACGTCCTGCTTCTCGAACGGATGCTCGGCGAGGGGGGATACAGGAATGTCCACACCACAACCGATCCAAGAGAGGTTGTCAGACTCAACAACCGGCGGCGATTCGACATCGTGCTTCTCGACATCCGCATGCCGGGGATGGACGGCTTCCAGGTCCTCGAGGCCCTGACCGATGCCATCCGCGACGACCTCCTGCCCGTGCTGGTGCTCAGCGCCGACCTTGACCCGGCGACCCGCCTCAAGGCCTTGGAGCTGGGAGCCAAGGATTTCATCGCCAAGCCGTTCGAGCGCAGCGAGGTGCTGACCCGGGTGCGCAACCTTCTCGAGGTGCGCATCCTCTATAACCGGCACCGCTGGCAGAGCGACATCCTGGAGGCCAAGGTGCGCGAGCGGACGGATCAGCTGTACCGCACCCAGCTGGAGATCGTCCGCCGCCTGGGCCGCGCCGGCGAATACCGCGACAACGAGACCGGCATGCACGTCATCCGCATGAGCAAGAGCTGTCAGGCCCTGGGCCTGGCCGCCGGCTTGAGCGCCGGGCGTTGCGAGTTGCTGCTGTACACCAGCCCCCTGCACGACGTGGGCAAGATCGGCATCCCCGACCGCATCCTGTTGAAACCGGGGAAGCTCACCGCGGAGGAGTGGCAGGTCATGAAGACCCACGTCGACATCGGCGCCAGCATTCTCACCGACCACGGGTCCGAGATCATCCGCATGGCGCGGATCATCGTGCTCACCCACCACGAAAAGTGGGACGGCTCGGGCTATCCCAAGGGCCTGAAGGCCGAGGACATCCCCATCGAGGGCCGCATCGCGGCGCTGTGCGACGTTTTCGACGCCCTCACCTCGGAGCGCCCCTACAAGAGGGAATGGAGCGTGGAGGAGGCGCTGGCCTACGTGGACGGCAACGCGGGGCTCCACTTCGAGCCCAGGCTGGTGAGCGTGTTCAAGGAAGTCCTGCCGGAAATCCTGGTCATCCGCCAGAGGTTCTCCGACGAGGCGTCGCCGCCGCCCGAGGACCTCGCCGACGTCGCCTAGTCGTCGCCTAATCGTCGCCGGTCCTGAGCGCCGCCAGGAAGGCGGACTGGGGAATCTCCACCTTGCCGAACAGGCGCATGCGTTTCTTGCCCTTCTTTTGCTTGTCCAGAAGCTTGCGTTTGCGGCTCACGTCGCCGCCGTAGCACTTGGCGGTGACGTCCTTTCGCATGGCGGCAACGGTTTCGCGGGCGATGATCCGGCCGCCGATGGCGGCCTGGATGGGGATCTTGAACAACTGGCGCGGGATCAGACCCTTGAGCCTTTCGCAGATGGCGCGGCCGCGGGCTTCCGCGTGGCTGGCGTGGACGATGAAGGCGAGGGCGTCCACCGGCTCGGCGTTGACCAGGATGGAAACCACGGCCAGGTCGCTTTCCGCGTAGCCGTCCATCTCGTAGTCGAAGCTGGCATACCCGCGCGACACCGACTTCAGCCGGTCGTGGAAGTCGATCACCACCTCGTTCAGGGGCAGGCGGTAGACCGCCATGGCGCGCCTCCCCGCGTAGGTCAGCTCCACCTGCACGCCGCGGCGCTCGGTGCACAGTGCGAGCACCGCGCCCAGGTGGTCGTCGGGGACTAAGATGGTGGCCTTGATCCAGGGCTCCTCGATGCGCGTAATCCGGGCCGCGTCGGGCATGTCGGCGGGATTGTGAACCTCTTTGACGGTGCCGTCTCTGAGGTGGATCCGGTAGATGACGCTGGGCATGGTGGTGATGATGTCCAGGTCGAACTCCCGCTCCAGGCGCTCGTGGATGATCTCCAGATGCAGCAGGCCTAAAAACCCGCAGCGGAAGCCCAGGCCCAGGGCGGCCGACGTCTCGGGCTCGAAATGGAAGCTGGCGTCGTTCAGGTGCAGCCTTTCCAGGGATTCGCGCAAGTCCGCGTAGTCCCCGGTATCGACCGGGAAAAAACCGCTGAACACCACCGGCAGCGAGGGCTTGAAGCCGGGGAGCGGCTGCGCCGTGGGACGCCGGTCCTCGGTGATGGTGTCGCCGACGTGGGTATCGGCGACGGTCTTGATGGCGGCGGTGATGTAGCCCACCTCGCCCGCGCCAAGGGCGTCCACCTTGTTCGCCTTGGGCGTGAAGACGCCCACCTGTTCCACCTGATGGGTGGTGCCCGCCGCCATCATCCGGATCTTCATGCCCGGGCGCAGGACCCCATCGTGGATGCGCACCAGGATCATGACGCCGAGGTAGGGGTCGTACCAGCTGTCCACCAGCAGCGCCTTGAGCGGCGCCGCGGCGTCCCCCTCCGGCGGCGGCAGGCGGCGGATCAGGGCCTCGAGGACGTCGGGCACGCCGGCGCCGGTCTTGGCCGAAATCAAAACCGCGTCCGTGGTGTCGAGCCCGATCACGTCGGCGATCTGTTCGCGGATCCGCTCCGGTTCGGCGGCCTGCAGGTCGATCTTGTTCAGCACCGGAACGATTTCGTGGTTGGCGTCGATGGCCAGGTAAACGTTGGCCAGGGTCTGCGCCTCCACCCCCTGGGTGGCGTCGACCACCAGGAGCGAGCCCTCGCAGGCGGCCAGGCTGCGGCTCACCTCGTAGGAGAAGTCCACGTGCCCCGGCGTGTCCATGAGGTTGAGCTGGTAGGTCTCGCCGTCCCCGGCCTTGTAGGTGAGGCGCACGGTCTGCGCCTTGATGGTGATGCCGCGCTCGCGCTCGATGTCCATGGAATCGAGGACCTGGTCGCGCATCTCGCGCTCGCTCAAACCGCCGGTGAGCTGGATCATGCGGTCGGCCAGGGTCGATTTGCCGTGGTCGATGTGGGCGATGATGGCGAAGTTGCGGATGTGGGAGAGGTCGGCCATGGGCGGGCTTTTATCATCCCGGCGGGGGGAACGCCATCCCGTTCGCCGGCGCGTCCCCCGGAGGACGAGTACTTACTTTCACGATTTCACGTATCATACGATCGCGTTTCCCGTTCCCTCGGCAGGAGGGGACGCGCGGGCGATGGGGACACATCGGCAAGCGTTCCCGACGCCCCGAGGGAGAGGGAAACG
>JACZQZ010000149.1 GCA_022545455.1 Pseudomonadota bacterium
GACGGCGAAAGAGGCCAGAGAAAAACTTTCCAAGGCGGTTGAGAATGTGCCCGTCGGCATCGCCCTTTTCGACAGTGACGACCGGCTGGTTTTCTTCAATAACCGCTACGGGGAACTGATGGAGGTCGTGGCCGACATCCTGAAGCCCGGCGTGACCTTCGAGGAAATGATACGAACATTGGTGGACCGTCAGCCCGTCAAGGACGCCCGTGGCCGCGAAGAGGAGTTCATTCAGGAAAGGATAAAACACCACCGCAACCCCACCGGACCTTTTGATATTCGCCGTGAGAATGCGTGGTTGATGGCAGACGAAATCCGCCTCTCCGATGGCGGTATCTTTACCATCGTCACTGACGTCACCGAGCAAAAGCGGGCGGAGGCGGCGCTGCGGGACAGCGAGCAGCGTTTCAGGGACGTCGCCGAGGCGGCCTCGGACTGGTTTTGGGAGATGGGGCCGGACCTTCGGTTCACCTATCACTCGGAGCGCTACTTCGAGATAACCGGCTTTCGGCCGGAGGAAAAGATCGGGACCACCCGCACGCGTTATGTCGATCCGACGGATCGAGAAGCTGACGCAGAAAAATGGGCCGCCCATCTGGCCGACCTCGAGACCCATAAGCCCTTCAAGAACTTCGAATTCTCCTTTACGTCAAATACGGGGCGTGTCTGCCATGCCAGGATCAGCGGCACGCCCATTTTTGACGCGGATGGTGGGTTTCTGGGCTACCGAGGAACAGGGACCGACATCACCGAGCGCAAGCGGGCCGAGGAGGCGCTGAGGGAAAGCGAGGAACGGTTCCGCACCATCGCGGCGAACATCCCGGGGAACGTGTACCGCCGAATCCTGCATGCGGACGGGCGCCTTACGTGGGCCTACCTGAGTGCCGGCCTGCGCGACATCTTGGAACTGGACCCGGACGCGGCCATGGAACGGCCGGAAGTCCTGATCGAAACGGTCCATCCGGAAGACCGGGCCCGGTGGCAAGATGCGCTGCGGAAGTCGGCCGAGACGCTGGAGCCGTATGACCTGGAGTTTCGCCGTATTACCCCGTCGGGCAAGGTCGTGTGGTTGCGTTCCATCGCCCGCCCGCACCGCCGGCAAAACGGCGACGTCGTTTGGGACGGCGTTGCCCTGGACATCACCGAGCAGAAAGAGGCCCAGGCCCAGCTCATCCGGACCTCCCGGCTGGCCACCCTGGGCGAGATGGCGTCCGGCATCGCCCACGAGCTCAACCAGCCGCTGACCAACATGCGGATGATGGCGGAGAACGCCCTCGCCTATATCGAAAGCGCCGACGTCGACGCCGATGTCCAGACGCGGAAACTGGAGGGCGTCATCGGGCAGGTCGACCGCATGGCCGGCATCGTCGATCACATGCGGCTGTTCAGCCGCAAGGATTCGGCGGAAAGGGAGACATTCAGTCCGACCGCCTGCGCGGCGGACGCCATCGGCATGGTGGAAAACCAGTACCGGGCGCTGGGTATCCGCCTGGAAAAGGACCTTCCGGCCCGGTGCCGGAACGTCTCCGGCCACCGGTTCAAGCTGGAGCAGGTGATCCTGAACCTGTTGTCGAACGCGCGCGACGCGGCGGCGGCGAGGGCGGACCGGGCGGCGCGCGAAGGACGCGAGTTTGTGCCGGAGGTCTCCGTCCGCGTCGCCGAGGACCGCAAAACCGACACCGTGATCCTGTCGGTGTCGGACAACGGCGGGGGCGTTCCCGGGGACGTGCTGGACGAAATCTTCCATCCCTTCTTCACCACCAAGGCAGAGGGCCAGGGCACGGGACTGGGCCTGTCCATCAGCTACAGCATCATCGACACCATGGGCGGGCGCATCGAGGTGCGAAACGCCGAAGGCGGGGCCAGGTTCGACGTCATCCTTCCGGTGGCCGACGAGGCGCACCCGCGCCTCCCGGCGCCGAAACCGCAAGACCACGTGCCGCAGGAACAGCCGCCGGTGGCGGCGGACAGGCGGGGCCGCCTGGTCCGCGTGCTGGTGGTGGACGACGAGGAACCGACGGCCAGGAACACGGCCGAATATCTGGAATACGCCGGGTACGCCGCCACCATCGCCGGGAACGGCGCCGAGGCTCTGAAACTGTTCGCCTCCGATTCCTTCGACGTGGTGGTCACCGATCGCGGGATGCCGGTGATGGACGGCAACGAGATGATCCGCCGCCTGCGCGCCCTCGATCCGAACCTCCCGATCATCGCCATGACCGGCCAAGGCGCGTTTGACGACGGCCAGACGGCCTCGACCGCCGGGAATGACGGCGCCGCCGCGGCCGGGGCCTCGGTCGTGTTGCGAATGCCGGTCCGGCTCCGCGACCTCGAGGGCCACGTGCGAAGGCTAACCCGGGCGTAACGTCGTCGGGCCGGCCGGTGGCTCTCAGACCACGGCCTGGTAAACGAATCCGGCCATCAGCGAGCCCGAAATCCCGAGCACCAGGTACCAGAAAAACACGCCGCGCCTGACCAGGGCGAACACCGCCATGGCCGCCGGAATGCTGGTGACGGCGCCCGCCACCATGAAGGCCAGGGCGGCGCCGGGGGCCATGCCCATGTCGACCAGGGCGGCGACGGTGGGGATGGCGGCATAGCCGTTCAGGTAGGTGGGCACCCCGGCGGCGACGCTGGCCGGGATGGTCCACCAGTGCTCGCCGCCGAGCCACCCGGCAACCGTATCGGCAGGCAGGTACGCCACCATCAGGCTCTCGATGACGAAGGCCAGGGTCAGCCACTTGAGCAGGAACCAGCCGGTGGTGCGGGCTTCGGCGATGAATTTGCCGCGGCGCGCCGGCCACCGCCAGAAGGTCCAGACCATCCCGGGGTTTTCTTCCACCGCCGGCGCGGCGCAGGCCCCGCGGCCGCACGCCGCTCCCCTGAGGGGGTCGGCAAAGGCCGACGTGCGCTTGAGCGCGTGGGTCGCGTAGCCGGCGGCGAGCCCCATGAACAGGGCGGCCAGGGCCTTGGCGGTGGCGAACGGGAAGCCGAAAACGGCGCCGGTCAGGATGTACATCTCCGGGTCCATGATCGGCGAGCTGATCCAGAACGCCATCACCGGGGCCAGGGGAACCCCGGCGCCGAGGAGGCCGGCGATGATCGGGATCACCCCGCACGAGCAGAACGGCGACAGGGCGCCGAAGGCCGCGGCGGCGGCGATCATGGCGACCGGCCGCCCGCCGAAGACCCGGGCCATCTGCTGGTCGGCGCCGCTCGCCCGGGCGCTCGCGGCAACCACCACCGAAAAGGCCAGGAACGGCGCGATGTAGCCAAGCGCGCCGAGGGTGAAGACAAGGCTTTCCACCGCCTGGGCCGGCGCCGCCACGGCCAGTGCGGCGAAAACGCCCAAGGCCGCCAGCACAACCCGGTCCACGCGCCTGAAGGCTCCGGTCAGCCGTTGTATGGCAAGGGTCACGGCCGCCATGCGCAAATTGCTCCCACGGATGGTATTTCCATCGTTCTGCAATGATCGAAACGGTAATTCAAAAAAATGCCCTCGATACCGCAAAATGCCGTCGACACCGCGCCTAGCCCGCCCGTTTGCGCCCGGCCGTCAGCCCGGCGCAGCACTCCTCGGTCAACAGCGCGACAACGGAGTCCAGCAACGGGTAGTTGGCCGTGCAACGCAGGATCCGGCCCCGGCGCTCCTGGCCGATCAGCCCGGCGCTCACCAGATGCAGGATGTGGTGCGAGAGCGTCGAGGCGGGAATGCCCAGGTGCTCCTGCACCGCACCCACGCTCAGCCCGTCGGGGCCGGCGCGCACGAGCAGGCGGATGATCCCAAGGCGGGTCGGGTGGCCCAGCTTCTCCAGGCATCGGGCGGCATGGTCCAAGTCCATGCCTTCTTTTCTACACCACGGCCGGCGTTTTAACAACGATATTTCTAGAATTATCGAATTATTGTGGCCAGGGAAATCGCGTGGCGGCCACACCGGCTGGAATCGGCCGGCCGCAAAAGCCTGCGGCGAACGTCCGACCGCCGAGGCCGATCCCGGACAGGGCGGTGAATAATGTGTTGGGCGGCCCCGTATCGCGCCTTATATTCAGTGGAATACGGGCGGAGGCGGCCCTTGCGTTCACGCGGAAAAACGGCAGGCTGGCGGTCGGTCAGGGGGTGCGGTCTGTGCCTCGTGGCGGTCCTTGTCGTCGCCATGTCGGTGGTGACCGGACCTCTCGGGGAAAACGTGGAAGCGGCCGGCGCCGTTGCGGACGCCGGTGGCGGGCCCGTTGCCCGGGGACCGGCATGGACTCCGCCCCTCCTGGCAAATTGCGCCGACGTCGGCGGCGGTCATTTCTCTGGCGCCCATTGCGTGGTCATCCTGGCCCGCCCGCCATCGTCGAACCCGTTCCATGGCGAAACCGGTTTCCCCCAGGCGCCGGAGGTCCCGCAAAAAGCCAGCGGGGATCGGCCCCCGCACCCGCCCCCACGGGCCTTGTCTCCCGTCTAAAGCGTCCCCGCACAGGTTGAGAACACGCCCGTGGACGGCTTCTGCGTCTGCCCCGCCCGGCCCAATCCGGTTTCGGCGGAGCGGCCGATCCGACGGCGCGGCGACGTCGACGTCGACACGTTGAAGACCCTGATCGCCAGGGCACGGCAAAGGGGCACGTCAGGTAAAGTCCAGTGACAACCACTAACAAGGAGTATGGAACATGAGAACCATGGCCGCACTGCTGCTTGCCGGCGGGTTTATCGTGGCGATCGCCGGACCGGCGCTCGCCTGCCGGGGCACCGTTGAATTTCCCCAGGCCGCCGGCGAGGTCGCCCAGTCGAAGATACCGCCGGAGCGCAAGAAAGCGTTCACGGAACAGCTTCGCCAGGGCGAGGCGATGCACACGCAAGGCCACCGCACGGGCGATATGATGAAAATGGGCGAATCCCTTCGTATCCTGGACGGGATCCTGGGGCAGATCGGCAAGTGACCGCCGGGTCTCTGGTAGGTCATCGCCCGCCGGCGGCCGCGGGCGGCGGGGCAGAAGTGCCGTGTTCCCGTCCAAACGAACCCTGATCGCCGGCGCCGTGGTCCTGGCCGGGATCGGCGCCGCCTACGTGATGTTCGGCCTGCCCGGCGGCGTGACGGGGACCGCCGATCCCGGCGACGCCGGCCAGGTCGCCCTGGGCAAGGAGGTCTACGGGACCGCCTGCGCCTCGTGTCACGGCGTCGAGCTGGAAGGGCAGGCCGACTGGCGAAAGGCCCTGCCGGGCGGCGGCTTCCCGGCGCCGCCCCACGACGAAACCGGCCACACCTGGCACCATGCGGACGAGTTTCTGTTCCGCTACACCAAGTTGGGGGCGAAGGAAGGCCTGGGGGTGAGCGAATTCAAGAGCAACATGGCGGCGTTCAGGGACATGCTGTCGGACGCCGAGATCTGGGCCGTGCTCGCCTTCATCAAGAGCCGGTGGCCGCCCGCGATCCGCCAACGCCAGGAGAGGATCAACCAGAGGAACCGCTGAGACACGGGCGCCGTTCAGGGCCGGCCGCGGGGAGGGCACGGCAGGGTGAAGATTTCCCGGGCGGTGCCGACGCCGCGCAGGGTATGGCGGCCCAGGGACACGAGCTCGCCGGAATAGCAGCGCGCGACCTCGGCGGAAATCAGGATCGATTCGCCCAGGGTCTTGCACATGCCCTGCAACCGGGCCGCTTCGTTGGCGGCGGTCCCGATAACGGTGAACTCGAGGCGTTGGGGCA
>JACZQZ010000044.1 GCA_022545455.1 Pseudomonadota bacterium
AGCGCGTCGCGCCTTGGTGTGCGTGCACCACAAGCGGCGCGCGACGACGTCCGGAAGCCTCGCAACGCCGCCCTTCGGGTCGCTTTTCCCGTCCCCTCGGGGGTCGCGGGGGCGCCCCCCGCATACGGTGTCGGGGGGACACCCCCCGGTGTGGCCCCCCGGGGCGTCGGGAAGGCTTTCCGATGGGCCGCCATCGCCTGCGCCTTCCCTCCTGCCGAGGAAACGGGAAAAGCGATCGTATGGGTGCACTTTAGCTGATGCAGGCCACTAGGTCCCGGTTGTGCGGACGGCGCGCCGCCCGGTTGCGGCACGATGGGTAGCGCGTTCGCGCCCGCACCGCAAGGAAGCGTTGAACCCGCACGGTCCCAGCCCCGGTCCGGTCTCCCCGGCCCGGCCACCGGCCCCGGCATTTCCCCCTTGCGTCCCGCCCGCGATGCCGTAAGTTTTGGCACATCGCATTTCTCGTTCCCGTGGAGAACGCCATGGACGATCCGGCCGGGCCGGAGTCGAAACCGCGCAGGCCGGTCGACAGGGTGGCCGTGGGCCTTGGGATCGCGCTGCTGACGCTGGTCGCCGCGGCCCTGTATTTCACTCCCAAATTCGTCGACGACGAGCGCCAGCGGGAAATGCAGGCGTGGCAGATCCGCTTGGGAATAGTCGCCGACAGCCGCGCCGCCGCCGTCAACGAATGGGCGGACCGGAATTTCGCCGCCGTGCGCGAGTTGACGGAGAACGCCTCGCTCCAGCTTTACATGACCGAGCTCACCATGGGCGAAGGGGACAAGGCCCGGGTCACCGACGAGGCGGCGGAGGCCGGGTACCTGCGCAACCTGCTTACGGTTACGGCCAACCGCGCCGGCTTCACGCCCCCGCAGGCGGGCTGGGACGTGCGGGCAAACGTGGAACGGGTGGGCGTCGCCGGCATCGGCGTGTTCGACGCCAACGGCCGGTCCATCGTCGCCACCCCGGGAATGCCGCCGCTGGCGGGCCGCATCCGCGACGCCGTCGCCAAGGCGCTCGGCGGCGAACCGGCGTTGATCGACATCTACACCGGCGCCAGCAACCTGCCGACCATGGGCTTCGTGTTGCCCGTGTTCGCCGTTCAAGGCGAGACCGTGGGCGCCAAGGGCATCGGCGTCGTGGTCGGCATACGCGTCATCGGCCGGGACCTGTTCGAGCGCCTGGCGCAACCTGGAGAGATCGCCAAGACGGCCGAGACATACCTGGTCCGCTCCGCCGGCGCGGTGGTGGACTATCTTTCCCCCCTCGCCGACGGGACGCTGCCGCTGAAGCGGTCCCTGGCCCTCGACACGGCCGATCTGGCGGCGGCTTATGCGCTGGAAAGGCCCGGCGGCTTCGCCATCAGGAAAGACTATGCCGGGGACGAGGTGCTCGTCGTCTCCAGGTCCCTGGCCAGCCTGCCCTGGATGCTGGTGCGCAAGGTCTCCTGGGCCGAGGCCCTGGGCGAGACGGAAACGCGGCTGAGGACGATGTTCGGCGTTTTCGTGTTGCTCATTGTCGCCGTGACCGTGACCATCATCGCCGTGTGGCGCCACGGCACCGTTCTGCGCGAGAAGGAATCCACGGAGAGATTCCGCACCACGGCCGAGCGCCTCGAAACCCTGAACACGTTCTTGCGCGTCGTCACCGACAGCCAGCCCACCGTCATCGCCGCCGTCGACGGCGATGCCCGGTACACCTTCGCCAACGAGCCCGCCGCGAAAGAGGCCGGCATCGCCGTCGACGACATGGTGGGCAAGCCGCTCGCCGATGTCATCGGGCCGGTGAAGGCGAAGGCGCTTACCGAGATCAACCGCCGCGTGTTCGCCGCGGCCGAACGCGAATCGCACACCCAAAGGTTCGGGATCGACGACGAGGAGCGGGTGATCAAGTCGGAACACATTCCGTTGCCCGGCACCCGGGATCATCCGCCCGGCGTTTTGATGGTGCTGGACGACATCACCGAACTGACGCACGCGCGCCGGCGCAGCGAACAGAGGCTGCGTCAGCTCATCGGCACGCTGACCAGCGTGGTCGACCGCCGGGATCCCTTCTCGGCCCACCATTCCGCGCGGGTGGCGGAGGTCGCGCGCTGCATCGCCGAGGAAATGGGTGTGCCGGACGGGGAGGCGCAGACGGCCGAAATCGCCGGCACCCTGATGAACATCGGCAAAATCTTCATCCCGCCCGAGGTGCTGACCAAGACCGGGGAGCTCACGGCCGAAGAACGCACCCTGGTCGCCAACAGTTACATGGTCAGTGTCGATCTCCTGGACGGCGTGGATTTCGAGGGCCCGGTGGCGGAAACCATCCGCCAGATGCGCGAGGCCTGGGACGGGACCGGACCGCTGGGCAAAAAGGAAGAGGAAACCCTGCGCACGGCCCGCATCCTCGCCGTCGCCAATGTCTTTGTCGGCATGACGAGCCCGCGCGCCTACCGCGAGGCTTTGACCTTCGAAGACGCGTCCACCATCCTGCGCGAACGGTCGGGCGCCACATACGACCCCAAGCCGGTAGCCGCGCTCATCAATTTCCTGGAGAACCGGGGCGGTATGGAAAAGTGGGCGTCCTTCCGCGACGCCCCGGCGTAGACATCTTCCTAGGACCTTGAGATTCCAGGCCCCCCGGTGTGTTGTCCGGTGTGTTGTCCGGTGTGTTGTCCGGTGTGTTGCCCGGTGTGTTGGGTGTCGCTTCCGCCGCCGCGGCCGTCCTGGGAGTCGGCATCCCCGCCGGCGACCGGGAGACTGATGGTTATTTCCGCGCCGTCGTCCACATTCCGCGCCTCGAGCACCCCACCCATCTCGGTGACGATGCCATAGCTGATGGACAGCCCCAGTCCGGTCCCGTTGCCGACCTCCTTGGTGGTGAAGAACGGCTCGAAGATGCGCCCTATCACCGCCTCGGGGATCCCGCTGCCGGTGTCCCGGACGCGGATTCGCAACATGTCCGCGCTCGGGTCGTCCGAGACCTCCAGGTCGATGCGGCGCTCCGACGTCGCCCCGTCCTTGTCGCCGCCACGCAGCTCGATGGCGTCCCGCGCGTTGGTCAGCAGGTTCAGCACCACCTGCTCGAACTGGACGTCATGACCCGACACCTTGCGGCAGTGTTCCGGAATACGGGTGACGACCCGTATTTCCTTCAGGCGCAATTGTTCGCCCATGAGCGACAGCGCCCCCAGCACGGCCTCCCGCGGGTCGAAGACATGGGGTTTGCCGTCGTCCTTGCGGCCGAAGATCCGCATGTGGTCGATGATGGCCGCGGCCCTTCCCGCCTGCCGGCTGATGCGTTCGAACTTGCCGCGCAGGAACGGCACGTCTCCGGTGTCCGTGTCCACGGCGTCGATGGCGCTGTCGGCGGCCATGCGGATGATGTTGAGGGGCTGGTTGAGTTCGTGGGCGACGGCGGTCGCCATTTCACCCAGAGTCGCCAGCTTCGAGGCCTGGATGAGCTCGGCCTGGATACGGCGGCGTTCGGTGATGTCCTGGCCGACCCCGATGACGCCGAAAATCGTCCCATCGGCGTCCCTGCGGGCGGTGAAATTCACAAGAAGCACCGGCACCGTGCCGTCCTTGGCGCGCAACGACACCTCCGAGCTCGCCGGCTGCCGGCCGCGCAAGGCCTCGGCGACGCACGCGCGGACGTCTTCCCTGTCCTCCGCGACGACGAGATCGTCGACCAGATCGCGGCCAAGAACCTCGCCCCGTTCGCACCCGGTGACGCGGGCGGCGGTTTGATTCCACAGGTTCACCTTGCCCGAACCGTCGATGCCGAAAATGGGTGCGGTGTTGGTTTCAATCATCCGGGTGATCTCTTCGGCGATGCGCTCGCGCTCCGATATTTCGTGGCTCAGGCGCCCCACCATGGACTTGAAATTGCCGATCAGGGACTCGATCTCCACGAGCGGACTTTTGGGCCAGTCGACGGCCCGGCGGTGAAGGATCTTGTCGGGCAGGTCGGTCGTCACCCGCGCCAGGGACACCAGGGGCGCAACCAGCTTGCGCCGGAGCAGGGTGCCGAGAACCTGTGCCGCCAGGATGACGGCCAGGATGAAACCGAAATCGTAGGCGTAGCGGACGCGCAGGCCGTCCACGTAGGCGGCCGCGGGGACCCCCACCACGAGCCGCCACGCCCCGGCGTCGTCAAGGGCCGAGACCTTAAGAAACCGGGACCGGTGCCAGCGCGCCATTTTCGGGAGCCCGGCCTGCGGCGGCAGCCAGTGCAAGATTCCGTTCCCGTCGTCCACGGCCTCCAGGGTGCCGCCGCGCTTGAAGTCGAAGGCGGCCCCGGTCCTGGTCGCCGGATCGGTGCTGGCGATCACCCGGTCCGCGCCGTCGATCACGGTGATCTCGCGTTCGCCGTCCCCTTTGATCGCCCGCAGGAACGCATCGAAGTACTCCGGCGCCAGAACGGCCCGGACAATTCCGGACTCGCCGGCGGCGGTCGCAAGCCCGGTATGGGTGATGCCCGCGTCGCGGCCGAAGGGGACGGGCCCGCCGGCGGACCACAGCGAGGGCGTACCCGTTCCGGCCACCAGGCGCAGATGAATTCTTTGGCCGGGGCCGGCCGCCCCCGGCTCCGCGCCATCCCTTCGATAGAACGCGACCACGTCGCCGGCGCCATCGATCACCTCGATGCGGAGCGCCCCCGGAATTTGTCCTCCCAGCCGGGCGACGGCTTCCCTGAGGGCCTCCACCGGGACCTGCCGGCCGCCGAGGGTGGTCTCGACGAACATGGAAAGGTCGCCGAGGTGGCGCTGGTTCCAGGTGTCCAACTGCATTCTGATCAACGACGATTGGCTGGTCAGATCGTCAGCGACATGTTTCCGCATCTGCCGGAACTGGTCGCGGCCCGCCACCCCGACCAACAGCAGCGCCGGAACGAGAACGAAGGCCACAAGCAGATTGACGAAGGTCCGTTGAAAGGAGACCGACGCGCGCTCGTCCACGACTCCGGCCCAGCGTCTGAATGGAAGATGGCTGAGCAGGAACCCGGCGACGACGGCATTGAAGAGTCCGTTGACGCTCTGCTTGAGCATGACCAGGACGACGGCGGTGCGGTCCATGTCCAAGGGGCCCGCGTACAACACCCAGATCAGCGGCAGGCCCAGGACCGCCCAGAACACCCCGTCCCGGAGCGCCAGGTCCTCGTCGCGGGCCGTCCACAGGCCGACGACCAGCGCCTCCAGGGTAAACACCACGGCTCCGTAAGGGTGGCCCCACAAGACCATCGAATAGCCTGCCACCACCGCCGCCGCCGGTACGCCCCACGCCAGGGGGAAAATCCGCACCGCGAGCATGGCGGCGACGCCGCCGAACAGGAAATCGACGCCGAACAAAAAGGGCAGGCTGAAATGGTTGCCCGCCAGTCCCGCGCCCGTCAGGACAAGGAGAAACAGGGCCGGCCGCAGCGCCGCCAACGGTACCGCGGCCGGACGTTCAACCGCCGGGGCCATATCGTTTCCGGCGCCCGAGGGAGGGCTCATCGCGGCAAGGTGATGACGAATGTCGGCCCGGAGTCCGGTTGCGACTCCAGCCTGACCGCACCGCCCAACATCTGGATCAGACGGCGGGCGAGGGTATAACCGATGCCCAGGCGATCGGATGAGAGGTGGGGCAGGGTCTTGACGGAGTCCCCGCAACGGGGGCCGGCGTCTTCATCCGCGAGCGCCGTTGGCGCCCCGTGCAGGGTGATCCGAAACTGAACCTCCTGATCGAGGGCTTCCGCGCGGAGCGAGAGCGCCCCCCCCATGGGCGCAAGATTGATCCCGGATTCCAGGATGCGGGTCAGGGATTGCACGATGCGCCCATGGTCGCCGCAGATGTCCGGCAGGTCGTGCGGGATGTGCGTCTCCAGGCTGACGCCGGCGGCGGCGGCCCTGGGATTGGCGACGGAAAGCACGTCGGCCAGAATATCCTCCAGGGAGACCGCCGTTTTCGACAAGGTGATCTCGCCGCACATGGCGGCCATGAGGTCGCTCAATGTTTCGGTGAACACATGCGCCTCCCGCGCCGCCTGGGCCAAGTGTTCAAGGTAAAGATCGGCCCCGTCGACGGCCGCGATCCGTTCATCTTCCTCGAGCAGCGCCGTCATGCCGGAGATGGTCTCCACCACCGGGCTCAGTTCGTAGCGCACGCCCGGCAGGAAGATGGATTTTATGCACTCGTCCACGGAGGGCGACGGGTGGCTGGTCAGGAGCTCCTGCTTGACTGCCTCGACCTCGGCCAGAAGCTGCTTCACCTCTGCGGTCCGGCCGTCCAACTCTTCGCTCAGCATCACCCTGTACTGGTGGTCGAGGCGGCGCATGCAGATGGCCTTGTCCGCCTGTTGGACCGTACTCAACAGGTATTTGAGCGAAACCGGCTTGGTCAGAAAATCCACCGCGCCCATCTTCAGGGCCTCTACCGCCTGATCGATGCCGGCGTGCCCGGTGAGTATGATGACCTCCAGGTCCCGCTGATCGGACCAGTACTCCCTGAGCCGCTTGGCCAGTTCCAGGCCGTCGATCCCGGGCATGCGGATGTCGGTCAGGACGATGGCGATCTCAGGGTCCTGCTTGATTTTCTCCAGCGCCTCTTGGCCGTCGAACGCGGTCTCGCATTGGAAACCCTTCTTGCGGAGAAACAGCGCAAGCTCCTCGACGATCTCGGGCTCGTCGTCGACGATGAGAAGGCGCCTCTCCTCCTGGAGCGCTTCGGCAAAGCGGTTGGAAATTGGCGGTGCGCTCGGGTTACTGTTTTGTCCGACGACGCCTTTCATTATTCTATTCCTCCTAATTCTTGTTGCTTGTCGGCGGACATCCGGCGCTGCCGGCACCGGAGCGTCATGGACGTCATCGCCCACGACCCGTCGCGAATGAACAAAGGAAAAAACCGTGAGACGCGGTAACCGGCGGCCCGCTGTTTATGTTCCGATGTCCACAAAAAAATATCTTTCGCACGCATTTCGCAAAACACGCCGTCTCGATTTGCGTGCTACTTTGTGCTCTCTCCCCGTGTTCCGGGCGACAAACTCCGTTGCGACCCTTCGTCTCGTTTTATTGCATAATTACTTCGTTCTACATCCCGGCCGCGCGACCCCAACGGACCGCCTGGCCTCCCACCTTATTCCCTGCGGCAGGGGGGGCGCGTTTTCGGCCGTCCGCCCGGCAACCGGGCCCGGCCCCGCCGCCCCCCAACAATAAGGTATATGGACGAGTACGAATTCAATCATTAGATGCGTTCTTTCGAGCCTGTTCCTGTGAAACTCCCGGACCAACCGTCCCGTGCTCCTGTCCTTGACGTTGGACACGCCGTTGAAGCCCGGACAGGTTTCTCCGGGGAATATCGAGGCGGCGAGTATCCCCCGTCACTGCGGTGCCCCGCCCGGCTCCCGACTCGGAGTTAAATGGGTCGGATCGGAGGTCGCAATTGGGCTTTGGTATAGTGCACCCCTATACACTCGTATACCTTGCAGTTTCGGCAAATTGCTTCCATTGTAAAGGATAGGCGGGAAGCGGTTTTCGCGGGGCAGGCACTGAGAACAACGTACGCGCCGGCGTCGGGACAAACGGGAAACCTGTTTTCCCTATATATGTCATGTCCAAGTAAATGTGAGATATGAAATACCGTTAATCTAAGTCTCAGGGGTCCAGGATAAATTCCGGAGGGAGCGATGCGAATAGTATTCGCCGATGACCATAATCTCATACGCGAAAGTGTCAGTGCGTTATTGAAAAACATTTCCGGAGAGGTCGAGGTGCTCGAAGCCTCGAACTTCGATGAAGCCGTCGACAAGGCCTCCCTGGAACCCCTTCCCGACCTGATCATCCTCGATCTGTTTATGCCGGGAATGAATCACCTCAACGGGCTCGAAGCGATGGGGAGGCGCTTTCCCGGCATCCCCATCGTAATCCTCACGGGCGCCGTGGACCTGAACGACGCCTACACCGCCCTGGAGCGGGGCGCCGCGGGATACATCCCCAAGACCATTGGCTGCCGAGCCATGCTCAACGCCCTCAGGCTGGTGCTGTCGGGCGAGAAATTCCTGCCCTCCATGCTGGTCGCCGAGGCCGAGCGCGTGGAGGCGGCGGGGGCTGAATCACCCGACGGCAGCATTCACAATCCCTCGCCCCTGGACAAATTGACGCGGCGGGAGCGCGAGGTTCTGGCCCTGTTGACCGGAGGGCATCCCAACAAGGAGATCGCCCGGCGGCTGGGCCTGCGCGAGATCACCGTCAAGGTGCATCTGAAGGGGGTGTACCGGAAGCTCGGCGTGGCCAACCGCACCCAGGCCGTCCGCACCGTCTTCGAGCTGGGGCTGAGCAGCGCGGCGCGGCGCCACCTTTCGTCCAGTGGCATGATACATGGCCTGAGTAAGGAACGCCCGGCGTTCTCGTTTCCGTCGGTGCGATAGGTCCGTCCACCCCGTCCGCAAACCGGTATCGCCTTTTTGGAACCCGGCACCGGAGCAACCCCGGGCCTGTCCCGCGGCCCGGCCCCCGCCTATTTCAGGCTCGCGTAATATTCCTTGAGGACGGCCACCACCTCGGGACGGCTGAACTCGGGCGGGATGTCCTCGCCGGCGGACAGCATCTCGCGCTGTCTGGTGCCCGAGATGAGCACCCGGTCCTCGGCCCCGTGCGGACACGTCCTCCCCGTCGCCATGCCGAGGCATTTGGTGCAGTAAAAGGTGATGTCGATCTTCAGCGCCTTGGTCTCCAGGGCCCCCTCCCAAAGGGTGTCGAAGATGTGCTGGGCGTCGAACGGGCCGTAGGTATCGCCGACCCCGGCATGGTCCCGCCCGACGATCAGGTGGGAGCATCCGAAGTTCTGGCGCAACAGGGCGTGGAGCAGGGCCTCGCGGGGACCCGCATAGCGCATCTCGATGGGATAGCCGGCCTGCACGGCGGTTCCGGGCACGAAGTAATTGTCGATCATGACATCGATGGCCTTTACCCGCACCGCGGCGGGGATGTCGCCGGGCTTGAGCTTGCCCAGCACCTGGTGGATGAAGACGCCGTCGGCGACCTCGATGGCGATCTTCGCCAGATATTCGTGGCTGCGGTGCATGGGGTTGCGGGTCTGCAGCGCGACCACGCGCGACCATCCCTTCTCGGCGAACAGGGTGCGGGATTCGGCCGGGCGCAGGAACAAGCGCGGGTACAGTTCCGGGCACACGCCCTCGCTGAGCGCCGTCACCGGACCGGCCAGGTTCACCGCGCCCTGCTCCATCACGGTCCGCACGCCGGGATGGTCGGTCGCCGTCGTGCCGTAGACCTCGCCGCACTCGAAGCGCTTGTCGATGGCATAGATTTCCCGCACCGTCATGATGGCCATGATCTCGCCCGAATCCCCATCGACGAGGGCCACCTCGTCGGCGACGGCGACGCCACAATCCTTTTCCGCCGAAAGGGTAATGGGGATGGGCCAGAACAGGCCGTCCGCCATCTTCATGTCCTGGCAGACGCCGCGCCAGTCCGCTTCCCCCATGAACCCCGTCAACGGCGTATAGGCGCCCATGGCCATCATGACGAGGTCCGAGGTTTCCCGGCTGGTCATCGGCACTTTTTTCAGCCCGTCGGCCCGCATCAGCGCCCCGTCGCGCCCCGCCGCACCGATCAGCAACGGCTCCAGTTCGCCGCCGCCATGCGGCCGAACCAATCTGGACAAGGAGTCCCCCATGAAACGATCTCCCTATGATCGACGTGTGACGGACATGTGAACGGGAACCGGCGGCCCCGGCCGGACTTGCCTACATGGACCTGTGGGCGCCGATCGAAGCCAGAAATTCTTTCTGGGAATCGGCGCGCAGCAGCGCCAGGGCGCAGCCCAGCGCCCGGTCCTTCTTCTCGCCCACCGCCGGACAATCGGCCTCTTTCACGGTCAGGCGGGTGTCCGGCTTCCTCACGGCGACCGCCGGCAGGGCGCCGGGCAGATCGGATTCCCGCTGGTGCTTGGACTTCTCGGCATCGGCACGGGTGAGGGTGATGTCGGGTTCGACGCCGCGCGCCTGGATGGCCCCCCCCGACGGCGCGTAATAGAGGGCCGTGGTCAGGCGCAGGCCGCCCTCCATGGGCAGGCGGGTGATGGTCTGCACCGATCCCTTGCCGAAGGAGCGTACGCCCATGACCGTGGCGCGGCCGTGGTCCTGGAGCGCGCTGGCGACGATCTCCGAGGCCGAGGCCGAGCCCCCGTTGATGAGCACGACCATGGGCACCCCGTTGGCCAGGTCCCCGTTTTTGGCTCTGTAGACGGTATCCTTGACGGCGCGGCCGCGCACGGCGACGATCTGGCCGTCTTCTAAGAAAGCGTCGGCCAGGAAAAGCGATTGATTAAGCAGCCCGCCGGGGTTGTTGCGCAGATCCAGAACCAGCCCCTTCATGCGCGGGCCCAGTTCCTCGCGCAGGGCGTCCATGGCCTTCTCGACGCCATTCTCCACCCTCTCGCTGAAATTGACGACCTGGACATAGCCCACGGCGCCCTCGGCCCGCCAGCGCACGGAGCGGACCCTGACAATGGCCCGGGTGATGGTGAGATCGAAGGGCGCCTGTCCGCGCCGGCTCACGGTCAGGCGGACGTCCGTCCCCGGCGGGCCGCGCAATTTCTTGACCGCCCGCAAAATGTTCTTGGCCTTGATCGGTTCGCCGTCAACGTGGGTGATCAGGTCGCCGGACTTGAGCCCGGCGCGGAACGCCGGCGTATCCTCGATGGGGGACACCACCTTGACCATGCCGTTTTCCATGGTGACGACGATCCCGAGCCCCCCGAACTCGCCCTTGGTGGTGACTTGGATATCGCGCAGTTCGTCCGCGTTGAGGTACGCCGAATGGGGATCCAGCGCCGACATCATGGAATCCAGCGCCGTCTCCACCAATTCTCCCGCCGGCACGGCACCGGGTTCGGCGTTCAGATCGCGCACCCCTTTGATGGCGGCGTCGATGAGCTTGGCGTCCGCGACCTCGCGCACGTAGCTGAAGCGGACGCGTTTGAAGGCATCGCGAAACTGCTCGAACCGCCGGTGCTTGCCAGCGTCGGCCGCATAGGCGTCGTAGACCTCCCGGAAGCGCTCCAGTTCGCGGACCGCGTCCCGGGGAAGGGCGATATCTTGGCCTCTGAGGACGTTGAAAACGCGGCCGAGCGGCGAATCCTCGGTGCCGCACCCGATCAGCGACGGCGACATCGCCGCGCCCGCGGCAAGGAAAAAGGTCAGAATCAGCGCCGGGCGGAAACGCCTCCACCTATTCATATGCCATCGCCTTTGCCGTGGGACCGTCTCACCAAGGAAGGCCCATTGTACCGTATTTGCCGCACCGGCCGAAGCCCTTTCCCACCGGCCCCGGCCCGAGAAGGTGCCCGGCGCCGGCCAAAATATCAAGCAGGAGTTGGCCCTTCGGCGAGTCCGGCGGCGCCGGCGCCCACCCGGCGGGCGGGGCCGGCGACCGCGTCAGCCGGGAGGTCGGCGCCCCTGTCGCTGCCCCGCCGCCGGGCGCAGCTCGTACGCCGTCCACAGGGCGGCCGTGAACAGGGCCAGGGCGCCCCCCTGGTGGGCCGCGGCAAGGGGCACCGGGACCACCAGCAGCAGGGTCGAAATGCCGAGCACCACCTGACCGGCCGCCGTCACCGCCAGGACGTCGAGGGCAACGCGCCCGCGCGGCGCCAGTCCGGCGTTGCGCGCGCGCAGCCAGAACACCCCGACGGCGGCGAGCAGCAACAGGGCAAACAGCCGGTGGGTGAACTGCACCGTGGCGATGTCCTCGAAAAAGTTGACGAGGAACGGATCCATGGCGAACAGGGCCGCGGGCACCAGTTCGCCGTCCATCAGGGGAAAGGTGTTGTAGGCGAACCCGGCGTCGAGCCCGGCGACGAGCCCGCCCGACAGCACGGTGACCAGGACCGACCCCGCCACCAGGTAGGCGAACCGCCCGAAGGCGGCGGGCCGGTGGCCGCCCTCCGGTCCGGGAAAGAGAAGCCCCAGCGCCACCCACAGCATATACCCGTAGATGACGAACGCCGCGCCCAGGTGGGCGGTCAGGCGGTACTGGCTGACGTCGGGGCGGTCCACAAGGCCGCTTTTCACCATGTACCAGCCGAGCAGTCCCTGGAGTGCGCCGAGGACGAACACGGGGACCAGTTTTGCGGCCAGCCGCCGGCCCACCCAGCCGCGGACCACGAAGACCGCGAACGGAATGAGGAAGGCGAAGCCGATGAGGCGGCCCCACAGCCGGTGCGCGTACTCCAGCCAGAAGATGGACTTGAACCCGCTCAGGGTCATGTCCGGGTTGAGGTCCTTGTACTCGGGAAAGCGCCGGTAGTTGCGGAAGGCCTCCTGCCATTCCGCCTCGGCCAGCGGCGGCAGCCACGCGGTAACCGGCTTCCACTCGACCATGGAAAGCCCGGCGTGGGTGAGACGGGTGACTCCCCCCAACACCACCATGGCGAAGACCATGGCGCAGAGGGCGAGAAGCCATGCCGCGATCACCTTGGGGCGCCCCGCGGCGGGCGCTTGCGCCTCAGAGTCCATCTTTCCTCACGGCTGCTCCCCGCCCGCCGGGCCGTCCCGCGGGCGCCGGCGAGTATTCACCGTGATCGGCCGTGAACCAAGCGTTTCGTCGCGGCGAGCGACCCCGCCCGGCCTGCCATCGGGGGACCGGGAACCGGAAAGGGCTTGACAGGCCGTAGCCGCCATGATCATATGTGAGTGAACACTCACATATTGACATGCGTAACGGGACCAAAACCAAAAAGCGGATCGACCGCACGGCGCTTAAGCTGTTCGCCGAAAAGGGTGTCAGGGAGACGACCATTCGCGACATTGCAACCGCCGCCGGCGTCGCCGAGGGAACGCTGTATCGGCATTACGCCAGCAAGGAGGAATTGGCCTCGGACCTTTTCGTCGAGAACTTCACCGCCCTCGGGCGGGAACTGGCGAAGATTCAGGAACAAGAGGCAAACACGCGCACCAAGCTGCTGGCCATCATCCGGTACTTCTGCGCGGCTTATGACAAGGATGCGACGATGATCAATTACCTGTTCATCACCCGCCACGGCTACATGCAGAAGCTGACCGCGCGCATGCCCAACCCCTACCTGGTCTTCCGGCGGGTCATCCGCGACGGCATGGCGCGGGGCGACATCCCCAAGCAGGACCCGGACGTGGCCGCGTCGATGGTCCTCGGGATCATCCTGCAGGTGATCGATACGCGCATTCTCGGCCGCCGCATCCGGCAGAGGATTTCCGATCTGGCGGACACCCTCACGGCGGCGTGTCTGCGGGTCCTGAACGCATAAATTATTTTTTTGATAGAGGGATGAGTGAATGCGCGCTCATTGTAGATTTGGTTCAAAGGTCATACATTCGCCACAATCGCGCATATTCTTTGGTTTAAAAATGAGTGAACATATATTCATTTTAACAATAAGAGAGTGAATGCTCATTCAGCCGGTCGTTTTCGCCGCCAGGGGTTTTTAGGAACGGAGGAGGCTTACGATGGGACACACTGCCAGTTATCACACCCACTTCCATGGTCCGACGGGCTTGTCGATCGGCCGCGATGACGCATCGTGGCTGCACGCGCACCGGTGCTCCGGTGCACGCACATAGGCGCGGACCCGAAGTGGGGTGCGCGCTATGTTTGGCCCGATCGACGACCTGCGCGAAATCGCGCTCAAGTGCCTGTCCGGCGAGCCGCTGGACGAGGACCTGTCCCAGTGGCTGGGAAACGCGTTGGAACAATTTCTCAGTCGCCACTGCCAAACCATCGAGGATGCCCTCGGACTGAAGTTTCCCCAGGGCGGCATCCCATGGTGGCGCGAGGAAGCGAACCGCACACGCGACGGCGCCTTGCGGCAACTGGCCGAGCACTTTTTCGGCGACCTGTCCCCGTGCGCAAAGGCCCGTGAAATCCAGACCATTGCCGGCCGCTATGCCGCCTCCGCCTGGCGCCATGACCGCGACCGCGACGACATGCCCCAACACTACGCGGGAACCCCCCACGGCCTGCTGTGGGAGGCCTTCAAGTCGGGCGCCATCATGCCCATCGGGGAGCGGCAGCTGCGCAACATCTTCGCCGAGTAGGGACCGTCCCATGGCCCCGCTGGAACTCCGGAAATGCGAATTTCCAGTCGGCGTTGCCGCCGCCCCGCTGAACGGGACAACGAAGAGAGGCAGTCATGATTCCATTCCCCATCGCACCGACGATCCGCATCGCCATCGGCATCGTGCTCGGTATGACGCTGGGCCTGGTGCTGACGGTGGCGACGGCGGTCCTTTAGTCCCTTCTGTCATAGAAGGAGGGTGCTAGGACGCGCTTGCACGAACGCCCGGGCGGCGCCTGCCGCCCGAAGTGCGATCCCGCCCGGAATGTTGGAGATGCCGCAGGCGCGGCGTCAGATACCCCGCCCCAGGGCCTTGGCCAGGATCATGTAGACCTTGCCCATGTCCGAGGACATGAAGGTGGCGTTCAGTATCCCGTCGTGGTCGCGTTTCGCGGCTTCCTTGAGCAGGGATTCGAACTGGGACAGGTAGCGGGTGACGTACCGCCTGAACTCGTCGTCGTCCTGGTACTTCTGCTTGATGGCGTCAAGCTTGGCCTTCTCCCGGAATCCCAGCATCTTGCGCACGAAGATGCCCTTCTCGCCCCTGTTGAAGCGGCGCCAGTCGTCTTCGCTGACGGTGGTTTCCAACAGCCGGTTCATGTCCACGGCAAGGGACTGCAAGCGCTCCGAGATGAAGGTCGCCCGGCGCAGGAAACTTTCGATCCCCACCTTGTCCGTCTGTTCCTTGAGCGAGTCCGCGACCTCGGCGGCCTCGCGCACGGCCGCCTGCATGTCCGCGGTCTGGCGGCCCATGGCCTTGCTCACGGCATCTGCCTGCTCGACCACCTTGTCCGACGTGGCGCTCAGCCCTTGGGTGCGTTTGCGCAGGGCCTCGTCCCAGACGCCGGCGTCGGTCACGGCCTGCTGGGTGACGAGCGCCACCTCCCGGGCCTGCCGGGCCAGGGCCTCGCCCAGCATCCCCATGCCCGTTTCCGCCTTCTTGTAGGTTGCCGCCAGCCCCTCCAACTGCCGGCGCACGGACTCGTGGGTACCGTCCATGTTGGCCGCGATCTGTGCGGTCTTGGCAGCCGCCTCCTCGGCGTGGTGCCGCAACAGATCGGCGATCTGGCGCAGCATGGCGGCGTTGCGCTCGGTTGCCGCCACCGCTTCCTCGGAACGCCGCCCCAGCGAGCTGCCGACCCGCTCCAGGTCGGCGGTCGCGGTCGCCGCGGCGGCGGTCAGTTCCCGGGACCGGTGCCCCAGGGATTCGGCGGCACTTTCCACGTTCTCGGCGCCCGCTCGCGAGGCGTTGGCCAACTCCTGGGAACGTGCGCTCAGGCCCTGCTCCACCCGACTCAGGTTGGCCAGGGTGTGCCGGGAGATGTCGTCCAGTTCGTCCGCGCGCGCCTTCAGGGCGTCGCCGATGGAACCCACCTGTTCCGTCGCCCGCTCGGAACTGGCCGTCAGGTCCCCGGTATGACGCTGCAGCGCGTCCGTCATCAGGGTCACCAGGTTGGCCGCCCGCTCCACCGCCATCGATACCTCGTGAGCGCGCTCGTGCAGGCCTTCGCCCACCTTGCCCAATTGGCTGGCGGCCTGGCCGGACACCTCGGACAACCCGGCCGCCTCGCGATGGAGCGTATCGCCGAACGCCGTCAGATGGGTCGACGCCTCGTCGTAGGCGGCATGCAGGTCCTGGGAGCGCTGGCGCAACAACCCCCCCACATCGTGGAGCCGCTCTCCGGCCCGTTCCAGGGCGGTGTCCAGATCGCCGGTGTGCTCGCGCAGGGAACCGGCGATCCCCTCCAGCCGGGACATCGCACGGTCCGAGGCGGAGGTGGCGTCGTCCACGTGTTCGTGCATGATTTCCCCGACCGCCTTGATGCGCGATGCGGCCGCCTCGGAGGCCACGCCGAGCGCCTGGGTTCCGTCCTTCAGGGACCGGGTCACCACCTGCATCTGGCCGGCCGCCTGATCGGAGGCCATGCCCACGTCCGCGGTCTGGGCACGCAATGTCTCCCCGGCCTCGGCCAGCCGGCCGGCGGTGTCGTCGGCCAGCCGGCCCAGTTCCCGCGAGCGCTCCTCCAGGGTTCCGCCCATCGCGTCGACGCGCTGCACGGCGTGTTCGGAGACCGACGTCAGGTCGTCGGCCTGGCGGTGCATGGCGTCCGTGACCAGGGAAATCAGCTTCGCCGCCCGGTCCGAGGCCGCCGCCACCTCGCGGGAGCGCTCGAGCAGGGCATCGCCCGCCCGCCCGGCGTCGTCCACCACCCGGCCGGCCACGGCGGACAGGTCATCCGAGTTCCGCCGCAGGGTCTCGGCCACGGCCTCCACCTTGGCCGCCGCCTCGTCCGAGAGCGTCACCAGTTCCTTCTCGCGCCGGTGCACCTCCTCGCCGACCGCCTGGAGGCGCCCTTCGGCCCGGTCCGAGGATGCACGCAGGTCGTCGCTGTGCCGCCGCAGCATCTCTCCGGCATCGGCCATCAGCGTCGCCGACCGGGCCGAGACTTCGGCCAATGCCCCGGCCTGCTCCTCCAGGGTCTTCGCCGCGGTGTCCATCTGGTCGGAGGCGCGGGCCGAAGACGCGGTCAGTTCCCGGGAGCGGTCCTGTACCACTTCGCCCAGGGCCTCGATCCGCGTTGCCGCGGTTTGCGAGGCATCGGTGACATCGCGTAACTGCTGGCGCACGACGTCGACAAGCTCGCCGGTCCGTTCCGCCGCCGCGTCGACCTCGCGTGCGCCCTGGCGCAGCGCCCCCGTCGCCGCGGTGACACCGGCGACACCCTTCGCCGAGGCGGCGGCCACGCCCTCGGAACTCCTGTGCAGGCCGTCGATGACGGCGCCGACGTGGGCGCCCGCTTTTTCCGAGGCGATGGCCAGATCCTGGGAGCGCTGGCGCAAGCCCTCGCCGACGGCGCCGATACTCAAAAGGCTCTGGTTCGCGGTCTTGGCCATCTCATCGGCCCGGCCCCGCAGCGCCTCGCCCATTTCGCCGACCCGGGCAAGGGCCTGGTCGGATGCTTCGGCCAGGTCCGAGGACCGTCTTTTCAACGCCTCGCCTACGTGTTCCACCTGGCCCAGCACCTTGTCCGAAAGCACCGAAAGGTCCTGGGACGTGCGGCGCACGGACTCGCCGATGGCTTGGGTCCGGGCCTCGGTGCGCTCGGTCACGTCGCCGAGATCCGCGGCCTGCTGGCGGAAGGCATCGCCGCTGGCCTTGACGCGCAACGACACGTGTTCGGCGGTGGACACCAAGTCCCGCGCCTGGTCGTTGAGCGCGTCGCCGACCGCCTTGACCCGCTCCGAGACGCTGTCGGACGTGTCGCTCAGCAGCCGCGACTGCTGAGCCAGGTGTTCCCCGATGTCGGAGGTCTGGCTCGCCACCCGTTCGCCCACGCCGGCGAGCTCGTCGGTCTGCCGGCGCAGGGCTTCGCTCAACATTTCCGTCTGGGTCGCCACCCGGTCCGACCGCCGCGACAGGTCCTGGGAATGGCCGTGCAGGATTTCGGCGCCGGTCCGGACCCCCGTGTTGGCCTCGTCCAAGGCCTTGAAAAGCCCCTGCAGGCGCCCGCTGAGCGCTTCTCCGGCCTCGTCCATGCGCGCCGACGAGTGGTTCGCCGCGTGTTCCAGTTCCTCCGTGTGCTTGTGGAAGGCCTCGGCGGATTCCGTGGTCCGCGCCGCCGCCTCCTGCGCGGTCTGGGCCAGTTCCTCGCTGCGCCGGCGCAGGGTCTGGCTAAGGTCCTCGGCCCGGGCCGAGGCGCGATCGGACGACACCACCAACGCGCTCGAATGCCGGTTCAGGGTCTCCCCCGCCTCGCGCGCCCGCGCCGCGGCCGTCTCGGCGGCGGCCCGCAGGTCCTCGGTCTGCCGGCGCAGGACCTCGGCAATGGCCTGGGCCCGCAGATCCGCGTCCTCGGACACCTGCGACAACTCCAGGGTACGGCGCCGGACCAACTGGTTGACGGCTTCCGCCCGCGCCGCCGCCTCTTCCGAAGCCTGGGTCAGCTCCCGGGCCTGGCGGCGCAGCGCCTCGGTGATCTCGTTGACCCGCGTCTGGGCGCCGGCGGACGGATAGGCCAGCCGGTGAAGATTCCGGCCCAGCGCCTCGGTGTCGTGGCGGAGCCGCCGGCCCCGCTCGAAAAAGGCGATGACCATCCATAGAAGCGCCAGCGGCGTCAGCATCCCCGCCGCCATGCCGCCCACTTCGTGGGGCAGAAGGAGCAACAGGTCGCGCCAACCGATGTGCTGGGCGATGAAGGTGATGGAGGCGGCCAGCCAGGCGGCGCTGAGAACCACGCCGCCGATGATGGGAAGCCGATACCTCAAATAGAAGGGCGGCGTCCACTCCTCGAGGCCGATGCCCTGGCCCAGGTCCGACGGCGCCTCATCGGCACCGTGCCGGGCCTGCCCGTGCACGCCGTCCGTGTCACGCGCCCCTTCCGCGACCGCCGGTTCCCCGTCGGCCATCATGGTGGGTGCCCCGGAAGCGCCGCCGGGACCGCCTTCCCCGCGCGACGGCGGCGCGCCGGTGCGCTCCGCATCCGCGTCGTAAGCGACCTGGATGGGGGGCTCGTCCGCCTTCCTGGAGTGCCTGTCGGCCATGGGCAACCTACCGGATCGTCAATCGCCGCCCGATGGGGGGTCCGGCGATCATACACGACGCATATCTTGCTGGTAAACGGTGAACCATCACAAAATCTAGCAAGACGCTCTAGCAAGACGCTAAAGACTCGGCGGCCATCCCCGGGGTACCCTTCGACCCGATCCGAGGAAATCCCGCGCAGTGTCCGCCGGAATGGATTCCTTCCTCTTCCCATTAAACACGTATTTATGAATTATTTGTTGATTTGAAAGCCTTGGGAACAGAGTGATGGACGTGCTGGTGCCCCGTTCTTCGGTTCCGGGGCTCGTGTGGCCCGGTTTGCCCGGGACCGCCGGGGCCGCCGGCAACCGTCGGACCTAGAACAGGTGCTGGCCGCCGGTCACCCAGATCTCCGTGCCCGTGACGTAGCCCGCGTCGTCCGAGCACAGGTAGTAGATCGTGCTCGCCACGTCCGCCGGCGTGCCCATGCGGGCGAGCGGGATGCGCGGGATCAGCACCTCGTACTCGGGCTCGACCATATCGGTTTCGATCTCTCCCGGGGCGACGGCGTTGACCCGCACGTCCAGCGCCGCGAACTCGTTGGCCAGTTCCCGGGTCAGGGCCGACAACGCCGCCTTGGAGATGGAATAGGCCGACCCGGCAAAGGGATGGATGGCGTGCCCGGCGATGGAGGTGACGTTGACGATCGCCCCCTTGCCCCGGTGCAGGGCCGAGGCGAAGCCCCGCGAAAGCTTCAGGGTGGCGAAGAAGTTGATCTCGAAGACCTCCCGCCAGGCATCCAGGTCCCCGTTCAGGCACCCCAGACGCTCCTTGTACGGGGTCTTGGGCGACATGCCGGCGTTGTTGACAAGCGCGTGCAGGGGCCGTTCGCCGAGGGTTTCGTTGGCCGTGTCGATAAAGTTGGTGAGGCTGTCCGAGTCCCCCAGGTCCGTGGGAATGTGCAACGTCCAGTTGGGGTCGCGCTTGCACTCGGCCGGCGTGTCCTCGCGCGAGCACGTGATGATGCGCCAGCCCCGTTCGAGGAAGCACATGGCGGTGGTGTGGCCGATGCCGCGGCTGGCCCCGGTGACGATGACCGTCTTCCTGTCTTCGGCCCCCATGCCCCGAACGTTAGCAGGTTGCCACGGCGAAGGGCAGTGGGTTTGCCGGGCCGGTGCGGCGATGGCGCGCTCTTTTTGTTGCCCGCCATAGACCAGGATTTCGATAGGACCAGTGGCCTGCATCAGCTAAATTGTACCCATACGACGGCGTTGCGAGGTTTCCGGCTAGGAGCGCGTCGCGCCTTGGTGTGCGTGCACCACAAGCGGCGCGCGACGACGCCGGGGGCCGCGGGGGCGTCCCCCGCATAACTTAGCCGGGGGGACACCCCCCTCGTCCCCCCGGAAGCCTCGCAACGCCGCCCTTCGGGTCGCTTTTCCCGTCCCCTCGGGGGTCGCGGGGGCGCCCCCCGCATACGGTGTCGGGGGGACACCCCCCGGTGGCCCCCCGGGGGTCGCGGGGGCGCCCCCCGCATACGGTGTCGGGGGGACACCCCCCGGTGGCCCCCCGGGGGTCGCGGGGGCGCCCCCCGCATACGGTGTCGGGGGGACACCCCCCGGTGGCCCCCCGG
>JACZQZ010000045.1 GCA_022545455.1 Pseudomonadota bacterium
GCCGCTTGTGATGCTCCAGCATCACGGCGCGCCGCGCTCCTAGCCGGAAACCTCGCAAGACCGTCGTATGGTACGCGAAATCGTGAAAGTAAGTACTAGCAGCCATGGCGCATCAGGCGTTCCAGGATGTCATCGACGGCTGCTTCGTCTTCCCACTCGACGGTGATCGTCAACACCTCGATGCCGTCCCGCGCCGCCGGGGGAAGGCGGACCAGGTCCTTGGCCGTGGTCACCAGCAGCGCGTCCAGGGCGCGCGCGTCCTTGCGCAGACTCTCGACCTCTCCTGAGTCATAAGGGTAATGGTCGGGAAAGGCGTGGGCCTGTTCGACCCGGCAGCCGATGTCGCGAAGGGTGGTGAAGAACCTCTCCGGGTTTCCGATGCCGGCAAAGGCGACGACGGATTTGCCCGCCAGCCGCGCCGCCTCGGGGCCGGGCATGATCTTGGCCCGCAGGATGGGAACGGCGGTGGGCGCGTCCCCGCCGACGCGCTCCACGACGCCGGCGCCGTCGGCGCCGATCAGCACCAGGGCGTCGGCGCGGGCGAGGCCGGCCTCCACCGGCTCGCGCAAAGGCCCGGCCGGCATGACGCGGCCGTTGCCGAAGCCGTAGGCGCCGTCCACGACCACAAGCGAGACGTCCTTGGCGAGATACGGGTTCTGGAATCCATCGTCCATGATGATCGCCCGGGCGCCGCCGGCGATGGCGGCGCGGCAGCCCGCGGGCCGGTCGCGGGCGACCCAGGCGGGGGCACAGCGGGCCAGCAACAGCGCCTCGTCGCCCACCTCCCGGGCGCCGTGGTGGTCGGGATCGACGCGCAGGGGCCCGGCGCGCCGTCCGCCGTAGCCGCGGGTGAGGAAGTGGACGTCGTCGCCGCGTCGGGCCAGCCGCGCCCCCAGGCTCAGCGCCACCGGCGTCTTGCCCGACCCGCCGGCGACCAGGTTGCCGACGCACAGCACCGGGATCGACGCCCGCCACGGCCGGGCCGCGGCGAACCGGGCCCGCGCCGCGAGGCCGTAGACCGACCCCAGCGGCGTCAACAGGGCGGCCACGACGCCGCCACCGCGCCCATGCCAGAAGTCAGGCGCCCGCATGGCCGTTGTCGCTCCCGGGCGTCCGCACGAGGAGCCGCGAAAGTTCCGCCATCAAGGCGTCCAACACGCCGGCCTCGGCGGTGGCGATGGCCTGGGCGGCCGCGGCGCGGCGCGCCCGTTCCCCGTCATCGCCGAGCAGCCGGCCGATGGCAGCCCCGAGGCCCGCCTCGTCGGCGACTTCCTCGGACGCGTCGGCGTCCTTCAGGCGGCGGACGATGTCTTCGAAATTGGTCATGTGGGGGCCGTGAACCAGGGCGCAATCCAGGCGCGCCGCCTCCAGGGGGTTTTGCCCGCCCAGGGGAACCAGGGACTTGCCCATGAACACCACATCGGCCAGACGATAGAACAATCCCAGCTCGCCCACGGTATCGGCGACGTAGATGTCCGTCCCGGGCGCAATGGCGTCGCCGGCCGAGCGCAGCGCCACCTCCGCGCCCATGGTGCGCAGGATTTCGGCGATCGCGGGGCCGCGCTCCGGGTGGCGGGGGGCGATGGTCGTCAGCAGGCCGGGATGGCCGGCCTTGAGCCGTTGGTGCACCCGACCGGCGATCTCCTCTTCCCCGGGATGGGTGCTCGCCGCCAGCCAGCGCGGCCGGCCTTCGATGGCCGCCCTGAGGCGCGCCAGCTCGTCGGCGTCGGCGGGAAGGGGCGGGGCCGCGAACTTGAGGTTGCCCACGCACTTGACCCGCGGCGCGCCGAGGCTGCGCAACCGCTCCGCATCCGCCTCGGTCTGCCCCAGGCACAGGGTGAACCCGGACAGCAGGTCGCCGATCAGCCCTTTCGAGCGTTTCCAGCCGGCGAAAGACCGGGGCGAGACGCGGCCGTTCACCAGCACCATCGGGATGCCGCGCGCCGACGGCTCGCTGACCAGGTTGGGCCAGAACTCGGACTCCGCCCACAGCACGAGATCGGGTTGCCAGTGATCGAGAAAGCGCCGCACATAGCTCAGGCGGTCGACGGGCACGTACTGGTGGAAGGCCCCTTCGGGCAGGCGCTCCGCCAACAGCCGCGCCGACGTCACCGTGCCGGTGGTCACCAGCACGTTCAGTCCCTTGACCTCGGCGCGCATCCGCCCGATCAGCGGCAGCATGGAAAGCGATTCCCCGACGCTGGCGGCATGCATCCAGACTAGGGGACCCAGGGGCCGGGGCCGGCCCGCCCGCCCGAGCCGCTCTCCGAACCGTTCCGGGTCCTCCTTCCCCCGCGCCTTGCGGTGGGCCAGGTAAATATGGATCAACGGCGCCCCCACCGTGGTCACGGCGCGATACAGCGGAAGCATCATGACGCCTCCTCCCTGGCCACGGGCGTCGCCTCCCCGGCCACGGGCGCCGGCTCGACGGGCGTGCAGCCGCACAACCTGTCGGCCTCGGCGGTGACGGCGTTGAGACGGTCCTCGACCTGCCGGCGCGCCGTCTCCTGGGCGTCGGCGTCGGCGTCGCGGGGGACATGGATCGGATCGCCCCACACCAGCACGCCGCGGCCGAACGGCCAGGCGAGGACGAACCGGTCCCAGGTGCCGAGAACCCGGCGCCGGTTTATGCCGTAGGCGGCGGGGATGATGGGCGCGCCCGACAGCCGGGCCACGGTGATGACGCCGTCGCCGGCCCGCATGCGCGGCCCGCGCGGCCCGTCCGGGGTGATGCCCACGTATGCTCCGGCCTTCAAGGTCTTAAGCAAGGTGCGCAGGGCCGCCGCCCCGCCGCGGGTCGTCGACCCCACCACCGTGTCGATGCCGAAGTGGCCGACGGTGCGGGCGAGGATCTGTCCGTCCGGGTGCTGGGAGATGAGCACGGAAATGGAGCGGCGGCGATCCCAACAGTAGGGCATCATCAACAGCCGGCCGTGCCAGAAACACAGTATGAAAGGCTTGCCTGCGTCCCAGAAACGGCGGGGGGTTTCGCCGCCCACCACCGTCCACCGGCCGGTCGCATGGGCAAGGCGGATGTATTGGGCGCCCAGCCAGCACAGGACCCGGCGCACGGTGTCGTTGCGCAAGGTTTTCTTAAACGGCGTCACGGTTTCGCGACCCCGTGGATGTTCAGGCCTGCGCGGCCTGGGCCGTTTCCGGGGACGGGGCCTCCTCGGCAAACTGCAGGGCATACAAGCGTGCGTAGGCGCCGCCCTGGGCCAGCAGCTCGGCGTGGCTGCCCGATTCCACGATCCTGCCCGCCTCGACCACATGGATCAGGCCCGCGTCCACCACCGTCGACAGGCGATGGGCGATGACCAGGGTGGTGCGCCCGCGCATGAGTTTGCCGAGGGCCGCCTGCACCTGGCGTTCGGATTCCGTGTCCAGGGCCGAGGTCGCCTCGTCGAGCAGCAGGATGGGGGCGTTCTTGAGCGTCGCCCGGGCGATGGCCAGACGCTGGCGTTGGCCGCCGGACAGCTTGACGCCCTTTTCGCCGACCATGGTGTCGTACCCCTGGGGAAGCGCGCGGATGAACTCATCGGCGGCGGCGTTACGGGCGGCGGCGATGATGTCGGCGTCGTCGGCCCCGGCCCGGCCATAGGCGATGTTGGCCCTGACCGTGTCGTCGAAAAGGGTGATCTCCTGGCTGACCAGGGCGATGTTGGCATAGAGCGAGGCCAACGTGACGTCGCGCACGTCGGCGCCGTCGATGAGAACCCGGCCCGCGGCCACGTCGTAGAAGCGGGGAATCAGGTTGAGGATGGTCGACTTGCCGGCCCCCGACGGTCCGACCAGGGCCACCGTCATTCCCGCCGGCACCTCCATGGTGATCCCGTTCAGCGCCGGTCTTCCGGGCTCGTAGGCGAAACGCACGTCTTCCAGGCGGATGCGCCCGGCGGAGACCGAAAGTGGGCGCGCCGCCGGCTTTTCGTGGATGCCCGGTTCCACATCCAGCAGGTCGAACAGCCGCTGCGCGCCGGCCAGCCCTTCCTGGAGGTTGGCGTTGAGCATGGCCAGCTTCTTCATCGGCTCGTAGGCGAGCAGGAGCGCCGTGAGAAAGGAGAAAAAGGCGCCGGGATCGGTCTGCTGCCCGATCACCCGGAAGCCCCCGTAGATGATGACGATGGCGACGGCCGCCCCGCCCAGCGTCTCCATGATGGGGCTGGACAACGCCCGTATGCGCGCCGCCCGGAAGGCGAGGCGGACGATGCGTTGGATGATTTCGCCCATGCGGCCTTTCTCGTATTCCTCCATGCCGTAGGCCTTGACCACGCGGATGCCCTGGAAGGTCTGTTCCAGCAGGGTTGTCAACTGCCCCATTTCCTCCTGGGTGTCGGCCGTTACCGCGCGCACCCGCCGGCCGAGGCGGACGATGGGAAAAACAGCCAGGGGAAAGGCGAAAAACGAAAGAGCCGCGAGCGGCCAGTCCTGAATGAACATCACGGTGACCAGTCCGACCACGGACAACAGGTCCTTGCCCAGGCTGGTCAACACGTTCGATACCGCCCCGCGCATGAGATTGATGTCGTAGGTAAACCGCGAGATCAGCTTTCCCGTCGGGTTGCGGTGGAAAAAGCTGAGGTCCAGGCGCGACAGGTGGGCGTACAGACGGTTCTGGTTGTCGGCGATGATGTGCAGGCCCACGTACGCCATCAGGGTGGCCTGGGCATAATTGGCCAGCCCCTTGATGACGAAGGCCGCCATCACCGCGCCGCCGATGATCCACAACATGTCGCTGTTCTCGGCGAAGAACACGTCGTTGACCACGGGCTTCATCAGCCACGCGGTCAGCGCGGTGGCCGTCGCCATGACCGCCATGCAAAGAAGGGCGGCGATCAGCCAGCCCCGGTACGGCCGTACGCTTTCGCGCAACAGCCGGCGCATCAGAACGTAGGTGGATTGATGCCGCGGACGGCTATCTTCGGTAAACGCGCTCAAGGCATGGCAACCTTTGCTTGACGGCCGGGACCATAGCACGGGGCGCGGCAGGGGCCAACGCCCGCCGGCCGGGGCGCGGCGCGCCCGCGGCCCTACCTGCCGGCCACGGTCATGCCGTCGACGCGTACCGTCGGGGCGTCGGTGCCGTAGCGGAACTCCAGGTCATCGGCGGCGGTGATGTTGGCGAACATATGGTTCAGGTTGCCGGCGACCGTAACCCCGCTCACCGGGTGGGCGAGTTCGCCGTCTTCGATGCGAAATCCGGCCGCGCCCCGGCTGTAGTCGCCGGTGACGCCGTTGACGCCGAACCCGATGAGCTCGGTGATGTAAAAGCCGCTTTTGATATCCGCCATCAGGTCCTTGGGCGTCGCCTGACCCGGTTCCAGGTACAGGTTGGCCACGGACGGAGACGGCAGCGAAGAGCTGCCGCGGCCGGCATGCCCGGTGGGTGCCATTCCAAGCTGGCGCGCCGAGCGCAGGTCCAGGATCCAGGTGGCGAGCACGCCGTTGTCGATGACGTTGCACCGCCGCGTGGCGACGCCCTCTCCGTCGAACGGTCTGGACCTGAGGCCGCGCCGGCGGTGGGGGTCGTCGACGATGGTCACGGCCCGGGGAAATATCCGTTTCCCCAGTTTGTCCTTGAGGAACGTGGTGCCGCGGGCGACGGCCACGCCGTTGATGGCGCTGGCCAGATGGGAGAGCAGGCTGCGGGCGGCGCGGGGATCGTAGACCACGGGCACCTGCGCCGTTTCCATCTTGCGCGGCTTCAGGCGGCGCACGGCCTTTTCGCCCGCCGACCGGCCGATGGCCTCGGGCTCATCCAGGTCCTTGGCAAAGACGGCGCTTGCGTAGTCGTAATCCCGTTCCATGGCCGTCCCCTCGCCGGCCAGCACCGAGACGCTGAGGCTGTGCCGGGACGTCCCGTAGACGCCGGTGAATCCGTTGCTGGCGGCGATGGCCACTTCCATCCGGCCCCAACCGGCCTCGGCGCCTTCCGAGTTGGTCACCCCCGGCACGCCGCGCGCGGCGTCCTCGGCCCGCGCCGCCCTCTCCACCAGCGTCTCCGTCGCGGGTTCGGCGGGATCGCAGATGTCCAGATCCGGGCGGTCGGTGGCCAACAGGTCCGGCTCGGCCAAGCCGCAGTAGGGGTCCTCGGGCACCGAGCGGGCCATGGTGAGGACGCGCCCGACCAGTTCCTCGAGGGCGTCCGTGGACAGATCGGAGGACGACGCGATGGCTTGGCGCTTGCCGATGAACACGCGCAGGCCCACATCGGCGCCTTCGGAACGGTCCAGCCACTCCGGCCTTCCCAGGCGCCGGGTCAGCGACAGCGACCTGCCGCCCATGAACACGGCGTCGGCCCCGTCCGCGCCGGCCGCCGTGGCCTTGCGGATGAGGTCGGCGAGCAGGTTGAGTTTATCGTCTGCGGCGTTCACGCGGATTCCCGGCCATTCATGGTTTCATTTGCGGGACAGTTATAGGAGAACAGGGCAGGCTGGCGCCACCGGGATCGTGTCGCGGCGGCCCCCTCCCGGCGGGCGGAAATATTTTTCGTCCGCATACGACCATAGTTGTTAACATCCCGGCAATGTACAATATATAGTCTGGATGTGGGGGGTGCCTCTTCCCTTTGCCGCCGCCCTGCCGTCCGGGGTGACCAAGTTCAGGGCATCGAGCTGAAAGCCATGTCTGCGAACGCCACTGTCGATCTAGACCCCGCCAGGCCCGCCCGCCAGGAATTGGAGTCGGCCGTCGTCCGCTTTGCCGGAGATTCCGGCGACGGGATGCAACTCACCGGGGGCCAGTTCACCCAGTCCTCGGCGATGGCCGGCAACGACCTGGCCACGTTCCCCGACTTTCCGGCGGAAATCCGGGCGCCGATAGGGACGACCTTCGGCGTCTCCGCGTTTCAAATCAATTTCGGCTCCCGTGTGATCAAGACCTCCGGCGACTCGGTGGACCTGCTGATCGCCATGAACCCGGCGGCGCTGATGGTCGAGATCCCGAACCTGAGGGCGGGCGGCATGGTCATCGTGGACAGCGGCGCCTTTACCGAGCGCAACCTGCACAAGGCCGGCTACCGGACGAATCCGCTGGAAGACGGCAGCCTGGACAAGTACCGCACCATCCCCATCGACATCTCGAAGCTGACCCTCGACGCGGTCAAGGAATTCGGGCTGTCGAAGAAGGAGGCGTTGCGCTGCAGGAACCTGTGGACCCTGGGTCTGGTCTATTGGATGTACGCCCGCGACCGGCAAACGACCATCGACTGGTTGAGCCAGAAATTCGCCTCCCGGCCGGACCTGGCCGGCGCCAACGCCGCGGCGCTGAACGCCGGCCACGCCTTCGGCGAGACCGTCGAAATGTCCGACGTCTCTGCCGGTTTCACGGTGCGGCCGGCGGATATCGCGCCCGGCCTTTACCGGGCGGTGACCGGCGGCGAGGCCCTGGCGTGGGGCCTCGTGGTCGGTGCCGACCTGGCCGGGCTCACGGTCATGTTCGGCTCTTACCCCATCACCCCGGCCTCGGCGGTGCTGCACACGCTGTCCAACCTCAAGCATTACGGTGTCATCACCTTCCAGGCGGAGGACGAGATCGCCGCCGCCTGCGCCGCCATCGGCGCCTCGTATGCGGGATCGCTGGGGGTGACGTCGAGTTCCGGCCCCGGCATCGCGCTCAAGGGCGAGGCGATCGGGCTGGCCGTCAGCACCGAGCTGCCGCTGGTGGTGATCAATTCCCAGCGCGCCGGCCCCTCCACCGGCATGCCGACGAAGACCGAACAGTCGGACCTCCACCAAGCCGTGTTCGGGCGCAACGCCGACAGCCCGGTGGCGGTGGTCTCGGCCCGGTCGCCATCGGACTGTTTCGAGGTGGCGATCGAGGCGGTCCGCCTCGCCACCAAGTACATGACCCCGGTGATCCTGCTGACCGACGGCTACATCGCCAACGCCGCGGAACCCTGGTTGATCCCGGACGTCGATACATTGCCGCCCATGCCGGTCAAGTTCCGCACGGACGCGGAAGGCTTTCAGCCGTTCCTGCGCGATCCCGCGACCCTGGCCCGCCCGTGGGCGGTGCCGGGGACGCCGGGACTCGAACACCGCATCGGCGGCCTGGAAAAGGATTACGACAGCGGGCACATTTCCTATGACCCGGTCAATCATGAGCGCATGACCCAGGCGCGCATGGACAAGATCGCCGGCATCGCCGACGATATCCCGCGCCAGGCGGTCGAGGAGGGCGGCGAACGGGGGCGGCTGGCGGTGGTCGGCTGGGGGTCCACCTACGGGCCGATCAACCGCGCGGTCAACAGGCTGAGAGGCGAGGGGCTGGATGTGTCGCACATTCACATCCGCCATATCTGGCCGCTGCCGCGGAACCTGTGCGACCTTCTGGGCGGGTTCGAACAGGTGTTGGTGCCCGAGCTGAACACCGGCCAGCTGTTGACGCTCCTGCGCAGCGAATGTCTTGTCCCCGCCGAGGGCCTCAACAAGATTTCCGGCCAACCCTTCAAGATCGCCGAGATCGAGACGGCGATCCGCGCCCGAATGGAGGCCTGAGGTGAACGTCGTCAGATTATCGGAAAAGCTGGTGGCGAAGGACTTCGCCACCGACCAGGAGGTGCGCTGGTGTCCCGGCTGCGGCGATTACGCCATCCTCAAGGTCATGCAGCGCACCCTGGCCGAGATCGGGGCGGTGCGGGAGAACACCGTTTTCGTTTCCGGCATCGGCTGCGCGTCCCGCTTTCCCTATTACATGGCCACCTATGGCTTCCACACCATCCACGGCCGGGCGCCGGCCGTCGCCACCGGGATCAAGCTCGCCAGGCCCGAGCTCGATGTCTGGGTGGTCACCGGCGACGGTGACGGACTGTCCATCGGCGGCAACCACCTTCTGCACGTGCTCAGGCGCAACGTGGACCTGCAGGTCCTGCTGTTCAACAACGAGATCTACGGGCTGACCAAGGGTCAGTACTCGCCCACCTCGCGGGTCGGCACCCGGTCGCCGTCGACGCCGACGGGGTCGGTGGAACACCCGGTTTCGGCGGCCGCCTTCGCCCTTGGCGCCGGCGCCCACTTTGTCGCCCGTTCCGTGGACACCATGCAAAAACACCTGGCGGAAGTCCTGAAACGGGCGCACGCGCACCGGGGCGCGTCGTTCGTCGAGATATTCCAGAACTGCATCGTCTACAACGACGGCGTCTTTTCGGACTTCACCGAAAAAGACGTCGCCGACGACGCGCAGATCCATGTGGAGCACGGCCGGCCGCTGGTCTTCGGCGAGGGCAAGACCCGGGGCCTCAGGCTCGACCCCGCCAAGCTGATACTGGAAACCGTGACCATCGGTGCCGATGGGGTTTCCGAGGCCGACGTGGTGGTACACGACGAAACCAACCGCACCCTCGCCACCATGCTGGTCGCCCTGGAGATGCCGGTGGCGCTCGGCGTGCTCTATTGCGCCCCGGCGCCGAGCTACGAGACCAGCATCCGGGAGCGCATCGACGAGGCCAAGGCCAGCCACCCGGGCGACGATCTCAACGCGCTGCTGCGCCGCGGCCATACCTGGACCGTGTCCGGCTAACGCCGACCGGCGACGCCGTTTCCCTTTAAAGCCGGCCAATTCGGCCCCCCTCCGCCGCGGGGCGGGCGGAAATCCCCATAGCCGCGTTGTGGAAAAGCCCGGGTGACCGCCGGGTGATCCGTGGTATAAACGGGGCGATCGCGCCCGGACGCCGTTCGGTCGCAAGTTCCAACGGTGCGCGGACGTGTAGATGCCGGTCAGTGTAGCGATTGTTGGGTCCGGACCTGCCGGTTTCTACACCGCCGACGCGCTCCTCAAATCGGGCGTGGATGTGCGGATCGATATCATCGAACGCCTTCCCACCCCGTTCGGCCTGATTCGCGACGGGGTGGCGCCGGACCATCAGACCACCAAGAAAGTCTCGGCGAAATTCGAGCGCACCGCGTTGAGCGACCAGGTGCGCTACTGGGGCAACGTGGAGGTCGGCCGGGACGTGGGCCTCGCCGAGTTGCGCCGGATGTACGACGCCGTGGTGCTCTGCGTCGGGGCGCCGCTGGACCGCCCGTTGGGCATACCCGGCGAGGACAAACAAGGCGTCTTGGGGTCGGCCGCGTTCGTCGGCTGGTACAACGGCCATCCCGACTTCCGCGACCTCGATCCCGACCTCAACACGTCCGCGGTGGCGGTGGTCGGGGTCGGCAACGTGGCCATCGACGTGGCCCGCGTCCTGGTCAAGACCGAGGCCGAGATGGCGGCCTCCGATCTCACCGGCTACGCCGCGAAAGCCATCCGTTCCGCGCCCCTCACCGACGTCTACATATTCGGCCGGCGCGGCCCCGTCGAGGCCAAGTTCACCAACGTGGAGCTGCGCGAGATGGGAAAGCTGGAGAACAGCGTTCCCCAGGTCGATGCCGCGCAGCTGCCCGACGGCGTCGGCGACCTGGCGGACCGCGACCGGCGCCTGAAGGAAAGAAACCTGGCCACGTTGCGGGAATTCGCCGCCCGCCGGGCGGACGAGAAACCGAAGCGCGTCCATTTCCGGTTCTACGCGGCGCCGGTCGAGATTCTGGGGGGCGACCGGGTGGAGGGGCTGCGCCTCGAGCGCACCCGCGTCGAAAAAGGCCGTGCGGTGGGAAGCGGCGAATTCTTCGATATCGCGTGCGGCGTCGTCATCGCCGCCATCGGCTACCGCGCCGACCCGGTGGACGGGGCGCCCTTCGACGGCGACCGCCAGATCGTGGCCAATACGGACGGGCGCGTCGCCGACGGGCTGTACGCCGCCGGCTGGATCATGCGCGGTCCCACCGGCGTCATTTCCAGCAACCGGGCCGACGGCGTGGCGGTCGCCGAACTCGTCGGCGCCGACGTCCCGGAAGGGAAAAAGCCCGGCCGCGTGGCCCTGGAAACGCTGCTCAGGGAGCGGCGCGTGCGCCACGTCGATTACGCCGAGTGGAAGAAGATCGAGGCCGCCGAGGCCGCCAACGCGACGCCGCCGGCGCCGCGCCGCAAGTTCGTCACCGTCGAGGACATGCTGGCGGTCCTCGACGAGGCCGACGAGCGCTCGGTCGGCTGAGGGCGGCGGCAAGGTCATCCCGGCGAAAGCCGCTTCGCAGGCGCCGCCGCGCCGGCCTCCGCGGGGCCTCGAAGCCCCGCACCCCTTGGGATTTAGGGCATGGACCGATTAACCGGTGTTGCGGGTGGCGATGTCCGCTCACGGGTCCACACCGGTCAACCGTAACCAAGCCGGCGATGTCCGTTAACGACCCGAAGCGGACATTCCTCGGCGTACGGAAAACCCCTGCAACGCCTACGTTGACAGGAATGATAATCTATGTATATTCGCGTTTGCTGCACTGCAATATCGCACTGCAGCATAGCGGCGGCGCAGGGAAACCGAGCGTCGGACAAAAGAAGCATAAGGAGTTTCGGAAAATGAGTGAGAAGATCGCCGCGCTGAAGAACCAAACCTGGATTTATCCGGTTGGCGGCTTCGCCATCTTGATCGTCATCGGCATCGTCGTCAGCTGATTAAACGATTTACGCCACAAAGGGCGGTGACGTCTCGGGACGTTACCGCCCTTTTTGTATGCGCTGCCCCCAAGGCGACCAGCGGCCACATTCATGGTGGCAAGAAGATACTCGCGTCGTTGATGTCCGCCGCTCTACCCCGCAAAGCAGACCATTCTTGGGGTAGGCGCTAAGGTCCGCTCATGATGCGGTGGACGGCTCCCACCCAGCGGCATCGCGATGTGCCAAAGTGTGGTTGCTCATGAACCACTAGGAAGGGAGCCGTCCACACATGACCCAAAGCGGACATTGCACTCAATCTGTAATCGGACCGCTGCCGACTCGGGGATGAGGCCGGGGGCCGTCGGAAACAGCCATGCACAGCACGATTTCGTCGGGACGCGGTGCGTCGGCGACCATCACGGTCATGGTATCGAAATGATCGAAGGACCAAGCCTCATCTTTGTGCCCGAGCGGTAGGTCGATAGGAACGCCAGCGGCCGCGACTTTTGCGTTCGAGGGAATCAATGCCTTGCCGCCGCCGACCGCTGCACGCATTGGCTTGCCCAGTTTCGGATGGATCATCGCTCCACCGTGCTCCAAATCGCCGGCAACGCCGACGATGGCTGCCTTGCCGTAGCTGACTGGTGGGCCAGCAAGCATTTTCACGGCGTCGCCCATTAGTCGTTCGCCAAGTTGGCCGCCAATGTCGAAAAGAGGCGATAAATCCTCGACGAAGCGCCCGGCGAAAGGATTTTGGATTACGGCTACGGCGACTACCCGGGTTATTGGGTCGCAGGCTTCGCCAACGCCGTCCGCTTCGATGGTCTCTTTGATTATCATGGTCTTGCGAATGTCCATGTCAGCTGCCCCCCTGCAACAGACCTTCAACCGACTTCGATTAGATACCATTAGGCGTGCCGGGCATCATATTGAACCCGTGAGCCCAAAGGAAGCTGGACCGGTTTAGTTCCTGGTTAGGAACCGTCGTTAGCGCCCCTGCCATTTAACGGCCGCTTTCGAGTGAACAGCAGACATTCAGAGCATTAATGTCCGCTCTAAGTGGGTCGCCGGACCCCTCCCATCAAGGCCCAGCACCTGGACCGGGTTGGCGACGGTGCGCACGACCACCAGAATCTGGTGAGTCCCTTCTAAGAGGCAGAATTTCTGTGATTAGGATTGATGTAGGTGGGCAAGATTTCTTCTACGGAGATCGGCCCGATGCCGAGGTCTTCCAGTGTCAACGTGGTCCCTTCAACCACATTGTCTCGTTTCATCAGCTTTACTTGATCGCGGGTCAATGGTGGGTCGGGAAGGAATGCCATTAGGGCCGCTAAAGTGTCCCACAAGAAGAACGGGAGCGGGACCAGAACCCTTCTCCTGTCGACCTGCCTGAGCACCAACCGTAAGAGTGCTTTGTAGGTGTAGACCCGGGGCCCGCCCAATTCGTAGACCTTGCCCTCCGTCGAGGGATCGGCCAAGACACTCACGCAGGCTTCCGCAACGTCTCCCACGAACACGGGTTGCAGGTTCGTGCGGCCCATGCCGAACAGGGGCAGGACCGGAGTCCGTCGTGCGATGCCGGCGAGGGTGTTGAAGAAGGAATCGTCCGGCCCGAAGATCACACTGGGACGGAGGATCGTAACTCCATCAAACGCTTCTTTGACCAGGACTTCCCCGATGCCCCGGGCTCTAACATAAGGGGAGTCCGACGTAGGATCGGCACCCAGACCCGAGATATGAATCAGCCGCTCGACCGCCGCTTGTCGCGCTTGCCGGGCGACATGAAGGGCTCCCTGTCCGTGGACCGCGTCGAATGTCGAACTGCCTTTCTCAACGTAGTGGCCGACGGTATTGATGACCGACGTGCAATTTTTCACCGCCCGGGCAACCGTCGATTCGTCCCATACGTCGGCGCGCACCAACTCGATTTGACTGTCGCGAGCGAACCCTTTGAGAAGGGATGCGCGCTCCGGGTGGCGCACCGCCACGCGGACGTTGGTCCCCTCGGCGGCCAGGCACTTCACGATTTGGCGACCGAGGAATCCCGATCCTCCGAATACGGTTACACGTTTGGACGCCATCAGGTTTCGCCCCCAAGGATCGAAGCATAACCCGAACACCGTCTTTTTTCTGTGTTGCGTTGGATACCCTTGATTTTAAACCGGCAAATAGCATCTGCTGAATGCCGGGTGAGCGCGAACAAAATCGGAAGCAGGCATCGGCCCCCCCGAGGAACGGATGGCTGGCGATCATGATAGATGTGAAAAAGGCGATGTTGGATCCCACGTCGGTGTTCAAGGATCCGGAGGAAGTCGTTGCCAGCGACGAACTCAACCGCGATCAGAAAATCGAAATTTTGCGCCGGTGGGAATACGACGCCCGTCAGCTGGAGGTGGCAGAGGAGGAAGCCGGGATGGCCGTTCGCCGCCCGGACATGTTCGACCGCGTCGTTCAGGCATTGCACACGCTAAGTGCAGAACGCGACACGGAACACAGCCCGCCGACGAAATAGTCCCATAGAGTTTCAGCCCCCTCAGGTCAAAGCAAAGCCTTCCCCCGGATCGGTCCTAGCCCCATCATGCCACCGACAGCGGCTTTGCCGCTGTGTGCCGGAGGCGGGCGTACAACCTGAACTCATGGACCCGAGCGGATGAGCCTGGCCAGTGATGTTGGTGCCCTACCTGACGCCGTGACGCGGGTGCGCGCCTACCACCAGCGTACAAAGCACATGCCCGAGCGTAACGCCCCGGGGCCGGGATACATGGACTGGGCTAACCAGCCCGACCCGTTTCGCCGCTTCTCAGGCGCCCGAAATATCGAGTTGCCGCTTGTACCCGATGACGGCACGCCGCCCTATGACGCGCTGTTCCATTCCAGGGACACGCCGCCCCGGCCGCTGACCGCCGAGAGCCTGGGCCTATTCCTCGAACTCTCGCTCGGGATTACCGCCTGGAAAGAGTTCCAGGGCACACGCTGGGCGTTGCGCAGCAACCCGTCGAGCGGCAACCTGCACCCCACCGAGGGCTATGTGGTGCTGCCGCCGCTTGCCTCTCTGTCGGACTGCCCCGGGGTGTACCATTACGCGCCGCGCGAGCACGCACTCGAACAGCGCTGCGTCCTTGGCGAGGCGGCCGGGAGCGTCGCCGCCGCCGGGCTGCCTGCAGGCGCCTTCCTCGTCGGCCTCACATCGGTTCATTGGCGTGAGGCCTGGAAGTACGGCGAGCGTGCCTACCGGTACTGTCAGCATGACGCAGGCCATGCGCTCGGCGCGGTGTGCTTTGCCGCCGCCGCTCTCGGTTGGCGCGTCGCGCTCCTATCGGCGCTCTCCGACGCCGAGGTCGCCGGACTCCTCGGCCTCGATCGTGCCGCCGACTTCGCCGGTGCCGAGGCCGAGCACCCCGACCTGATTGCCGCGGTGGTCACCGATCCGGCAGCCGCCGCCCCGCGCGGTCTTGATGACGGCACGATCGCCGCCCTGCGCGCCGGCCGCTGGGCGGGAACGGCGAACCGGCTTAGCCCGGAACGCGTCGACTGGGCGGCGATCGGCGCCGTCGAGGACGCCACTGTCAAGCCGCATACGGCACCGCTGCCGCTGCCCGATTTAGCGGCGAGCAGTAAACCTGCGCAGCGGCCGATCCGTGATGTTCCACGGTCGGCGGCGATCATCCGTCAGCGGCGAAGTGCCGTCGACATGGACGCGCGAACCGGGCTGCCGCTCGATACCTTCTTCGGCATGCTTGCGCGTACACTGCCCGATCGGCCGCACCCGCCGTGGACGGCGATCGACTTTCCCGGCCGAATCCACTTGTGCCTGTTCGTGCACCGGATCGACGGGCTTTCCCCCGGCCTCTATGTTCTCATGCGCGACGAAGCCCGGCTCGACGCTTTCCGTGCCGCGTGTCACGACGGGTTCGCCTGGACGCGTGTCAAATCGAGCGGCATGCCACTTTACGCCTTGGCCCTCGGGGACTGCCGCGAGGCCGCCGCCCATGCAAGCTGCTTACAGGCGATCGCCGGCGACGGTGCCTTCAGCCTCGGTATGGTGGCCGACTTCGCGCGCACCCTCGAGGGGGACGGGGCGTGGGCGTATCGCCGCCTGTTCTGGGAAACCGGCCTGATCGGCCAAGTGCTCTACCTTGAGGCCGAGGCCGCCGGGGTGCGCTCGACCGGTATGGGCTGCTACTTCGACGACTTCGTGCATCAACTCCTCGGCATGGACCTCGCGGACGATGCTTGGCAGAGCCTCTATCATTTCACCGTCGGCGGCGCGCTGGAGGACGAGCGGCTCACCACGCTCCCGGCTTACGGTCACTTACCTCCCGACCGAGTCTCGCCGTCTCGGCGTGGGCGTTTTGCTCTATAGTCCGTACTGGTGGGAACTCCAGGTAACTCGGCATTTCGTCGTCGATGTGTAGCCAAGGGAGTTTGCTTTCCCTCCAAAGGCAATGGTCGGGCTTAATAGACCTGCTGCGAAAGTCAACAATGGCAATCTCAACAGATTGATATCATGGGAGAAATTTTCGCCGACGTCGAATTTCACAGTAGGTCTAATGGATTAGCCGTTTAGGCCTTCCTGATCTGGATGTTGTCGCCCTCCAGGCGGACCTCGTAGGTGGAGACGGGATCGTCGGTGACACCGCCCTCCTGGGCCTCGCCGGTCCTGACGTTGAACGGCGTGAAGTGCCAGGGGCAGGTGACGATGTCGCCTTCGAGCTCACCTTCCGCCAACGGACCGCCGGCGTGCGGGCAGGTGTTGTTGAAGGCAAAGTATTCGCCGTCGACGTTGGCGATGGCTATCTCTTCACCGTCTAGATCGACCAGTTTCATGTCTCCAGGTGCAAGGTCGGTCGTATTCATGACGGTTCGGAACTCAGACACTGCGTCCCCTCCTGTCGGCAGTTGGATGAAGCGTTTGCGCAGTGTTATTAAGTGGGAACCTGGAATTGGAGACTCAATGGTCTTCGACCTGAACCGGCCAAGAACCGGCAACACGCGTGAATTCCGGATAGGCGGCCGCGGCCCTCAAAAGGTGTTTTCAAGGGGCAATCCGAATCCGCGCCCCCACGACAATGAACCGAAGCCGGACCTAATACCAAGGGGCGTTGATCATGACCCGACGAGCCGGCTTACCAAGGTTTTCGGCCCTAAGCGTGCGCCCAGGCGATGCGGGGCATCGCAAAGCGTGCGCGACGCCGTCCGAAAGCCTTGGTAAGCCGCCGTTGCGGTCGCGTATGCGGCCCGTCGGAGGGCGTCGAAAAGTTTTGACGATGCACCGCATCGCCGGCAACTTTCCTCCTGCCCGACGAGCCGCCTACGCGATCTCTATGAGTCATGATCAGCGCTCCTTGGTATAAAACCCCCGTTCAAACCACCGACTTTTTCAACAGCTTCAACCCATTTCCGTACCCGCCCGATCTCACCCGGATTCAGATGGATTTCTGTGTCGGCCAGATCAGCCGCCGATCAAGGTGCACGGACAAGAAGGGTTTGGCGTACCCGTGGCACGGAGCACAGTTGGGCCGCGCGCATGGCGGCATCTTCGCCGTGCTGTTACGTGAGCAGGTGGACGGCGGGGTAGACTCCGAGGTCCGACACCATTCCGCTCTTCCACCAACCACAATCCGCGCCACCTGGTCGCGCCCGTATCAGCAGCGAGTGTCGTCGGTGAGGGTGTCCCTGAGCGAGCGGCCAGGGTCGTCGTATCCGGCCGATGCTGTCGCCGTCTCGGTACGGCTTTTTTCCCGCTTCGGGAATGTGGAAGGCGACAACTGTGTCTCCTTTACCAAAGTGGTTTACTCATTTTTTCCGTATATGAAGTAAACATGACGTTGAAACCGATACTAATTCTTGGCTTATCGGTGCTGTTGGCATCAACCGAGTGTGGCAACCACGCGGGGAACACAAGAAGGGTGCCATTCTTTACCTTGACAACGACCTGATCGGTATTCTCGGCGGTTAGTTCCGTCACGGGAGGCCTGATGATGTTCGGCTGGGGCCTCGGATCGTGGAAATTTATCGTGTCGGCTCCCTCATGGGCCTGCACGTAGTAAACGCCACTCAAAAAATTGTTTGGATGACTGTGCATTCCGTGGCCGGCGCCTGTCGCACTTATATTGGCCCAGAAACCAGTTATTTCAAAAGCGTCGCAGACAATTTTTAAGAATTCCAGGACGCTTGTCACCGTGTCGTTGACGCAAGAGACGAGCTCGCGAAAGCCCTCCAGTTTGTGTAAGGCTTGATCCGACTGCCAAGCCTGACCCGGTGCAAGCTCAGGCAGGGATCGTCGTATCTGATCGAGCGTCCTGACTATTGTTCCGTTGATTCTTTGATGGACTTCTGGCTTCAGTTCAGCTTTCCAGACAAATGTTGGAAACATGCGCAGCACGTCCGCCGGCTCAAACTTTGTTTCATCGTTCTCGACCATTCCACTCCCTTTACCTGCCTCCAGGACCTTATACCGGAATCCATGTTAGTCCGATTGCGGATAAGGGTGTTGCCAAGCCTTACCGGCTAATGCGTTCCCTACATTGATCCGCCCACATCCCCTGACGCCATGATGTGGCGGGCGAAGCCCCGACCACGGAGAGAACCGAGGACCCGGCAGGAACGAACGGAGAGCTTGCCAAGCCAACCACGATTAGAGAACCCCCCCATTTCGGGGATGCTAACCTTAAACAGAAAAATCCCACATAACACCGCGATGGATTTAGGGTACGGGAAATCTCAGCCCGGGAAGCGGTGACCATGTTCAATATGACGGGGTACGTCGAACTCAAGCGCTTGCTCACGAAGGTTGAGGCAATCGAGGAGAAACTGATGCCCAACGAGCGCGAGATGCTGCACAGCCTCAAGGCGAAGTACATCGAGCCGCTGAACCCGGACCCCTTCGACGTGACCTCTCTCAACGTCATGTTGCGCAACGTGGAAATCCGGAGGGGCTACCGTTTCGACCCAAGGAAGGATGGAGGCCGGGTTATCAACCTACCCCGCACCGGAGCCTCGAAAAAAAATTAGCCAGTCGCCTCTCGCGATTGGTCTGCTGCCGGTCGGCACCGCACCCGTGCGCGCGGGCGGCGGCTCCAACGTATGCTATCATCGGTGCTGCTAGCGGGTCGGAGTCGTTGATGGCACGGGTGATGATCACATGCCCTGAGACGGGAAAGCCGATTTATACGGGCTGGAGCTTTGACGAGGTTGCCTTTGAAACCAGCCAATTGGCTGGAAATTCGGTTCCTTGCCCTGAATGTGGGCAGGTGCACACCTGGAGCAAGCAAGACGCTTACTTGGAGAGCGAGGAGGAGGCCCACCAACCGTAGGCGGGACGACATCTCGCCGCCCTGCGCAAGGCGGGGCTGCCGTAATAAGCGGACGCGCTCCACCCGCCTGTACCGAATCGAACTGTTTTCCGTACAGGCCGACGCTACGTCGGTGAACCGCAGCGCGTCTAAGGCCCGAATAGCCAGTTTAAGGGGGGGGCCGTACAGCCCATTTCTGGACAATTTCGGACATTGGATGCACACGGGCATTGGCCCGATCGGGCCTTCCCATCGCAACCGATTCTTAACCTAAATGTGTATTTAACGTCGATTGCGTCTGGCGGCGTTGGAGTGGCCCTTGAGACCGTGCGAAATGCCTAGCCGAATTGGAACGAAGGCGGCGCCCACGCTCGCCCTCTGCGCCGGGCTCTGGATCGCCATGTGGACCGGGGCCGCGAACGCGGTGGTGGACAACATCTCAAACCTGCTGGACTTTGAGTTCGGGTTTTTGGCCGGTGACGCAGACCTCGCTGGAACGGCCACCATTCCTATCAATGTCGACGCCAAGACTGTCGCGGGGGGCGCGTTCGATTTCGGCGGGACCGTTATTAGCGGAAAGTTTGGGCTCAGGGGCCCAGGGGGCAGTTCTTACGACTGCATCCTTATTCCGGGTAGTGTGATCACGCTCAGCAGCGGAGGCAACACCATTAACGTCGACAGCTTGGGTACCCTCTTCCCATTGAGCGGCAATCTTAGCAGCAAGGGCAAACGGAATATCAAGATGGGAGGAACCCTACAGGTGGCGGCCGGCCAGGCGGCGGGGAACTACACGACCACCATGACCATGGACTGTGGGACGGTCCAAGCCACGGTCGACGTCACGGCGACCCTCCTGGCGCCGATTTCCATCTCCTCCAGCGGCGATATGGCTTTCGGCACCATGTTGACGACCGGCACCGCCGGGACGGTCACCGTGACCCCGGCCGGCGCCCGATCCTCCGTCAATGTCGACCTGCTCGGCGGTTTCCCCGCCGCCGCCGCCTTCGACGTGACCGGGGAGGGGGGCAATACCTATTCCATCACCTTGCCGTCGAGCGCCACGCTTACCAGCGGCGGCGACACCATGACCATCGATACCTTCAACCACGACGCCGGCGGGACTCCCACCCTGTCCGGCGGCAGCGACACCTTCAACGTCGGTGCGACGCTGAACGTGGGCGCCACCCAGGCC
>JACZQZ010000046.1 GCA_022545455.1 Pseudomonadota bacterium
CGGCGGCCGCCTTCCGGGCCCCGGCGGCCGGCCTGGCGCTTGGACAGACGCTTACCGGCACGGTCGCCGGCATGACGGTGTCGAACCAGCCGATGGTGCACACCCCGGCCGGGGTGCTGGCGTTCGCCACCCGCACGCTCCTGCCCCAGGGCGGCACCGTGACGTTCCAGGTGACGGAGGAGCCGGTTCCGCCCCCGGCGCCGGAGACCGCGCCCCTGCGCGGCGTGCCGGAGGGATTGGTGTTTTCCCGGGGTTGGCCGACCCTGGACGAGGCCCTGGTGGCGCTCAACGACGCCAACGCGGTCCTCGCCCAGCACCTGGTCAATGCCATCATCCCCAGGCCCGATGCCCACCTGGGCGCCAACATCCTGTTCTTTCTGGCGGCCCTGCGCGGCGGCGACATCCGCGGCTGGCTTGGCGACGGGCCCGGGCGGCTGCTGCAGCGGGTCAGACCCGACGTCATGGCGCGGCTGAAGGACGAATTCGGCCGGCTCGCCCGTTTGGCCGAGGACCCCGGGCCGGGAGACTGGCGGATCGCGCTCATCCCCCTTCACAACGGGGCCCAGATCGAAAGAATCCGCCTTTTCCTGCGTCGCCATGGCGAGGACGAGGAAGAGGGCGCCGGGGGCCGGAGGGGCACCCGTTTCGTGATCGACGTGGAACTCGAACGGTTCGGGCGCCTGCAACTGGACGGCCTGGTGCGGGCGAGGAACAAGCGCCTGGACCTGATCGTGCGCACGGCCTTGCCGCTGCCGCCGCAGATGCACGACGACATCCGGCGGATTTTCCGTGACGCCACCGAACTGACGGGCATCAAGGGCGCCGTCGCCTTCCAGGCCGCGCCTCCGGGATTCGTCGAGGTTTTGCGCCAAGGAGCCACCGAGGACCACGTCGGTCTGGTGGTGTGATTTCATGTCCCGGACATCCGCCATGGACGCCAAGGAGAGACGCGGGCTCCTCGCCACCCGATCCAACCCGGATGCGAGGCTGGACTACGTCAGCGCGCTCGAGGGGTACATAGCGCCGTCGGGACGGGCGCAGCGGACGACCGTCGGCGTGCGCTACGTTCCCGACAAATTGATTATCGATCCCGCCGCCTTCGGACGGTACCTGGGAGCCCTGGGAACACTGCCGTGGGAGTCCCTCGAGAAGGTTGCCGTGACCATCCTGGACGACATCAACAACGAGGTCGTGGCGCGCTGGGTCCAGGTCGCCCTCTCGGTGCCCAACGGCGCCCTTCCCGGCGTCGACAACCACGGCGTGATGCTGGAGGACCGTCAGCCCAAGTGGGACAACGCCGCGCTGTTGTCGCGGCTGAGGAGATATTGAGACGGGCATGGAACCGCAAGGAGACACCGGGGTGAAAACGCGCTTTCCACCCTACCGCCGGTTTGTCCGCGGCACCGCGATCGCCCTTGCCGGGCTGCTCCTCGGGTGCGGCCCGTCGGTCGCCGCCGACCAACCGTTTTTCGTGACGCAGCCGTTCTCCGGCACCCTGATCGCCCTGTTCTTTGTCGCGCAACTCATTGTTATTGTTGTTCTTCTGGTGGTCAGAGTCCAGCGCGGGCGGGCCGCGAAGACCCTGCGCGAAAGCGAGGAGCGCCTGCGCCGGGCGGTTCTGGATGCGCCGATTCCCATAATGATGTACGCCGAGGACGGTGAAGTCCTCCTGATCAACCGTCAGTGGACCGAACTGACCGGCTATACCCATGCCGAGATCCCGGCCGTCGACACCTGGACCCGGAAGGCGTCCGTCCGCAACCGGACGGACTCCGGCGACGGGACCGGTTCCCTCCACGCCCCGGAGCGGAGCCAAAGGGACGGGGAGTGCGTGCTCACCACGTCCACGGGCGAGCAACGCATCTGGGATTTCCGTTCGAGTCCCCTTGGCCGGCTTTCCGACGGCCGCCGCTTCACCATCAGCATGGCCATGGACATCACCGAGCGCACGCGGGCGGAAGAGTTGCGCGCCGCCAAGCAGCAGGCGGACGCCGCCAACCGGGCCAAGTCCGAGTTCCTGGCCAGCATGAGCCACGAGTTGCGCACGCCCATGAACGCCATCCTCGGATTCGCGCAGCTGCTTCAGGACAACCCCAAGGAGCCGCTCCGCCCACCGCAAAAGGAGTACGTGCAGCAAATCCTCAAGGGCGGCAGACACTTGGTGGACCTGATCAACGAGGTCCTGGATCTTGCCGGGATCGAAGGCGGGGTGGTGGCGCTCACCATCGACGACGTGGCGCCACGGCAAATCCTCGCGGAATGCCTGGACCTGGCCCGGACGCTGGCGGATCGACACGGCATAGCCCTTGTGGACGGCGCCGCGGGCAGGGAATTGCCCGCGGTCCGGGCCGATGCAACGCGGCTCAAGCAGGTGGTTCTCAACCTTCTCTCGAACGCGATCAAGTACAACCGCGACGGCGGCCGGGTGACCCTCGGGTGCAAGCCGACGGCGGGCGGCATGCTGCGCGTCAGCATCGCCGATACCGGTCTGGGCATTTCCCCGCAAAAGCAGGGCCATCTTTTCCAGCCCTTCCGCCGGCTGGGCGCGGAATTCACCGACATCGAGGGCACCGGAATCGGCCTTACCATCACCAAGCGGCTGATCGAGCTGATGGATGGACAAATCGGATTCGAGACCGAAGTGGGCCGGGGAAGCACGTTTTGGATCGAACTTCCCCTGGCCGCGGATAAACCGGCCGCGAAAGGCGCCGTCACAGCCCGCCAATACTCCCCGGCGGAGGGCTCGAGGACGGCGCAGGCACGGGGACACACGATGCTTTACGTGGAAGACGACCCGGCCAACCGGAAACTGATGGCGGAGATCATCGGCCGCGTGCCCAATCTCACCATGGTCTCCGCCGACAGCGCCGAAACGGGTCTGGAACTGGCCAGGGAGCGCAAACCCGACGTCATCGTGATGGACATCGGCCTGCCCGGAGCGAACGGCTTCGAGGCGCTGAAACGCCTCCGCGAAATGGAGCAGACCCGCCACGTTCCGGTCATCGCCCTGACCGCCAACGCCATGCCCGGTGACGTGGAACGGGGGGCGCAGGCGGGTTTCCACAGGTACCTCACCAAACCCGTCAACATCGACGAGGTCCTGGCCGCCATCGAGGACGCCCTGGAAGGGGTCTCCTGAACGCGGTCCCACGGACGGGCGCGGAAGGCGGCACCAAGCCAACCTCCGCCTAGTACCCTCCATCTTAATAGGATGATACGTGTGATCGTCTTTTCGCGTCTTTTGGGTAGGAAGCGTCGCGCCGGCGATGCGGGGCCATCGTCAAGCGTTCCCGACGCCCCGAGAAGGCGGGAAAAACGATCGTATGTTGCGCGAATCTCCGGGACAGGCCACTAGCGCCGGCGCTGCCGGTATGCCTGGACGCCCAGTTCGTCGAGGACCATCTGCTCGGCGCGTTCCCGTTCCCGGGCCTCGCGCGCGTCCCGGGCGCCTTGCGCCAGTTCGTACTTCTTGAGATTTCGGTAGGCGTCGTTCAGCGCCTCGCGGGCGGCGGCGATTTTCCTCTCCGTCTCGGCGATGGATTGGGCGATCCGCTCGCGGCGCAGGATCACGGCGTGGGCGTAATTGCCGTACAGGTATCCAGCCTCATCGGGCGAGGCGCGGGCAACGCCTTGTTCGGTCTTGAGGTCTTCTTCGAGGCGCCGCGCCTGTTGCTCCAGATCGGCGACGACGCCCAGCAGGTCCCCCAGCGCGCGGCGCTTCTCGTCGACGCGCCATTCATGGAGACGGATCAGGCTGTTGAGGTTTCCGGCCAACCCTCATCCCCCGTCGGCATTCATTGCTCCGCGGACGCCTGGGCCGGCCGGGGGGCTTCGGCGGATTGGGGGGGGCCGGCGGATTGGGGGGCTTCCGCGGCCGGCGGGAGCGGCTTGGAGCGGACGGCTTCCGGGGGCTCGGCCGTTTCCCCGGAATCCCCTCCGCCGTTCAGGATTTCGTCCAGCATCCCGTAACAGGTAGCCAGGTCCGTCTTCTCGTCCTTGGTCTGGCTCAGGAACTTCTCCAGCGCCGGGAAGTAGCGGATGGCCTCGTCGACCGCGGCGTCGCTGCCGCCGCGGTAAGCGCCGAGCCGGATGAGTTCCGCCATATCCTCGTAGGTCGCCAGGTAGCGCCGCGCACGATCGACGGCGGCGTTTTCCTCCGCCGTGTTACACGCGGGCATGGTTCTGGAGACGCTGCGCAGCACGTTGATGGGGGGATACCGGCCGCGTTCGGCGATGGCGCGGTCGAGCACCACGTGGCCGTCGAGAATGCCGCGCACGCTATCGGCGACGGGCTCGTTGTGGTCGTCGCCTTCCACCAGCACCGTGAACAGCCCGGTGATGCTGCCCTGACCACGGACCCCCGGTCCGGCCCGCTCCAGGAGCCGCGGCAGCTCGGCGAAGACCGACGGCGTGTAGCCTTTGCTGGCCGGGGGTTCGCCGACCGAAAGGCTGATTTCCCGCTGGGCCATGGCAAACCGGGTGATGCTGTCCATCAGGCACAGCACATCGAGCCCCCGGTCGCGGAAATATTCGGCCACCGCCATCGTCACATAGGCCGCCTGACGGCGCACCAGGGGCGATTCATCCGAGGTGGCGACGACGACCACGCTGCGGGCCAGCCCGTCCGGGCCGAGATTATCCTCGATGAATTCGCGCGTCTCGCGCCCCCGTTCACCGATCAGGCCGATGACGTTGACTTCCGCATCGGTGTGACGGGCCATCATGGACAAAAGGGTCGACTTGCCGATGCCCGACCCGGCGAAGATGCCCATGCGCTGGCCGCGGCAACAGGTGAGAAAGGCGTTCATGGCCCTGACACCCAGGTCGACCTTGGCGCCGATGCGTTGGCGGGCGTGGGACGGGGGCGGCTGGTTGTGTACGGGATAGGCGACCGGCCCGAAGGGCAAGGGACCCTTGCCGTCGGCGGGCTCACCGAATGCATTGACGACGCGCCCCAGCCAGTCGTCGCCGGGATAGATCGCCGGGTCGGCGGTGCTCACTTCGGCGCGGCACCCCAGGCCGACGCCGTCCAGCGATCCGAACGGCATCATCAGCGCCCGGCCGTCGCGGAAGCCCACCACCTCGCACAGCACGTGGGCGTCGTCGCGGCCGACGATTCGGCAGTGATCGCCGACGGCCAGGCTGCCCTGCACACCGCTCACCTCGACCAACAGGCCGACAACCGCGCTGACCTGGCCGTAAACCCGGTAATCCGGCAGACGCCCCACTTCGTTGATCATGTTGTTGACGAAAACGGCCAACCAAAAACCTCGCATGAAGCCGGGCTACGCCGCCGGTCCGGCGATTATGGAAAGGGACCGTTTAAGGTTTGGTAAAGGCGGGTTTCCTGGCATTCCGGCTGTCTTTTGGGGACACCGCGCTCTTGAATGAATCGTGTCCCCACCCTATGGTTAACATATCGTTGAATCAGACGTCGGTGCTCAGCCATGCGCGTGCTTCTCGTCGAAGACGACCCGACAACGGCGCAAAGCGTCGCGATGATGCTCAAATCGGAGGGGATGGTCGTCGATGCGACCGAGTTCGGCGAAGACGGCCTGGAAATCGGCAAGCTGTACGATTACGACATCATCGTCCTTGACCTGATGCTTCCCGACATCGACGGCCTCGAGGTGTTGCGCCGCCTTCGCGACGCCCGGGTGAACACCCCGGTGCTGATCCTTTCCGGCCTCACGGAACTGGAGCAGAAGGTCAAGGGGCTGGGCATCGGGGCCGACGACTACCTGACAAAGCCCTTTGACAAGGCCGAGCTGCTGGCGCGCATCCAGGCCATCGTGCGGCGCTCGAAGGGCCATTCCCAGTCCGTCATCCGGACCGGCAAGCTGAGCGTCAACCTGGACGCCCACGTGGTCGACGTGGACTCCCGGCCCATCCACCTGACGGGCAAGGAATACGGCATCCTGGAGCTGCTCAGCCTGCGCAAGGGCACGACGCTGACCAAGGAGATGTTCCTCAACCACCTCTACGGCGGCATGGACGAGCCCGAATTGAAGATCATCGATGTCTTCATCTGCAAGCTGCGCAAGAAACTGGTGGCCGCCACGGGCGGCGACAACTACATCGAAACCGTCTGGGGCCGGGGCTACGTTTTGCGCGACCCGGAAAGCGAAAAGGAGCACGCGCAGGCCGAGGCCTAGAGGTCCAGGGGACCACGCCCCGGCGGATCAAGCGATCATGGCCGCCCACGGGCGGCGGCCCGCGGCCGCGGGATTCTCAAGTCAAAATGGACCGGGACGTTGTGGCTTTGCGCCCTAGGACGCGGATGCCCCTACGTTGGTGGCTGCCGCCGGTGCGGCGGCGGCGGGAACCGCCTCGGCAAGGCAATACACGCCCCGCTGACCGGGAACGGGCTTGAACTTGTCCGTAATTCCCAGCACCGTCTCGGCACCGCCCAGGAACAGGCGGCCGTCGGCGGGTATCATGCGGCTGATCCAATCCAGGATACGGGTCTTGGTCGGCTGGTCGAAGTAGATCAGCACGTTGCGGCAGAAGACCACGTCGAACGCGCCCAGCGCCGTGGGATCGTTCAGCAGGTTGAACTCCTTGTACGTCACCATGTCACGCAGGGACGGGTCGATCTGCCACGCGTCGTTGGCTTTTTTGAAATACTTCAGCAGCATCTGGATGGGCAGGCCGCGTTGCACCTCGAACTGCGAATAGATCCCCTTCTCGGCCTTGGCCAGCATCTTGGTTGAAATATCGGTGGCGATGATTTCGTGGCTCCAGCCTGTCAGCTTGGCGGCCTGCTCCTTCATGACCATAGCCAGCGAATAGGGTTCCTGGCCGCTGGAGGAGGCGGCGCACCAGATGCGGAACGACTTATTGGCGGCACGGCTTGCCAGCAAATCCGGCAGGATCACGTCGCGGAACGTGTCGAATGGCTTGAGGTCACGGAAGAAGAAGGATTCGTTGGTGGTCATGGCCTCCGTCACCTCGCACAGGAGGCTTTCCTCCTGGCTGGTGCGGATGGTCGATATCAGATCCTCCAGCCCTTTCATGCCCCGCTTGCGGGCCACCGGCATCAACCGGCTCTCCAACAGATACGCCTTGTCCTCGGTCAGGACCAACCCGGACCGCTTGTTGATAAGCTGACTGATGAACTCGAAATCCGCGGGTTTCATGACCCCCCCCTCGTGGCATGGCGCATGATGTAGGGAGCAAGCTCCGTGATCGGCAACACCGCACTGCACAAACCCGCCGTCGCCACGGCGCCGGGCATGCCCCAGACCACGCTGCTTTGTTCGTCCTGGGCGATGACCGTACCGCCGGCCTTGGTCACCGCTTCGCCCCCGTTGAGACCATCGTGGCCCATACCGGTCAGAATCACGCTCAGCACGCCCGGGCCGAAGACCTTGGCCAGGCTGCGAAGCATGGGATCGACAGCCGGCCTGCAGAAGTTCTCCGGCGGCGCCTTGCTCAACCGGAACACCCGTTGCGCCTTGTCCGCCTCAACTACCATGTGGAAATCGCCGGGCGCCACATAAATGTGCCCCGACTCGACAACCTCTCCGTCCTTGGCCTCCACGCACGGCCGGCCGCTCGCCCTGGCGATGTGTTCGGCGAGGATGGTGGTGAAGGTCGGCGGCATGTGCTGGGTGATGAGGATGGGTTGTCGGATGGTCGACTTCAGTCCGCCAAGCACGGCGAACAGGGCCTGGGGACCGCCCGTGGAGCTGCCGATGGCCAGCACCACGGGCCGCACCGGGCCCGGTTTGCGCAACGCGATGGGCTTGGCCGGGGACGGTCTCGCGCCGGAAGGCGGACCTTCGCCGCGCGCGGCGGAACGGTGGCGCCGGCGCACCTCGCCCAGGGTCTTGACCTTTGACAGAAGCTCGCGGCGGAACTCGTCGCCCGTCCTGATCTCGCGGGACGACGTGGGCTTGGGCACATAATCGGCGGCCCCCGCATTCAGCGCCCGGATACTGATGTCGGCGTTGCGGGTGGACAAGGTGGACGCCATGATGATCTTGATCCCCGGTTCCGCCTCAAGAAGCTTCGGCAACGCCGTCAATCCGTCCATCACCGGCATTTCGATGTCCAGGATGATGACGTCGATGTCGTTGGCGGAAAGTTGGTCGACGGCGATCTGGCCGTTCCCCGCGGTGGTGACGACGCGAACCTGGGAGTCCTCCTCCAGGATGCGCGTGATCACCGTGCGGATGACCGCCGAATCGTCCACGACCATGACCCGAATCGGATCCGCCACGGTACTTGCGGCCGATGTCGTCACGTAGTCTTCCGCATGGATTGGCAACCCGTCCCTCAGGAAGGAATCACAAGAGACCCACTTGGGCAAATTTCGCCTGAATGATCTCGCTGTCAAACGGCTTCATGATGTATTCGTTGGCCCCGGCATCGATGGCCTTCTGGATGCTCTCGATGTCGTTTTCCGTGGTGCAGAATATGACTTTCGGTGTATCGCCACCGGGCAGGTTGCGCAGTTCCCGCAGGAAATCGATTCCGTCCATCACCGGCATGTTCCAGTCCAACAATATGACGTCGGGCATCTTGCGCTGGCACCCTGCCAAGGCCAGCTTGCCGTCGGCGGCCTCGTCGGTTTCGAATTCGAGCTCCTCGAGTATTTTTCGAGCCACCATTCGGATAACCTTGGAATCGTCAACGATCAGACAATACTTCATGTCTCCCTACATTTCGTCAGAGATATAATCCTTCTTCCATCTGCCCCGTGGGCAGGCGATCAATCAACAGGCACCCTCTACCATCGAAGAAAAAACATCCACGTCAAGCACAACCGACACCATCTTGTCCGGCCGAAGGGCCGGCGGTGCAAATCACGGCCGGGGGGTCCCGGAAGGCGGCGCAAGCGGCGGCCGCAGGGAGCGGAATTGCCCAGGTCCCCGCCCCTCGGCCTCGGAGTCTTATGGCCCCCGCCGCCGCACACACCGGCTCCGCGAGACGGTCTCGCTCATGCCGCTTTTTGGGTCGCCATGGCGACGGTCTGGGTCAGGGTTCGGACCAGAACCTCGCGGTCAAACTTGGCCACGTAATCGTTGAAACCGACTTCGCGTCCGCGTTCGAAATCCTTTTCCGTGGCGTGAACGGATAGCGCCACCATGGGCACGTCCTCCCACCGGGCGTCGCCGCGCACCTCGCGCGCAAACTCGAATCCGTCCATCTCCGGCATCTCGATGTCACTGATGATGACGTCGAACCGGGCGCCGGTTTCGCGCAACTTGAGGGCATCGCGGGCGCTTCCCACGGCGGTGACGTCGTATCCGGCGACCGACAACAGCGGCGTCAGGAGATTTCGGAAGAACGCGCTGTCATCCACCAACAGCACGCGTGTGGCGCCGCCCTCGCTCCCGAAAGCACCCGTGCCGATGGTGTCGAACCAGTCGGGGAAGGCCCGGGTCAGGTAGTAGCCGGTGTCGATTACGGAGGTCGCCTTGCCGTCGATGACGGCGCTGCCGACAAGGCCGGGTTCCTTGGCCGACAGTTCGATGTTGAGATGGTCCTCGACAATGTCGACGATGTCGTCCACCACCAGCCCCATGGAGCGGTCGCCCTCGGTAAAGACCAGGATTGGCTGCCTTCCCTCGGTTTTCCATTCGTGGGCCGGATCGAAGGGAATCAGCGGCATCAGGTGGCCGCGGTATTGGACCACGAACTGGTTGTTGGACCGTTCCGTCGTCGCCATGTCGATCTCTTCCAGGCGGGCGACCAGGGCCAGGGGCACCGCCTTCAGTTCCTCGCCGCCGGCGCGGAAGATGAGCACGGTGGATCTTTCCTGGCCTTGCGCCGAGACGGCGTCTTTCGCCTCGGCCGTCTCGGCGGCGTCGGCGGCGCTCATGGCGCCTTGGCCGGTGGCCGCGGCGATGCCATTGGGATCGAGGATCATGATGACGCTGCCATCGCCGAGAATCGTGTTGCCCGAATAAAACGGGATGTCCCTGAGGATCGGCGCCACGGGTTTAACCACGATTTCTTCCGTGTCGAACACCTTGTCGACCATGATGCCGAAGGTATAGGTCCCCACCTGGGCGACGACGATGAAGACCTCGTCGTCGGCGCCCACCTTTCTTTCGCCCATGTCAAAGAGACTGAACAGCGACACCAGGGGCAGGAGGCGGTCGCGCAGTCTCAGAACCGGCGCATCGTTGATCATCTCGATCGCGTGCTCCGAGTGGTCCGATGCGCGCACAAGTTCCAGCACACTGATTTGCGGAATGGCAAAGCGTTGGCCGCCGCATTCGACGACCAGCGCCGAAACGATCGCCAACGTCAGCGGAATCTTGATTGTGAAGGTCGTGCCCCGGCCGGCCACCGACTTCAGCTCGATGGTGCCGCCGATCTTTTCGACGTTGGTGCGCACCACGTCCATGCCGACGCCGCGGCCCGAAACGCTGGTCACCTCCTGCGCCGTCGAGAACCCGGCTTTGAAAACAAACTGCTGGATTCCCACATCGCTCATGCCCTCCAGCTCGGCCTCGCTGACAAGGCCGTTTTCGAGGATCTTGGCCTTGATTCTTTCGGTATCGAGACCCCGCCCGTCGTCGGTGACCTTGATGATGATGTGGCCGCCCTCGTGGTAGGCGTTGAGCTTGATCGTGCCGGTTTCCGGCTTGCCCGCCTGCCGGCGCTCCTCCGGCGTCTCCAGGCCGTGATCCGCGGAGTTGCGGATCATGTGCGTCAAAGGATCCTTGATCAACTCGAGAACCTGGCGGTCCAGTTCGGTTTCGGCGCCGACCATCTGCACTTCGATCTTCTTGCCCGCCTCCACCGAAAGATCGCGCACGATTCGCGGCAGCTTGGCCCAGGCATTGCCGATGGGCTGCATGCGGGTCTTCATCACCCCTTCCTGCAGGTCCGTGGTGATCAGGCTGAGGCGCTGCAAGGGGGCCGTGAACTCGCTGTCGTCCTGGCCACGCACCATCTGCATGAGCTGGTTGCGGGTCAACACCATCTCGCTGACCAGGGTCATCAGATCCTCGAGCACCTCCACGTTGACCCGAATGGACTGGGCCGCCACCGAGGATTCCTTGGGCAGGCTTTGCTCCGTGGCGTCGGCGGAAGGCGATTGCGGCGCGGCGGCAGCCGGGGGCGTCTCCGGGCCGGATTTGGCAGCGGCCTTGGATGGAGGGGCCGCGTCGCCGGCGGGGTCCTTTCCATCGGTCCCTTCGGCCTTGATTTCGTCGTCCGTGGCCGCCTTCTTGCCCTGGGCGGTGGCTTCGGCCACTTCGTCCAGCAGTTCCTGGGCAATCGGGAACCCGCCCTCGGCGATCGGCGGCGTGTCTGCTGGCGCTTCTTCGGTGGCGGCGTGCTCCCGCGCCCCTGATTCCCCGGCTTCCGATACCGCCGTTTCATCCGTCGCCGGGGCGTCCGCGGGTGCCGCGACCTCGCCACTGGCCAGCGCGTTCAACTGGTCGATCAACTCCTGATCGCTGCCTTCGGGCTCCGAGCCGGTCTCCTCGAGCTCGCCGAGCAGGGTTCTTATGGAATCGATGCACGAGAGAATCAGGGTCACCGCACCCGGCGTGACCTCCAAAGTCCCTTCCCGAAAATTGCCCAGAACGTTCTCCCCGGCATGGGCGACCGATTCGAGCCGGGGCAGGCCCAAAAAGCCGCAGGTCCCCTTGATGGTATGGACCAGCCGGAAGATATTTTGAAGGATTTCAGTGTCCTGGGGGTTTTGCTCGAACTTCACCAGTTCGACGTCGAGAACCGCAAGGCTCTCGGCGCTTTCCGTGAGGAATTCGTTTAACAGGTCATCCATTTGTGGTTTTCCGTCCGCAGGGTAACGGCGGAAGGGATATCCGCCCGGTATTTAGGTAGTTCGTGTGTGGAAAAAATAACCTTATGCTTCCGGTTAATGACCGGTAGCCGTTCCGCCCGTCCTCGCAGCCGAATGGAGGACGCCCCAAGCCCTTGTTTGGAGACGATCTAATCGAGGCGGTGGGCCGGCAGCAGCACGGCCAGGCGCACCTCACCGGGGGCGCTTTCGGACACCTCGAAGGTGACGCCGAAATCCTCGGCCAGCCGCGCCGCGAAATGCGCGTGCACGGTTTTCGCCGAGAGTTGGCCGGCCGGCACGTCGGACGCCATGGCGGCACGCAGATCGTCGCTGAACCGGGCCCCTTCGCCAATCGCCGTCACGGCCACACCCACCCCCTCGGGGAGGTCGGCGAAGTGGACGCGCAACGCCCCACCCCGGGGCAGCGACTCCGTGCCCAGCAGCACCAGGTTGAGAACGAGTTTGAGGGCGGCCGCGGGCACGGTCCTGTTCCGGCTTGTGTCCCGCGGCCAGTCCAGCGTCACGCGCCCTTCGGCGAGAAGGTCTGCCGCCAGATCCCGTGCCTCGTCGAGGGCGATGACACCCCCGGCGCCGGCGCCCAGGCCGAAGGCCATGCGGAAGAAGGCCAGACGCCGGGTCATCTCCCGGGCGCTGTGGGCAACCAGGGTCAACGCGCCCGCGGCGTCGTCGGCACCCTCGTCCAGAAGCTCCAACCCCGCGTTCACCGCGCCCACGGGTCCGGCCAGATCGTGACACAGGCGGGAGCACAGAAACTGTGCCACCTTGAGATCAACGAGCATGCCTTCGTTCCCCAATGGCTTCCCCCTCATACCAAGGATCGCTGATCATGACTCATAGAGATCGCGTAGGCGGCTCGTCGGGCAGGAGGAAAGTTGCCGGCGATGCGGTGCATCGTCAAAACTTTTCGACGCCCCCGACGGGCCGCATACGCGACCGCAACGGCGGCTTACCAAGGCTTTCGGACGGCGTCGCGCACGCTTTGCGATGCCCCGCATCGCCACGGCGCACGCTCAAGGCCGAAAACCTTGGTAAGCCGGCTCGTCGGGTCATGATCAGCGCTCCAGGGTATAAACATTGATGCCCGACGCGGAAGTCACGACCGATCCCCCCATTTGCCCCTTCGCGGCCTGCAATGCCGCCGACAACCGCGACGTCGTCGGTCGCGGCCGGGATTTCCTGTACGGCACGACCGCCGAAGAGACCGAGATCGTCCGCTGCCCGACGTGCGGCATCTGGCATCTCGCGGCGGTGCCGGACGAACGCTCCATGGCCATCATCTACCCGCCGAACTATTACGCCTTCAGCGATTCGACGGCGGAACCGCGGCTCGTCAAGCTGGTCAGGGACCGGTTGGAGAGGGCGAAGATTCGCCGCTACCGCCAGCACCTGCCGGAGAGGCCGATCCGGGTCCTCGATATCGGATGCGGCGACGGGCGCCTTCTCGACATTTTCCGACGCCACGCGCCGAAGGACTGGGAGCTCTCGGGAATCGAAATCTCCGGAGCGGCGGCCGAGGCGGCGCGGGCCAAGGGCTTTGAGGTCCTGCGCGGAGACCTCATGGCCGTCGATACCAGCGCCTGGGAGGGGCGCTTCGACCTCGTTCTCATGCATCAGGTTATCGAGCACGTGCGGGAATCGCGTCGCGCCGTACGCAAGGTGAGGACCCTGATGGGAGAGGGCGGCATCTTCTCCGTCGAAACGCCGAGCACCGATGCCTGGGACGCCCGCCTGTTTCGGCGCCGCTATTGGGGCGGCTACCATCTGCCGCGCCACTTCTACCTGTTCACCAAGGAGAGCCTTGCCCGGCTGCTCAACGAAAACGGCTTCGAAGTGTTTATCAGCCAACCGATCCTGAGCCCCGTTTTGTGGATCCACTCATTCCATAACGCGTTCGCCGATCACGCGGGGCTGAAGGGCGTCGCCAGGTGGTTCCACCAGCACAACGTTCCGCTGCTCGGCCTTTTCACGGCCCTCGACGGGCTTCTCATCGCAGTCACGGGAAAAAGCTCCAACCAGCGGATGCTGGCCCGCAAGACGGACTGAAGTGGCAATGTCCGGGCCGGCGGTGCGGCCGGTCAGGGCTCGCGGAATTCGGCGACGGAAGACAGGGCCAGGTAGCGCAACAGCTTTTCCTCGCGCCGGCCCCGGCTGACGCTGTCCAGAATCAGGCCGCAGGCGAGGCAGAGGAAGGCGATCAGCATCATCCCCGTGGTCAGAACCGCGGTCGGAATGCGCGGCACCAGGCCGGTCTCGAAATAGGTCACGAACAGGGGCGCGGACAGCGCCACCGAAAGCACCGCCAGCACGGCGAACAGGAAGGAGAAGAACTTGATCGGCCTGGTTTCCTTGAGCAGCACAAGAATGACCTTGAGGATCCGCAAGCCGTCGCGCACGCTCCTCAGCTTGCTCGCCGATCCGGCGGCGCGCGCTCCGTACGGCGTCGCCATCTCGCCCACCGGCAGGCCCAGATCCAGACAATGGACGGTCAACTCGGTTTCGATCTCGAAACCGGCCGCCAGGGTCGGGAAGGACTTGACGAAGCGGCGCGAGAACACCCGGTATCCCGAAAAGATGTCGGTGAACTGGCGGCCGAACAACATGGCCACGTACCCGGTGAACAGCCTGTTGCCGAAACGGCGGGCGCCCGGGAAGGGATCGCCGCTTTCCCGCGCCCCCGCGTCCATGCGGGTCCCCACCACCATGTCCAGGTTCTGATCCACGAGCAAAGCGATCATCTTCGGCGCGCTGTCGGCGTCGTAGGTGCCGTCGCCGTCGGCCAGGACGTAGATATCGGCCTCGATGTCGGCGAACATGCGGCGCACCACATACCCCTTGCCGCGCCGTTGTTCGTGGCGGACAAGGGCGCCGGCGGCGGCGGCCTCTTCGCCGGTGCGGTCGCTGGAGGCGTTGTCGTAGACATAGACCGTCGCCCCGGGAAGCACCCTGCGGAAGTCCGAAACCACCGATCGGATGGCGGCTTCTTCGTTGTAGCAGGGCAGCAGGACGGCGATTTTCGGCTCTGGCATCGTCTGCTCTTCTCCCCCCCCGGGGCACCATAAAGGGCGCCATTCGGCGGTGCAAGGTTGGCCCAAGGACGGCGGAAAAGGTCGGAATCCCAGCCACTCCGCCGCCCCTCGCCATGGGTCCTTAATGCCTGTACCATGGGGTCCGGTCGCCGCGGTTGGGAGAACGACGCCGTGCCGGATTCCGGTTCAGACACCCTGGCGGGGATCGATCTAATGGCTGGGCTGACGCCCGAGCAATTGAGCGGGCTGGAGCGGTTGTGCCGGTGGAAGCGCTACCCCGCCCGCGAACAGATCATCGACCGCCAGAGCGAGACCCGCGACGTTTTCTTCATCGTCAGCGGTCGCGTGCGCGTGGTCAATTACTCGGTTTCGGGACAGGAGATCACCTTCAACGACATGGCCGAAGGCAGCCACTTCGGGGAGTTGGCCGCCCTCGACGGCCAGCCCCGTTCGGCGAGCGTCATGGCGCTGAGCGACAGCCTGATCGCGTCCATACCGCCGGAGCATTTTCTGGGGATGCTGGAAAAGTACCCGTCCGTGGCCCTGAAGGTCATGGTGCATCTGGCCCAGGTGGTGCGCATCACCACCGACCGCGTCATGGACCTGAGCACCCTGGGGGCGACCAACAGGGTGCATGCCGATCTCCTGCGCCGGGCGCAGAAATTCACCGGCGGCGGCAACGAGGTGGTCATCCATCCCATCCCCGTGCACGGTGACATCGCCAGCCGCGTCAGCACCACCCGCGAAACCGTCGCCCGGGTCATGAACGACATGGCCCGCCAGGGCATCGTCGAGCGCAGGAAAGACACCCTCGTCATCCGCGACATGAAGCGCCTGCAGGACATGGTCGAGGAAGTCCGCGGCGAGTAGCCCGTCCTGCGCCGCGCCCCGGCGGCGGAATTTCCCGTTTAAAAAAATTCCCCTCCTGTGACGGCGGTCACAGGAGGCGGACGCGAACCGTGCCATTCTTCGCCTGGGAACAACCGGTCGAACAACGGTTCGGCCGGGGGAATGGAACGGAACACTGTGATGACGATCTGGAAGGCCTTTGTCGTCGCGTTGCCCCTGGTGCTGGCTTCGGCGGCAGGCACGTTGCCGATAGAGTTCTGGGGTGCCCCGGCCCTCGAGAGCGTTTCCACCGTCTCGGGTGAAACCGCCACTCCCGTACTGTGAACCTCCCAACCCCTTACGACCCAGACTTCGGCCGCCCTTGTGGCGGCCTTCTTTCTTTCGGCCGGACGCCCGGTTTGACTCGGCTAATCCGATCCTCCATCATTTCCCGACGTTGATGGCGCGCCCTTTTTGCTCCGGTCCCCCGGCACCGTGCTCACCCTGACGACGCCGGCGATGCCGGCGGGATTCCGCAACGAAGGGCCTGAAAACCGGCAAACACCATGGCCAAGACCATCCTCATCGTCGAGGACAACGACCTCAACATGAAGCTGTTCAACGATCTGTTGCAGGCCCACGGCTACGACACCGTGCAGACGAAGGACGGCAAGGACGCCATGGAACTGGCCCGCAGCCACCGCCCCGACCTCATCGTCATGGATATCCAGTTGCCCCAGATCTCCGGGCTCGAAATCGCGCGGGCGCTGAAGGCGGACGCCAAGCTCAAGCACATCCCGATCATCGCGGTCACGGCCTGCGCCATGAAGGGGGACGAGGAAAAGATCCGCCAGGGGGGCTGCGAAGGCTACATCGCCAAGCCCATTTCCGTTCCCCACTTCCTGAAAACGGTGGCCCGGTTCCTGGACTGATACCGAAAGTACTGACACCCGAAAGTCAAGACGATCGGGTCGCCTCGACCCGGGAAACCCGCGACCGCGGGCCTTCGCCTTGCGGCGGGTTACTTGATCTTGGCTTCCTTGAAGGGGACGTGCTTGCGGACCACCGGGTCGTACTTGCGGAACTCCATCTTTTCGGTGGTGTTGCGCGGGTTCTTCTTGGTCACGTAATAGAACCCGGTGTCGGCGGTGCTGACCAGCTTGATCAGAATGGTAGCGGATTTGGCCATGCTCCGGTCCTTGTCCGAGGCCGATGATCGGGCGTCAGGCGGCGCACGATACAGGCCGTGCCGGTGCTGTCAAGGGCGGCCCCGGCGCCGCGCATAATCCTAGTACTGGGCCTGGGAGGTGGCCGCGGTCAGGTCCAGGGCGCGGCCGTAGAGGGCGCGGTCGCTCAGCAGCCGGCGCGCCACCTCGATTTCCAAGGCCTTCCGCCGCCGTTCCGCCGGACAGGTGGCGCGCAGGTCCCGGCGCTGCTTCTCCTCGCCCAGGCCGGCGGTCTGCCATCGCGCCCGGGCGGCGGCGATCTTGGCCTTCCGCCCGAAAACCGCGGCAATCAGTTTCCGGACGTTGCCGGCGGCGCCGCTGGTGCAGATGTCGGGCATCACGCCCAGGCCGTGCAGTACGTATCCCGAAGGGGTGACCAGGCGCGACCATGTGAGGGTGATTTCGCCGTCGTTGGGCAGGCGGATCACGGTCTGTACCGTGCCCTTGCCGAACGAGGTGGTGCCGATGACCACGGCGCGCCCGTGGTCCTGCAGGGCGGCGGCGATGATCTCGGCCGCCGAGGCCGATTTGCCGTCCACCAGCACGACCAGGGGAAGGCCGTGGGCGATGTCTTCACCACCGGCCTCGTAGCGCTGCTCGCTGTCCGGGTGACGCCCGTGGGTGCGCACGATCTGGCCCTGGGTGAGGAACAGGTCGGCGACCTCGATGGACTGTTTCAGGAGCCCGCCCGGGTTGCCGCGCAGGTCCAGCACCAGGCCTTTGGGGCTGCCCGCCATACCGTCGAGCGCCTTTGTCAGCTTGGCGGCGACGCTGGAGGCGGTGCCCTGGTTAAAAGAGGTGACGGTCAGGAAAACGATGCCGTGGTCGCGGCGCCCGGTGACCGTCGGGAGAACGATGTGCCGGCGCTCCATCTCGAACGCGAGGGGCCCGGCCACGCCCTCGCGGCGCACGGTGACGGCAACGCGGCTATGGGTCGGGCCGCGCAGGCGCTGGACCACGTCGTGCCTTTTGAAGTCCCTGACCGATACGCCGTCCACGTGGGTGATGTGGTCGCCCTTCCTCAGGCCGGCGCCGGCCGCCGGGGTGTCGGGCAGGACCCGGGTCACCCGCGCCGCCCCCGCCTCCATGCGGACCCGGATGCCGATTCCGTCGAAACCGTCGCGTTTCTCGCGGTTCCTCCTGGCCTGCTCGGCCCCCGCGTAGCGCGAGAAGATATCGAGGCTGGAAAGGACGCCGTCGAACACCGCCTCGTACAGCTTTTCGTCGGACGCGGTCCGCAACTCTTTCGACGTCCGCCGCCCCGCCGCCGACACCTTCGCGGTGAGGGCCGCCCAGCCCTCGACGTCGTCGTCCGCCGGGGCCGGAAAACGGGCAATCGTGCGGTCCGAGGTGGCGAGGACGACCACGTCTTCGGAGCGCCTCACCGTCAACGCCGGATCGATGGCGCCCAGCCCGCGCATGCCCTCCATGGCGAGGGTCGCCGCCGGCACGGCCTCGAGGTACTTCTCGGTGATGCTGGCGTAGCCGGCGGCGAAGATCTCCGCCTCCGGCCGCTCGGGAACCTGCTGAACTTGCTGTGTGAACGACGGCGGGACGACGTCCGCCGGCGCCGGAGGGGGCACCGGCGCGCACGCGGCCGCCACCCACGCCGCCACGACGACGACGCGCAAAAACCTACCTTTACCCGGCCACACCATGGCGCGGATTGTCTGCGATTTCGGTGCGCGCGTCACCATCGGAGTTGCGCCTCCTTGCGGGCGCCCGGGACCGGCCGAACGGCGGCCGGGGGCTGGCGCGGGGGCTAGCGCCGGCGTTTCCCCTTTTTGCCCGGTTTCTTCGGCGCCGCGGCGGACCGGCGTTTGCGTGGCGCGGCCGTGGGCCGGGGGCGGGCCCGGCCGGGGCGGGGGGCGCCCTGAAGCTGGCCTGCGCCCACGGGGAAGCCGAAAGCCGCTATGAATTGCCCGACGTGGCAACAACGGCCGTTCGCGATGGCGAGGGCTACCGCCTGAATGGGCGCAAGTCCGTTGTCTTCTATGCCTCTGCCGCCGACAAGCTGATCGTCTCGGCACGTACGGCGGGCGAGCGCCGTGACGAGGAAGGGATCTCGCTCTTTCTGATCGACAAGGAGACGCCCGGCCTTGTCATGACTCATTACCGCACCCAGGACGGCGGCCGCGCGTCGGGGATCGCCGACACCGCGTGACGCGGAGCCGGTGACTCCGCCAGTGGCGGAGCCCGGGTTCCGGTTTTCAGATGCATCTGACTGGGGCCGGCAGGGTTGCCACCGCGCGCGCCCAGCGGCGGTATCGGTCCCCCATCGGTTGCACCAACCGGCGGCGAAGCGGGCCGGCCCCTCGCCGCGGCCCCCCACACAGGGGACCACCCAGCCCGCCATTTCGGCGGCGGTGATCAGCGCGTGCACGTCCGCGGCGACGCGCTTGCGCTTGAGCGCTTCCTTGGCCTCGACGCCGAAGCGCTGCTCCTCGTCAATAATCACCAAGCCCAAGTTCTGAAACGTAACATCCCGCGAAGCCAGCCGGTGGGTTCCGATGACAATATCAATCTGTCCGGCCTGGAGGCCCTCGATGACTTCGCGCTGCTGGCGGGCCGTGGCGAAACGGCTCAGCTTGGCGATTGCAAAGGGAAATTCCGACATCCGCTCGGTGAAAGTGCGATGGTGCTGCTCGGCCAGGATCGTGGTGGGCACCAACACGGCCACCTGATAGCCGTTATCGACCGCCTTGAAAGCCGCCCGCATGGCCAGCTCCGTCTTGCCGAATCCCACATCGCCGCACATCAGGCGATCCATCGGCCGCGCCACGTGCATGTCGCGCTTGATCGCCTCGATGGCCGTCAACTGGTCGGGCGTTTCGTGATAGGGAAACGAGGCGTCGAATTCCCGCTGCCAATCGGTATCTTCCACAAACGCAATGCCGGGCT
>JACZQZ010000047.1 GCA_022545455.1 Pseudomonadota bacterium
CGGGGCTGGTCAAAACTTGCCCGAAGCCGGCCCCCCCCGGCCACCGGCGGGCGCGTCGAACCGCCCGCCCCTCACGCCGCCTCTTTCGGCACCGTCGCGGTCATCGACGGACGCTCGGAGAAGGCCTCGAACCACTCGGCGAGGCCGGGGCGGCCGGCGCGCCAGTCCAGGTCCGGGAAGCGGAAGTCCAGCCAGCCGATGGAGCAGGCGACGGCGATGTGGCCGATGGTGAGCGGGCCGTCGAGGCGCTCCAATTCGCCTTCGAGGGCGTCCATGGCGCGCCCGATCACGGTGTTCTGGCGGTCCACCCATTTGTCGTACCGGAACGCCTCGGGCCGGCGGCTCTCGGCCCGCCTGAGGACCCCGGCGTCGGTCATGCCGTCGCCCAGCGCCAGCAGCCGCAGCGCCCGCCACCGGGGGGCGCCCGGGGCCGGGAACAGTTTGGCGCCATCGTGAAGGCTGTCCAGGTACTCGCAGATCACGGGCGAATCGACAAGCACCTCGCCGTCGTCGGTGATCAGGGCGGGAATCTTGCCCAGGGGGTTGACCGTGGCGATGTCCGTTTCCGGGTCGTGGGGGTTGGTGGGGATCCGTTCGACCCTGTCCTCGAGGCCGGTTTCGATGAGGGTGACGGTGACCTTGCGCACGTAGGGCGAGGCCGGGTTATAACGCAGTTTCATGGCGGCTCCTCGGGAAAGCATGACGGGGTGACGGGGTACAGAGAGTAGCATCCCAGCCCGGGGGCATGCCAGGGCGGCCCGCCGGGGGGAGTGCCGCAGATTGAAATTCGATGCGCTGAAAGCGCAAAGCGGGCTCGAATGTCGGCTTAGCGGATGAAAGCGGTCGTCGTTGCGGTGCGGTGATTTGAGTCCGGGTACAGCCAGAAGCGGCTGTTACCGGCGTCCACCTCTGCACCGGGGAACGACTAGAACCGACCCAAACCAGACACTCAATATCAGTCCCCAAGAAGCAACTAAAGCTTGTAGGCGTCGGCTGCATGCCGGAGCTAGGCGGCGCGGGTCACCCGGCTCTTCCACGCGGTTCTACACGAGCGGGACGTAATCGTATTCACCAACACCCTGTAGCACGAGGAAGGTCGTCGAGCAGTCCCCACCATTGGTGACGAGGTGCGGACGGCGCGGTTCTACAGGATAGATATCACCGGGGCCGAGGCGCACCTCCTCCTTGGGTTCGCGCAGGAAGATCCTGAGGTGTCCTTCGATGACGTAGAACGTGTCCCGGATATTGCTGTGGTAATGCCAAGGCACGTTTTGAGTCGGCGAGATTTGGAGTTCGTTAATGCGGAAGCCGGGACGCTCTAAATGACAGGCCCGGCGCTCGACTTCATAGAGATGGCTGGCGTCCTTCAACGGTTCCATCGTTACCTCCATTTAGCGTGGCTCTCGCCCAACATTGACTGAAAGAGACGTTTCCGCGACATATCACAGGCGTACGCCGGATATTACATAGTGATTCCTATCGCCAGCCGTGCGGTCAGTGCCAGCGCCCTCGGCGGAGAAACACGACGTGCTCGGTTTTCGCAAGGGAGTTGAGTCGCGCTACGACACCGTCAGACAGAGAAGCGAAGCCTGACCTGGGTCTGTGTAGAATGTCAAATCGTTCGGAACGACCGGTATTGGCCGAAAGTAGCCGTTCCCCATTCTAGGCGCAATATGACCGCAACGGGTCAGGTGCAGAAGTGCCGATGACCCTGCGCCGATGTCTGCCGTTGGGCGTAAAGCAGACATGATCCGCTAAAAAACCAAAAGTTCAGGGCGTTGGTTCGGCAGGATTTCAAACCGAGACACGACCCCTCCGGGGGTCCGGCCGGTGCCGGGCGCGGGCACGGTGCCAATCGGCCGGCTTGTGCTATATGCTCGTCGCCGCCATGTGGACGGACGCCGTCGAGTTGCGCGATTTCTACGCCACCAGCCTGGGATCGGCGGCGCGGCGCATGATCCGCACCCGGATCCGCGCCCAGTGGCCCGACGTGCGGGGGCTCACCGTGCTCGGCCTGGGTTTCGCGACGCCCTATCTCGGCCCCTTCCGCGCCGAGGCCGAGCGGGTGCTGGCGGCCATGCCCGCCATGCAGGGCGTGTTGCGCTGGCCGGCCGACGGCAACGGGCTGACGGCCCTGGCCGACGAGGTGGAGCTGCCCCTTCCCGATCTGTCCATGGACCGCGTCCTGCTGGTGCATGCGCTCGAATGCACCGAAAGGGTGCGCCCCATGATGCGGGAAATCTGGCGGGTGCTCTCGGACAGCGGCCGTCTGCTGGTGGTGGTGCCCAACCGGCGCGGCATCTGGGCCCGCTTCGAGCGCACCCCCTTTGGCCATGGCCTGCCCTATACCACGGGCCAGATCACGCGGTTGCTGCGCGAAACCATGTTCACGCCGGTGCAGTCCTCGGCCGCCCTCTACGTGCCGCCGACCCGCTCGCGGATGGTGTTGTCGTCGGCGCCCGCCTGGGAGGAGATCGGCCAGCGCTGGTTTACCGCCTTCGCCGGCGTGGTCATGGCCGAGGCGACGAAAGAGATCTACGCCGGCCAACCCCAACCCTCGGCCCGCCGCCGCCGCGCCTATGTGCATCTGGCGCAAAAGAGTCCCGGCGCCTGAGCTCCCTCGCACAAAATCCTGCAAGTGATACGGAAAGCCGGAATTCCCGATGGGTGAAAACCCCGAAACGGCAGGGATCGCCGACGACGGGATACGACGCCGGGCGCTGACGAAATTTCCGGCGTACCTCCGCGCACCTCAGGGTCCTCGACGTTAAAAAATATCAAACGCAGGGGACGCAGAGGAAGGCGGGTGTGCCGTAATCCCGTGTGACTTCTCGGGTCGTCGACCCCGACGCTACCTGCTGAGCAGGAACACCGCGTGCTCGCCGAACAGGTTGGCGAAGAACACGATGGAGCCGATACGCCGCATCGTCCCCTTGTGATCGAGGGAAATACTGCGTTCGATGGTGATGCCCATGGCGTCGCACAACTCGACGAAATCCTTGATCGTGCAGAAGTGGATGTTGGGCGTCTCGTACCACTGATAGGGCAGGGAATTGCTCACCGGCATGCGGCCCCGCGCCGCCAGGTTCCAGCGCAGCCGCCAGTAAGCGAAGTTGGGAAACGAAACGATGGCCCGCCGCCCGATGCGCAACAGGTGGCCGAGCACCGTCTTCGGCGCCTGCACCGCCTGCAGGGTCTGACTGAGCACCACGTAGTCAAAGGCCTGGTCGGGGTAATCCGCGAGGTCGGTGTCGGCGTTCCCCTGGATCACGGACAGGCCGGCGCTGACACAGGCGTCGACGCCCTGGGTGCTGATCTCGATGCCGCGGCCGTCCACGTGCTTGTGCCGGTCCAGGTATTCGAGCAGCGTGCCGTCGCCGCAGCCCACATCCAAAAGGCGCGAGTGCGGCTCGATCATGTCGGCGATGAGCTGGAGGTCGGCGCGGATGGATCGGGCCGTGTTGGCGGCCATCATCCGGCCCGCGGCAGGCCGCGGTGCTCGGCGGCGCCGTTGAGGAACCCGTTCAACAACCGGTGGAACTCCGGCGCCTCCAAAAGAAACGAATCGTGGCCGTCCTCGGACTCGATTTCGACGAAGCTGACGTTGGCGGCGACGGCGTTCAGGGCGTGGACGATCTTCCGGCTTTCCTCGGTCGGGAACAGCCAGTCGCTGGTGAACGAAAAGACGCAAAAACGGGTCTTGGTGCCGCGGAAGGCGTTGGCGAGGACGCCCCCGTGTTCCCCGGTCAGGTCGAAATAGTCCATGGCCCGGGTGATGTAGAGATAGGAGTTGGCGTCGAAGCGGTCGACGAAGGTGATGCCCTGGTGGCGCAGGTAGCTTTCCACCTGGAAATCGGCGTCGAATCCGTAGGTGACGGCCTTGCGGTCCTGCAGGCGGCGGCCGAACTTGCGGTGCAGGGCGGTCTCGGACAGGTACGTGATGTGGGCGGCCATGCGGGCCACGGCGAGTCCGCGGTGGGGATTCTTGCCGTTACTCTCGTAATCGCCGCCGCACCAGTCGGGATCGGCCATGATGGCCTGGCGGCCGACTTCGTGAAAGGCGATGTTCTGGGCCGTGTGGTGGGCGGCGGTGGCGATGGGCACGGCGGCGAAGACGCGCTCGGGAAAGGTCGCCGCCCACTGCAGCACCTGCATGCCCCCAAGGGAGCCGCCGATGACAACGAAAAGCTGCTCGATGCCAAGGTGGTCGAGCAGCAGGGCCTGGGCGCCAACCATGTCGCCGATGGTGATGACCGGGAAGTCCACGCCCCAGCGCTTGTCCGTCGCCGGGTTGTTCTCCTTCGGCCCGGCCGTGCCCATGCAGCCGCCCACGATGTTGGCGCAGATGATGAAGTAGCGTCCGGTGTCCAGGGTCTTGCCCGGCCCCACCATCAGGTCCCACCACCCGGGCTTGCCGGTGACGGGATGGGGCTCGGCGACGAACTGGTCGCCGGTCAGCGCATGACAGACGAGGATGGCGTTGGACTTGTCCCGGTTCAGGGAGCCGTAGGTCTGGTAGGCGACGGGAAAATCGTGAAGCTCCGCCCCGCAGCCCAGGCGCAGGGGCCGGTCCGTGCCCAGCCTCACCCGGTGGCCGGGCAGGGGCCGGTCGTCCTTGCGCTCCGTGGCGCGGCTCTGGGTCACGGTCATGGCCGGCTCCGCCTCCGAAAAGGGCCATCATAGCTAGGAATCACGCCCCGGCGTGTCAATGTTTTCTTTGATTTTGGGGGTCCATGCCAGTATCACTATGCCGCCTTTGTCCCGGCCCCGTCCGTCCCTCGAAATTTCGTACCCGGAACCCATGATGAGCGCGGATAGATCACTGGACGCGTTGCGGCAAGAGATCGACGCCATCGACGAAACCCTCCATGACCTGATCATGCGCCGCACGTCGGTGGTGGAGAAGGTGCGCGACCTCAAGCGCGGGCACAAGGTCAAGATACGGCCGGCGCGCGAGGCCGAAATCCTGTATCGTCTGGTGGCCCGCCACCAGGGGCCGTTTCCCAAGCGCGAGCTGATTCGCATGTGGCGCGAGCTGATCGTCGCCACACTGTCCTTCGAGGGACCGTTTTCCGTCGCCGTCCACATGCCCGGGGAGACCAGCGCGTATTGGGACCTGGCGCGGGACCAGTATGGGTCCTTCACCCCCATGACCGGGCACGAATCGGTCCGCCGGGTCATCGAGGCGGTGCGCAACCAGGAGGCAACGGTGGGCGTCCTGCCCCTGCCCAGGCGGGACGACGGGACGCCATGGTGGCCCCACCTGGCGGCGTCCAACCCGGACATGCCCAGGATCATCGCCCGGCTGCCCTTCGCCGGGCCGGGCAACGGGCGCGACGGCGACCTGGGGGCGCTGGTCATCTGTCCCGTGGTCCAGGAGCCGACGGGCCGGGACCGGTCGTTCCTGTGCTTCGAAGCGGCACGGGAGATGGGCCTCGACCGTCTGGCCGCGACCCTCTCCGATGCCGGGCTGCCGACCACGTTCGCCGCCGTCTGGCACGACGCCGAGACCTCCGGCAACTGGCTGCATCTGGCCGAAGTGGACGATTTCGTGGCGGCCGACGACCCCAGACTGCCCGGCGCCGTCGACGCCCTGGGGCGGCCGGTCAAATCGGTGATCCCGCTGGGCGGCTACGCCACGGCGCTTACGCCCGAGGACCTGGCCACCGCGCCGGCGAGGGATGACGAGTCCGGGAGCAGGGCGCGCGACGGCGGGGACCGGCCGTCATGAGCGTTCTTGTTCCGCGTCCCGGCATCATGACCATCACGCCCTATGTGGGCGGCGAATCGACCGTGCCCGGCGTCGAGCGCGTCATCAAGCTCGCCTCCAACGAAGGCGCCTTCGGGCCAAGCCCCAAGGCGGCGGCCGCCTACAAGGCGGCGGCGGCGCAGATGCACCGGTACCCCGACGGCGCATGCACGGACCTGCGCGCCGCCCTGGGCAGCCGCCACGGCCTGGACGAGGCGCGCCTGGTCTGCGGGGCCGGCTCGGACGAATTGATTTCGCTCTTGTGCCGCGCCTACACCGGGCCCGGCGACGAGGTGCTGCACAGCCAGTACGGATTCCTCATGTATCCCCTGGCCGCCAGGGCCGCCGGAGCGACGCCCGTGGCCGCCCCGGAAACCGACCTCACCGCCGACGTGGACGCGCTTCTCGAAAGGGTGACGGACAAGACCCGGATCCTGTTCCTGGCCAATCCGAACAACCCCACGGGAACGTACCTGGGCGGCGAGGCGCTGGGGCGGCTGCGCGCCGGGCTGCCCGAACGGGTGCTCCTGGTCATCGACGCGGCGTACGCCGAGTTCGTCACCCGCAACGACTACACGCCCGGCGTCGAGCTGGTGGACGGCGGCGACAACGTGGTGATGACCCGCACGTTTTCCAAGATTTATGGACTTGGCGGCGTGCGCCTGGGCTGGGCTTACTGCCCGCCCGGCGTCGCCGGCGTGCTGAACCGCGTCCGCAGCCCCTTCAACGTGTCGGCGCCGGCCCAGGCGGCCGGCCTGGCGGCCCTTGCCGACGTGGCCTTCACCGACAAGGCGCGCGCCCACAACGAAACCTGGCGGGGCTGGACCACCGAGCGGCTGCGGGACCTGGGACTCGAGGTCCCGCCGAGCATCGGCAACTTCGTCCTCGTCCGCTTCCCGGCGGACGCCGGCCGCGACGCCGAGGCGGCGGATACCTTCCTCAAAGGCCGCGGCATCATCGTCCGGCGCATGGGCGTCTACGGTCTGCCCGACTGCCTGCGGGTCACCATCGGCCGGGAGGACGAGATGGGCGCCTTCGTCGAAACCCTAAGCGCCTTCATCGGCTGAAGAGGGGGACGCCACCGTGCTGTTCGAGCGCATCGCGTTAATCGGCTTCGGCCTGATCGGCTCGTCCCTGGCCCGGGTGGTGCGCCGGGACGGCCTGGCCCGCCACATCGCCGTCTGCGCGCGCACCCGGCAGACCCTGGACACGGCGGTAAAGCTGGGGCTGGCCGACAGCGTCAGCCTCGATTGCCTGGACGCCGTCGAGGGCGCCGACCTGGTGATGCTGTGTACGCCGCTCAGCGCCTACGGCGAAATCGCCGCCGCCATGGCGCCGCGCCTGAAAAAGGGATGCATCGTCAGCGATGTGGGGTCGGTCAAGCAGGTGGTGTTGTCCGACGTGGGCGAGCACCTGCCCGACGGCGTCCACCTGGTTCCCGGCCATCCCGTGGCGGGCACCGAGCACTCGGGACCCGAGGCCGGCTTCGCCGAGCTCTTCGAAGGCCGCTGGTGCATCCTCACCCCGGCGGCGGACGCCGACCAGGGGGCGGTGGACCGGGTGGCGGAGCTGTGGCGGCGCGCCGGCATGATGATCGAGGTGATGGACGCGCCTCACCACGACCAGGTGCTGGCCATCACCTCGCATCTTCCCCACCTGATCGCCTACACCATCGTCGGCACCGCCACCGACCTGGAAGAGGACCTGCAGAAAGAGGTGGTCAAGTTCGCCGCCGGGGGGTTCCGGGACTTCACCCGAATCGCCGCCTCGGACCCGGTCATGTGGCGCGACATCTGCCTCACCAACCAGGACGCGGTGCTGGAAATGCTGGGCCGCTTCAGCGAGGACCTGACGGCGCTGCGCCGCGCCGTCCGCCGGGGCGACGGAGGCACGCTCGAGGACTGGTTCGCCCGAACCCGCGCCATCCGCCGCGGCGTCATCGACGCCAAGCAGGCCTGATATTGATGTGAAACAGGGGGCCGCCATGCCGGCGCTCCCCGTCGGACCCCGGCCCCCTACAACGCCACGCCGGCCATCTTGATCGCCCGGTCCCAGGTGCTTTCCAGGTCGTCGCTGAAGATCAGGTCTTGGTCCGCCGGCGCCGTCACCCAGTCGTCGCGGGCGATTTCGCCTTCCAGCTGGCCCGGACCCCAGCCCGCATAGCCGAGCGCGAACAGGCTGCGCTTGGGTCCCTCTCCCTTGGCGATGGCCTTGAGCACCTCCAGCTTGGTGGTGATCGCCATCTCCTTGTTCACCACCCGCGTGCCGGGACCCTCGTAATCGGTGCTGTGGAGGATGAACCCATTCGCCGTGTCCACGGGACCGCCATAGTGCAGGCGAATGGACCCGGCCACGTCCTCGTCCTCGATGCCGAACCCCTTCAGGAGCTTGTCCAGGGGGCCGACCCCATAGGCGCGGTTGACGATCAGTCCCATGGCCCCCTTGGCGTCGTGGTCGACCATGTAGATGACCGTGTGGGCGAAGCGGGGATCGCCCAGCTTCTGGGTCGCCACCAGAAGTTGCCCGGTAAGGAACGGCGTGTGCTTGGGCGCAACGAAACCCTTCTCTCCGCCCAGGCTGGGGGCGGAAAGGGAAACAAGGGCCGCCACGGCGACGGCCGCGCCGATGACCCGCCGGTACCTCATACGCGGCGATCATAGCAAACATTCCGACCGGGGGCCACGGGCCATGCGCCGGGGCGTCACCGGGCCGGTCCCCAATCCTTCCAGTCGATGGCGGGCAACCGGGCAAGCGCCACGGGACCGGCGAAGAGCGTGCGGTCCTGCACGGTGATCGCCAGGTTGAGGGTCGGCGGCCCGCCCCCTTCGGGGGTCCTGGCGAGGGCCCCCAGAACCAGCTTGGCGGTGACGGCGTCGCGGCGGCGCACCAGGCCCCGTTTCCTCAGCGCATCCACGGTCTCGCGAAAGCCCTGGACCTTGGCCGTGAAGGCGCCGATGGGCTGCATGTCGCCGTCCAGGGCCACGGTCCCGGTGGCCTGCGCCGACAGCGGCCCGTACGTGATGCCGAGGCGCTCCACCTCCACGGTGCCGCCCTCGTCCCGCCACCTGCCCAGGGATTGCGGCCACGGTCCGGCCGGGATGGGGCCGAGGAGGCCGGCCACCACCGTCAGCCTGGCGAGGTGGTTGCCAAGCGGCAGCGAAAGCCTCTCCGGCACGCGCACGTCTTCGGCGTGCAGGCGCACGTCCAGGGCGGAGGCGCCATCGTCGGACGTTTTGCCGACCGTGCGCCGCGCCGTCAGGTCGGCCCGCTTCACCACCACGCGCTCGGCCCCGTCGGCCGTCGAAAGGTCCAGATCCTTGATGTGGATTTCGGCGCTCGACGGCCAGGCGCCGGCCATGACCAGCACGCCGGTGAGGTTCCCGGCCGTGCCCGTGTACGTCACCGGCCTGCCGGCCACGACGAGACCCAGCGTGTGGGCGCCGGACAGGTCGATGTCGACGTGCCTCAGGTTCCACGGGCGCATCTCGGCAACCGCCCGCTCGCCCTCCCAGGTCCATGGGACGCCTCCGTCCGGGGCGCCCAGGCCCGGCCGTTCCAGGTCCAGGCGCAGGACGAACGGAAAGCCGCTGATGCGCAGGCGGGAGAAGAGCACCGTGTAGCCCTCGGCGCGGCGCGCCTCGGACCAGCGGGCGACACCGTCGCGCAGCTCGCCGGCCATGAACAACCAGAAGACCACGTAGGCGATGGAGAGGGCGGCCAGCACCACAAGGCCGGTCAGCCCCGGCTTGAGGGCCCTCATGGCGGCCGGTCGGCCGAGGCGCTTGCCGGTTGGGTCCATGGCGGAGTGCGGATGGTGTGGCGTGTGACTGCGAGAAAGCCTTTATAGTGCGTTGCGCGCCGGGGATCGAGGGGGTAGCCTCGCCGCCGATTCGGGGTATCTTGCGCGGAGGACGGTATCTGGGTTTTCGCTTACGGCTCGCTCATGTGGCGGCCGGACTTTCCCCACGTGGAGGCGCGGCGGGCCCTGTTGCGCGGGTACCACCGGGCGCTCTGCGTCTATTCCGTCCGCTACCGCGGGACGCCGGAGTGCCCGGGCCTGGTGCTCGGCCTGGAGCGGGGCGGCTCCTGCCTGGGCCGGGCCTTCCGCGTGGCGGCGGAGAACGCGGACGCGGTGACGGCGTACCTGGACGGCCGCGAGCTGGTGACGGGCGTGTATGCGCCGAAATTCCTGAACGTGCGGCTGGAGGGCGGGCAACGGGTCTCCGCCTACGTCTTCCTCGCCCGCCGGGACCACGAACAGTACGCCGGCAGGCTGGCGGCCGAACGCGCCGCCGAACTGGTGGTGACGGGGCACGGCCCCAGCGGCTCGGGCCTCGACTACCTGCGCAACACCATCGCCCATCTGGACGAAATGGGCATCCGCGACGGCCCCCTGCACCGCATCCTGGCCTTGGCCGAGGCGAAGGCGCGGAAACGGCCCTGAACGCCGGGGCGCCGCCTCAGCCGCACTTGGAATACGTGCAGGACGTGCAGATGTCGCACCCTTCCTGGTGGATGAGGCTCGCCTGGCCGCACTTGGGACACTGGCGGAACGGCGCGCCGCGGGCCCCGGCCCCGTCGCCGGGTCCGGCGCCCATGGCGGCCACGGCTACCTTTTCCGCGGCCTCGGCCGCCGTCCCCGGCGCGGCGAGGAAGCCGATGGCGATCATGTGCCGTTCGATGACCTCGCCGATGGCGGCGAGCAGCGAGGGGATATACCGCCCGCCCATCCAGTGGCCGCCGCGCGGGTCGAACACGGCCTTGAGCTCCTCGACGACGAAGGAGACGTCGCCGCCGCGCCGGAACACCGCCGAGATAATGCGCGTCAGCGCCACCGTCCACGCGTAGTGCTCCATGTTCTTCGAATTGATGAACACCTCGAAGGGACGGCGGCGGCCGTTATCGTCGATGAGATCGTTGAGGGTGATGTAAATGGCGTGTTCGCTTTCCGGCCACTGCACCTTGTAGGTGGCCCCGGGCAGGGCCTCGGGCCGGTCGAGGGGCTGGAACATGTGGACGACGGCCCCGGAATCGCCGATGTCCCTGGGCCGCGCCTTGGCCGCCGGCACCTCGAGGGGCAGCTCGTGCTGTTCGGTCCCGTCCCCCTTCCCCGAGTCCGCGCCGGCCTCGAGCACGGCGCCGGTGATCTCGTTGGGGCGGAACGTGGTGCAGCCCTTGCAGCCCAGATCATAGGCCTGCATGTAGATGTCCTTGAAGTCCTCGAACGAGATGCTTTCCGGGCAATTGATGGTCTTCGAGATGGAGCTGTCCACGTACTTCTGCACCGCCGCCTGCATGACCAGGTGGTCGTTGGGGCTTAGGTCCTGGGCGTCGACGAAGGCGTTGGGCAGGGGCGTGCTCTCGCCGTTCAGCCGCCGGAACAGGCGGTAGGCGTAGTCGCTGACCGTCTCTTCGCGCCGGCTGCCGTCGGCGGCCTGCAGGCGGCGGGTGTAGGTGAAGCTGAATACCGGCTCCAGGCCCGAAGACACGTTGTCGGCGAACAGCGATATGGTCCCCGTCGGCGCGACGGAGGTGAGCAGGGCGTTGCGGATGCCGTGGGCGGCGATGGCCTGGCGCACGTCGTCGTCCAACCCGGCCACGGCCTCGCCGGCCAGGTACTTCCCGGCGTCGAACAGGGGAAAGGCGCCCTTCTCCGCCGCCAGCCCGGTCGAGGCCAGGTAGGCGGCGCGCTGGATCGCCTTCATCCACGCCTCGGTCATCCGCACCGCCTCGCGGCCGCCGTAGCGGGCGCCGCACATGATCAGGGCGTCGGCGAGGCCGGTGACGCCCAGGCCCATGCGGCGCTTGGTCCTGGCCTCGTGCTCCTGTTGGGGCAGGGGGAACCTGGAGACCTCGATGGCGTTGTCCAACATGCGCACCGCGGTGCCCACCAGGTGTTCCAGGGCGTCCGGGTCGACGCGGGCGTCGTCGGTGAAGGGATCGCACACCAGCCGCGCCAGGTTCACCGAACCGAGAAGACAGGTGCCGTAGGCGGGCAGGGGTTGCTCACCACAAGGATTGGTTGCATGGATGCGCTCGCAGTAATACAGCGGATTCAAGCGGTTGATGCGGTCGATGAAGACGACGCCCGGCTCGGCGCAGGCGTAGGTCGCGCGCATGATCTTGTCCCACAGGTCCCGTGCCGCAATGCTCTTCAGGGTGACGCCGTCGAAATGCAGCTCCCACGCCGCATCCTCCTTCACCGCCAGCATGAAAGCGTCGCTCACCAGCACCGAAAGATTGAACATGCGCAGCCGCCCGGGTTCCCGTTTGGCCTCGATGAAGGCCTCGATGTCCGGGTGGTCGCAGCGTATCACCGCCATCATGGCGCCGCGGCGCGAGCCCGCGCTCATGATGGTGCGGCACATGCCGTCCCACACGTCCATGAACGACAACGGCCCCGACGCGTCCGCCCCCACACCGTGCACCCGCGCCCCCTTGGGCCGCAGGGTGGAGAAGTCGTAGCCGATGCCCCCGCCCTGCTGCAGGGTCAGGGCCGCCTCCTTGAGGTGCTCGAAGATGCCGGTCATGTCGTCGGGGATGTCGCCCATGACGAAGCAGTTGAACAGGGTCACCTTGCGGCCGCTGCCGGCCCCGGAAAAAATCCGCCCCCCGGGCAGGAAACGGAAGTCCTCCATGGCCTCGAGGAACCGCGGCTCCCAGGCCGCCGGGTCCGTTTCCGGCGCCGCCAGGGCCCGGGCCACCCGCCGCCAGGTATCGGAGACGGTTTTGTCCACAGGCTCGCCGTCCGCCGCCTTGAGACGGTATTTCATGTCCCAAATCTGTTGGGAAATAGACGCTGCCTTCGCCATCACGGCCCCTGCCTTCGCCGGGTCCCCCGGGCGGCGCCCCCGCAGGCCCCCGCCGGAAGCCCGAAAGTCACTGAAAACTCAATGTTTTCAATGGATTTTCCAGAATCCACTGTAGGGCAACGGAGTTCCCATCGTCAAGGAATTTGTTCTTGTTATGTTTCCACGAAGTTTTCCCCGCGCCGGCGTCCCCCCGCCATCCCTTGGTGACCAGGGGATGGCGGGTTTTTGTCCCCGGAATTCACAATTCCGGCCGCGATCTTGTCCACAAATCTGCCCACAAGGGCCGTTCGTGTGCCGGTCCGCCCATTCTTCTTCCGGGGGGCGTCAAGGGCGGGTCCGGACGCCCGTGGATTCTGCGCCGACCTTGACTTCCACCTCCGCCCTCAGGCGCTCGGACGCGGTCTCTATGCGGGCCTGCAGCTCGGTCAAGAAGGCGCGGCGGTCGAGGCCGCGGGGCACGGGCGGAAGGAATTCCAGGGTGATCACCCCCGGCCGCTTGAGGAACCGGCGCCGTCCCCAGAACAGGCCCGAGTTCAACGCCACCGGCACCACCGGGGCTTCCGTGGCGGCGTAGACCGCGGCGATCCCCGGATGATAGGGCCGGGTCTTTCCCGGCGCCATACGGGTGCCCTCGGGGAAGATGATCACCTGGCGGTTGGCGTCCAGGGCCGCCGAAGAGTCCCTCACCAGCCGTTTGAGGGCGCCGATGCCCCCGGCGCGGTCGACGCCGATGGCCTTGCACTTGCGCGCCACCAATCCCCAGAACGGAATGAAGAGCAGTTCCTTCTTGAGAACGTAGACGGGGTCGTCGGCCAAGACATAGAAGACGGTCGTTTCCCAGGCCGATTGGTGCTTGCAGGCGAATACGGCCGCCCCCTCGGGCACGTTTTCCAGGCCGCGCACCTCGTACGCCAACCCGGCGATCCATTCCAGGCCCACGTTCAGGCTCCGCACCCACAGGCGCACGCCCTTTTGCATGTAGGGCCGCGGCAACGGCAGGCACACCCACAGCACCAGGGGTGTCAGCACGAACGAGGCGACGTAGTACAGGTTGAACAGCAGTGAGCGCAGGACAGGCATGACTAGGCTCACGACGCCCCGTTCCCGGTGAACAACCGGGCGCCCAGATGGCCCGTCCAGGCGAGAAGCACCTTGTTGTATTCGCTGATGATGAGACTGGCGGTGCCGGGCCAAGCCCACCAGCGGTCCTGCTTGACGTTCTCGGGGAACACGGGATGGGGAACGAGCATGACGTCCGGCAGCACGTGGCGGAATTCCAGCAGGGTCCGCGGCATGTGATAATTGGAGGTGACGATGCGCAGGCTGCGGTATCCCTGGTCCCTTACCCAGGTCGCGGTCTCGGCGGCGTTGCCGGCGGTGTTGCCGGCGCTGTGACCGATCTCCACGCAGCACTTGAGCTCGTCGGGCGTCCGCTGCGACAGTTCGAGGAGCGTGTCCACGTCCACACCGAGGTAGACGCCGGAAACGAACAGTTTTTCGGCCTTGTCTGCGGCCAGCAGTTCCAGGCCCGCGGCCAGCCGTCCGCTGCCCCCGGTCAGCACCACGATGGCGTCGGTGCGGATGCCGGGGTCCGCCACTTGCGCAGGAATGGCGGCGGCAAAGCGGAACAGGCCGGCGGTCCAGGCGACGGCGGCGATCAGCGCGGCGATGGCCAAGTATACCAAGGTCCGCCGGGTGCGCCGGCGGCGCCGGAAGGTCAAGGCCGCCATTGGCGCTACAACATCCGGGCCAGGGTTCGCATCACGGTCAGGCGGGCGGTCACCATGGCGATGGCGGCCACCACCAGCGGCAGGCCGGCAAGGGCCGCCCAGTGTTGCGGACCCAACGAAACGTCGGGCAGGAGGCCGGCCTGCATGCGCGTCGCCAGGTAGCCGATGCCGAGCAACGTGGGCACGGCGAAAACCAGCCCTATGACGCCCCCGCGCAGCCCCATGGCCAGGGCGCGGCCGGCGAACTGCCGGGCGACGTACGTGTCCTGGGCGCCGATCAGGTGCAACACCTCGATCGCCTCACGGTGGATGGAAAGCCCGGTGCGGGTGGTGAACACCACGGTACCCGCGGTGGCCAGGCCGATGAGCAGCAGCACCGCCGTGGCCAGGGCCTCCACCGTACGGATAAGGCGGATCAGCCGCTCCAGCCAAACCCCGTGGTCGTCTACGGCGGTGCCGGGCACGGCCGCGGCAAGGCGCTTCGCCAGTGCGGCGGCGTCCACCTGGGCGCCCGGTTTCAGTTCCACGTCGATGAGGCGGGGCAACGGCAGGTCTTTGGTGGCGCCGCCCGGCCCCAGCCACGGTTCCAGCAGGTCCATGAGCCGTCCCTCGTCGATGGGCTGGGCCCGGGCCACGCCGGGAAACGAGCGCAGGATGCCGAGCGTCGCGCGCACCCTGAGGGCGTCCTTTTCCGGGCTGTCGGCGGGCGCGATCTGCACCGTCAGCGTGTCGCCCATCCCCGTGTCCCAGCGCGCCGCCATGGCGTCGAGGAGCAGCATCCCGGCCAGGGCCAGGGCCGCCAGATAGACCATGAAGGCGATGAGCCAAGGCAAAAACCGGCCCGGCGCGTCATGGTCGAGCGGCAGGTCGGAGCGGCGGGCCCACATTCAGACGGCGCTTTCCGAACTCTGTTCCGCGCGCGACTTGGACGTGGCCGCCGCGAAGGCACCGGCCGCGGTTTTGCCGGCGGCCTGCTGGTCGGGCGTGCCCGCGTCCAGCCACCCGGCGTCGAGGCGCAGGCGGGGATGCCCAAGGCGCCCGGCCAGGGTTTCGTTATGGGTGGCGATGACGATGGTGGTTCCCAGTTTGTTGAGCTCCTCGAACAGATGCATAAGCCGCATGGCCATCCGGTCATCGACGTTGCCCGTGGGTTCGTCGGCGAGCAGCAGTTTTGGCCGCGCGATGACGGCGCGGGCGATGGCCACCCTTTGCTGCTGCCCGCCCGACAGGATGGTCGGACGGATGTTCACGTGGTCCTTGAGCCCGACCCAGGTCAACAGCTCGACCACATGTTTGCGGATCTCGTTCTCCCGCACCCGGGCGACCCTGAGCGGCAGGGCCACGTTGTCGAAGGCCGAAAGGTGATGCAAGAGCCGGAAGTCCTGAAAAACGACGCCGATACGCCGGCGCAGAGCCGGCAATTGGCGGCGCGAGGTGGTGGCCATGTTGTGCCCGAACAGCGAAATCAGGCCCCTGGTCGGCTTCAGCGCCAGGTACATCAGCTTGAGCAGTGTGGATTTGCCGGCGCCGCTCGCCCCGAGCAGGAAATGGAACGAGCCGGGCGCGAGCGCGAACGAAATGTCCTGCAGGACCTCCGGTCCCAGGCCATAGCGCAGGCCCACACTCTCGAAGCGAACCACGCAGTCGCTGCCCTCGGTGGTCACCAATTCGCTCCCGGTTTTCCGGCCCACAATGACACGTGTCCCGCCCTTTCGTCCAGCGCTCTCCCGCCCCGCCACGGGTTGCTTTGCCGGGGGTGAAAGCCTATAAACGCACAGCCGTCACAGCCTGCCGCCGATGATTATAACCTGCCCGGCCTGTTCGACATTTTACTCCATCGATCTCCACCTGCTTGGCAGCGGGGAAACGGTCGTGCGCTGCTCCAAGTGCGGCAAGCAGTGGCTGCAGGAACCTGTTGCCGCTACCCCCGAGCGAACGGCTGCGGCGCCACCGCCGCCCGCACCGGCGCCTGAGCCTGAGCCTGAGCCTGAGCCTGAGCCTGAGCCTGAGCCCGCACCGGCGCCCGAGCCCGCACCGGCGCCCGAGCCCGCACCGGCGCCCGAGCCCGAACCCGAGACGAAGCCGGAACCGGAGGCCGAACCCGAATCCAAGCCCGAAGCCAAGCCCGAATCCAAGCCCGAAGCGGAAACCGCGCCTGAAGCGGCTGCGGCGGACGCGGAGGAAGCGGGGGGCGAAGACGGGGCGCCGGCTGGGGAGGAGGAGGCCGAACCCCTGTCCGAGGAAGCCCTGGACGCCATGATGGCGGAGAAGCCGGAGCCGGCGGAGGCCGCCGCAGGCGACGGGGACGAGGACGAGGACAAACCCGGCGCGGTGGACACGCCGGAGGATATGCCCGAGCCCGAACCCATCCCGCAGGGGATCACCACTCCCCCGCCGCAGTCGGACGGGGAAAAAAAGATGGGGCTCGGCCTGCGCATCGCCGTCTCGGCGGCGGTGGTCCTGGTCGTGCTCGCCGCCGGGCTGTACTTCGGGCGCGGGTCTATCATCGCCTATTGGCCGCAGGCGGAGCGGTGGTACGCGGCGGTGGGTCTCTCCGCCGGCACTTTGGGTGATGGGCTGGAATTCCGCAACGTGAAGCCGGAGCGCGACGTCGAGAACGGAACCGACGTGCTGGTGGTGCGCGGCATCATCGCCAACATTTCCGACGTGCCGCGCGACGTGCCCCTGATCCGCGTCGCCATCTACGACGCCGACCGTGACCTGGTTCAGTCCATGGTTGTCTCACCATCGAAAAGGCGGCTCGGTCCCGGCGATACCATCACCTTCCATGCCCGCCTGCTGAACCCGCCGGCAACGGCGCGCGGCGCGGAGGTCTTCTTCACCCGCGAAGAGGAAAACACCAAGGGATGATCCGTGCGGCCGGCCCCCGCCGCGCATTTCGCCTCTAGTACTCTCTTATTGTGATAGAGGGCACTAAAACTGCCGCAACAACCTTTCGATGTAGTTCCGCTCGGTCTTCGGGCGCTGGCGTTCGCCGGCCCGGCGGCGCAACTCGTCGATGATTTCCCGGGCCCGGCGCACCTCCATCTGATCGGGAATCTTCACCGCACCGTCGATGCGGGCGCCGTAGGCGCCGCCGGGACGGCGCCCGAAAGGATCGCGGCCGGCTCCGGGCCGGTTCCTGAGCGCGCCGCTGAGACCGCCCAGGCGCCGGACGACCTGTTCGGCCACGCCGTCAATGCCCTGGCGCAGTTGGTCCAGGGCCTCCGTCTGCGCCGGCACCGCCTTGTCCGGACGGTCCACGGCAAGCGCGTCCACGGCATCCCGCATGGCGCGCTCGGCCTTGCCAAAGGGCCTTGGGATGGCGCCCAGGAATTCGTCCAGCCGCAACATCAGGCCGCCGAGTCTGCGGCGCAGGCCGTCCTGCTCGGCGGTGCCGTTTCCGGCTCCCGGCCGGCGCTCCGGGCCCTGTCCCTCACCTCCCCCCGGCATCTGCATCGCGCCGCGGGAGTCGCGCAACCGGCGGAACGTGTTGTCCAGGAGTCCCTGCTGGCGCCGTGTCAGGTCGCGCAGCCCGTCCATCAGCCGCCGCGCCTTGCGCGCGGCCTCCTGGGACGGGCCGCTGAGGGCGCCGGCGCGGATACCGTCCAAAAGCCGCTGCAGGTCGGCCAGCACCCGCCGCGCGGCGTCGACGGCGCCGGTGCGGGCCAGCTCGCGCGCCTCTTCGATCAATTGCTGCAACTCGTCTTTTCCCATGAGCTGCATTTTCGCGCCCAGGGGCACTTCCATCGCCCTCCCCTGGCGCGTCAGTTCGTCGGTCAGGGCGGCCAGGTACTTTTCCAGCGCCCGTTGCAGGTCGTCCATGAGGCGCTCGATTTCCTCAGGATCGGCGTCACGGCGCAGCGCCGCCATCAGGCGTTCCTGGGCCTCCTTCAAGTCGCGCTCGGCGATGGAGAGTTCGCCGTCCTCGATGCGCAGCGCCGTGTCCCAAAGAAGCCTCTGCACCGAAACGACGGCCTCGTCGCGGTCATCGAAGGTAAGGCGTGCGCGGGCGACGCGCAGCGCCAGATAAACCACCGTGTCGTCGAAAAAGTGCAGGGGATTGGCGGCGATCGATTCCAGGGCCGCCGCCACCTCCGCCCGCACCGCGGCGGACGGGGTGGCGAGTTTCTTGCGCTGTTCGACGATGGCCCGCGCCACCGGGTGGTTGAAGATCCTCTCGGGCAGCGCCAGTTCGACGGTTCCGCTCTCGCCCGTCTGCCCGCGCCCGTCCATCACCGTTAAATGCACCCGTACCACCAGGCCCGCCCACGGGTGGGCGGTGAGGTTGTGGATGCTGGTTCCCTCGGCCGAGGTCGAGCCGAGGTCGGACAGCGGCAGCGACAGACGGATTTCGGACTCCCCGCCCGCCACCGAGAGGCCGTCGGCGCGCCGGATCACCGCCGTCACCCCGGTAAGTCCATAGTCGTCGTTGGCCTCGTAATCGAGACGCAAGTGGGCATTTCCGGTGCGCGCCGGCGGCCTGGGAAAGTACACCTCGGGCGGGGCGTCGGGGAGCACGCGAAGGGGCCATGCGGCCAGTTCCCGGCCGTCGTGGTCCACCACCAGCCGGTCGCCTTCGTCGATGACGGCTTCGACCCGGTACCCGCCGCCGGCCCCGGGCCCGATGGCGGTGAACTCGGTGACGCGCTCTCCCACCCTGAGCCGGGGGGCTTCGCCCAATCCCCCGACCTGGGCCAGCAGGCTGCTGCCCTTGGGGACTTCCACGACCCATTGGGAATCGCGGTTGAGGAATATGGGCGCACGCCCCGTATACGACGGCGGCGTGATCCAGACGTCCACGGTGAGCGGCCCGGTCAGGGCGCCGCCGAACTGCGGGCTGAGCGCCCGCTGCAGGCGGTCGGCGGCGTCGCCGCGGCCGGCGGTGAGCGCGATGACAAGGACCAAAAGCACCGCCGCCCTGAACGCGTGGGGGTCGAGCCGGGCCAGGCCGGGGGCCGGCGGACGCACGCGCAGCCGCCGCGCCGCCTGCGCCATGCGCCGCAGATGGGCCCGCCACAGGGAGACCGCCGCCGGGTCGTCGGCGCCCGTGGCAAG
>JACZQZ010000150.1 GCA_022545455.1 Pseudomonadota bacterium
GGCGATGCGGGGCATCGCGAAGCGTGCGCGACGCCGTCCGAAAGCCTTGGTAAGCCGCCGTTGCGGTCGCGTATGCGGCCCGTCGGAGGGCGTCGAAAAGTTTTGACGATGCGCCGCATCGCCTGCAACTTTCCTCCTACCCGACGAGCCGCCTACGCGATCTCTATGAATCATGATCAGCGCTCCTTGGTATAAAGCACGGTTTTCCAGGGGACTCCCGGAATTGTCGGGGAACCCCTACTCCAACGCCTGGCGCAGCGCCGCCGCCGCCGCCCACAGGCAAAGGGGCAGGGCGGCCAGGAAAAAGGCGCCGAGGACGAGCAACTGCGGGCGCACGGTGAATCCGGCGAGGGCGGCGTCCACGGCGCCGACGCCGAAGATCAGCACCGGAATATAGAGCGGCAGGATGAGCAGCGACAGCAGCACGCCGCCGCGCCTGGACCCCAGGATCAGCGCCGCGCCCACGGCCCCGACCAGGCTCAAAGAAGGCGTCCCCAGGGCCAGCGCCACGACGAGCACGGCGAAGCCGTCCGTGTTCATGTGCAGGAGCACCGCCAGCAGCGGGGCGGCGGCGATCAGGGGCAGGCCGGTGGTCAGCCAGTGGGCGGTCACCTTGGCCAGGACGACGACCTCGAGCGGCATCGGGGTCAAGGCCAGCAATTCCAGGCTGCCGTCCTCGAAATCGGCCTGGAACAGTTGCTCCAGGGAAAGCATGGACGCGAGGAGCGCCGCCACCCAGATGACCCCGGCGCTGATGCGCGCCAGCATGTTGGCCTCGGGCCCGACGCCGACGGGGAACAACACCACCGCCAGCACGAAGAACATGACCGCCATGAGGCCGCCGATGCCTTGCCGGAACGCCAGGCGCACGTCCCGGCGCGCGATGTGGAGGAACCGGTTCACGAACCGGGCTCCCCGGCGCCCTGGGAGCGCACGGCGAAACCGGACAGATCCAGCACCCGGGCGCCGTCCACGGCCATTCTGGTATGGGTGGCGACCACCACCATGCCGCCGCCGGCCCGGTGGCCGGCGATGGCCTCCTCCAGGCTGGCGGTGGCCGCCTCGTCCAGGGCCGTGGTCGGTTCGTCCAGCAGCCACAGGGGCGCCGGCGCGGTGACGATGCGGGCCAGGGTGAGGCGCCGCTTCTGCCCGGCCGAGAGAAAGCGGCCGGGAACGTCGGCCAGATGGGCGATGCCGAAGGTCTCCAGTGCCGGGCCGACACCGTCCCCGGGATTCCCGGCCCGCCGCCACGGCCTGAGACCGGCCCAGAAGCGCAGGTTCTCCGCCACCGTCAGCACCGGCTTCACCGCGTCCAGATGCCCCACGTAGTGCAGCCGGGCGCGGTGGGCCTCGGGGTCGGCGGCGGTGGCCGCGCCGTCCCAGGCAAGGGCCCCGGACGCCGGGCGCAACAGTCCCGCCATCAGGCGCAGGAGGCTCGACTTGCCGCTGCCGTTGGCACCGGCCAGCACCAGGGCGCCGCCCGCATCGACGGTGAAATCGAGGCCCGCGAACACACGCCGCTCGCCCCGGACGCAGACAAGATTCCGGCCTGTGAATAGGGTCATCGGGGTCCAAACCGTCGGCAAACGCCGCGCCGGCGACGGCGCACCGTAAAGCAAAACCGGCGAAAAATGAAGGCTCCCACATGGGCCCGCGCCGCCGCGCCCGTTCGGGCGGCGGCCCCTGGGTCCACCCGGGCCATCTGTGGAGATCAGAGCTCGGCCGAGTGCTCCAGCTCCCGGATCAGATCGTCGATCCGGGCCACATGCACCCGACGGCCGGAAAAATGGGCGATATCGTCCTCTTCGAAGCTGCGAATGGTCCTGGACATGGATTCGGGCCGGATGCCGATCATCGCCGCCATGTCCTGGCGGGACAACGGCAATTCCAAAACCAGCGCGCCGTCCTCGCCGGTAACCCCGTAACGATCCTTCAGCACCAACAGGAGGTGGGCAAACCTCGCGCGGACGGGGAGTGTCGTGCTTTGCAGGACCTTTTCCTCGGCGTCATCGAGGTCCCTTGCCGCGTGTTTCAGGAACCGCAGACCAAGAGTCGGATTTTTCTTCAGCAAGGAGCGCACGGTCGCGCCACTGACGAAACAGATGACCGACTGCTCGAGGGCCTCGGCGCTGTTGTTGTGATCGTTGCCGGCCAGGAACGACCGATAGCCCATGGTGTCCCCCGGATGGCTGAGCCTGAGCAGGATCTCTTTGCCGCCCGCATCCATTTTGCGAATACCGACCAGGCCGCTTTCGATGCAATGAACCCCATGACATTCATCACCCTCGTGAAAGATCACGTCGCCGGGAAGGTACTGGCGGCAGACCTTACCCTGGTCCACGAGCGCCAGCTCTTCGTCGGTCAAGACACACCATTCGGTGCGGCCCCGAGCCTGGCACGTAAAGCAGTTCACAGAGGTCGCGGATTTGTCACCGTCGTTCATAGTCGGGGTCGTCCTTCCGGCCCCTCAGGGAACCCGTTGCTTCTCGACATGGGGCGGCGTCGTTGGCCATATTTCCGCTGATTGCCTGTTATGAAACCTAACGCGGGCGATAGTCGCCCACAATCATAATCAAGCGGTCTTTATGGGTGCCGGCTCACCGTCGCGCCCGCTGACGCGCGGGCCGCAGGTACTTGACTGAGGTCAAGGAGACCGACAGCCGTCGCCTCTAGGGTCAAGGTTCCATGACCACACTGGTGACCCGAATGCAGCGCAACCCGGCCCCCCGCATTCTCAGTTCCGGCCCTTGCTGGATCCGGGCCAATTGCCCCGTACCGTGTGCGCCATTAGAGAGGACAATGACCAAGGACACTAAAATTCCCCAAGCCGCCCGAAATTTCGTCGATCGGTTCGGCAAGGACGCGCCGGCCGAGGCCAAGCAGCGCGCCAATGAATTACTAGAGGCCGGATACGCCGATGGCCACAACACATGGATGCTGATCTACGAGCAGGTAAAACGCCTTGTCGAAGACGGTACCGAGGGATTGAGGCACTGACGGCGGAATGCCGGCGTAAGGATAAGGGGGCCAGTGCGTCCGTGCGCCCGCTACGACGGGGAATTCCGCGACAACAAGAGACACGGGCGGGGGTCTTGACCCTCCCCAACTGCGCCGTGGCCGCAACTTAACCCAGATCAATGCGGCCTCCTGCCAACGCGCGTAGAAAACACAGTGCAAGCGAACGACATCCGTACAGGAGATAGAAAGATGACCCGTTTATCCCGCAGGCAGCTCCTTACCACGGCCTCCGGAGTCGGTGCGGCGACGGTGCTCGCCGGCGCCATGGGCGTCGCGGCCAATCCTCTCGACATGCAACGGGGACATTTCAAGCAGGAACCGGATCGTCCCTCCGGAGGCACCGCAAGCAACGAACCCATGAATGTCGATCTTCTGGAACACGTGCGTCAGAAGCTCGTCCCGCCGCCATTCGTTCCGGCCCACGATCAGGAAGCGATTGGCGCGCCGAAAGTGGTCCAGGTGCGTTTGGTCATCGAAGAGAAGGCCATGGTAATCGACGACGACGGCACAGAGGTTCAGGCGATGACGTTCAACGGCTCCGTCCCCGGACCGTTGATCGTCGTCCATCAAGGCGACTATGTGGAGCTGACCTTGGAGAACCCGGAGAGCAGCAGCCTCGAACACAACATCGACTTCCACGCCTCGACCGGGGCGATGGGGGGCGGCGCGTTGACCCACGTTCAACCGGGCGAAAAAGCTGTCCTGCGGTTCCGAGCCACCAAGCCCGGCGTCTTTGTCTACCATTGTGCACCTGGCGGCATCATGGTGCCGTGGCACGTGATCTCCGGCATGAACGGCGCCTTGATGGTGCTGCCGCGCGACGGGCTGAAAGACCACCTGGGCAATCCCGTACGTTACGACCGGGCCTACTACATCGGCGAGCAGGACTTTTACGTACCCGAAGACGAAAACGGCGCGTTCAAGCGTTACGAGGATCTGCTCGATTCGTTTGACGACACCCTGCGGCGAATGAAGACGCTGACACCGAGCCATGTGGTGTTCAACGGCCGGGTCGGCGCGTTAACCGGCGACAACGCGATGACGGCGAAGGTCGGCGAAACGGTGCTCTTGATCCACGCCCAGGCCAATCGCGACACCCGCCCGCATCTGATCGGCGGCCACGGGGATCTGGTCTGGGAAACCGGTTCATTCGACGATGTGCCGGCGACCAACCTGGAGACCTGGTTCATTCGCGGCGGGTCGGCTGGCGCGGCGATTTACACGTTTCGTCAACCCGGCCTCTACGCCTACGTGAACCACAACTTGATCGAGGCTTTCGCGCTGGGCGCCGCGGCCCACGTTCGGGTCGAGGGCGACTGGAACAACGATCTGATGACGCAGGTTCTTCCACCCACTCACCTATCTTGAGTGCGAAAACTGGCCCGGAGCAGCCAGCTCGGCGCCCACTACACCGACCGTGACAAGATCATGAATTACAGGTTCACCAGGTCATGACCGCGCTCAAGATCGAGCCTGGGACAGCTCTGGAGCCCGCCACATACAGGGCCGCCGCTCGGTCGACATACGATCGTATCGCGGGCCTCTATGATCTGCTCGACTTCGGGTTTGAATCTTGCCGTTACAGGCCGCTGAGACCGCTGCTGTTTGATGGCCTGTCCGGAACCATACTGGATGCCGGCGTCGGAACCGGCCGCAACATGCCGTTCTATCCCGAGGGCGGCCGGGTCGTGGGGATCGACGTCAGTTCCGGCATGCTCGCCCAAGCGCGGAAACGTCGCGGCAAGCTGGGCAAGACGGTCGAGCTCCTGGAAATGGACGTTCTGGCGACGACATTCCCGGATCGACATTTCGACGCGATCGTCGCCACCTTCCTGTTCTGTGCCCTGGAGCCCCACCAGCAGCTTCCCGCGCTGCGGGAGCTGGCGCGAATTTGCAAGCCGGGCGGGCAGTTTCGGCTGCTCGAATACAGCTATTCCAAAAATCCGATCAGACGGACCGTCATGCGGTTCTGGGTGCCATGGGTCAGATGGGCCTATGGCGCGGCCTTCGATCGCCGTACCGAGCGATATCTCGCGCAAGCCGGGCTCGAGCTCGTAGAGGCGCGGTACCTGTACCACGACATCATCAAGCTGATCGTCGCCCGTCCGGCAGGTGTCGCGCCGGAGAGCCGAGACGGCCTTTCCGTGGCGTCAACCAATTGAACGGGATGTTTCGATGGAACGCGGGTTCCGGCGCGGACCAGAGAGGCCGCACCGCGCCCGGTGATCGGGATTAGGGGAAGTTCCCTGTTAATTAGACCTAGATCAATGCGGTCTCATTAGAGGTGTGTTTTCTGAAACTGGGATAACGCCCAGGAGGAGCTAAAGATGGATGAACTCATGATGGAATTGGTGGGTAGCAAAACGCAAGAGCACGCCTTCAGGGGTAGTCCGTGGTGGGCGCCC
>JACZQZ010000151.1 GCA_022545455.1 Pseudomonadota bacterium
CACCACGAATTCCCGATGCTCCCCACGATCTCCGTCGCTCGCGTAGATGACGCGAAGTGCCCCGCGCTCGCGCTTGGCAATGGAGTCGACCACGGGCAACAGCACCTTGCAGATCGGACAAGTCGGGGAGACAAAGAAGAGCAGGGTGTCCTGCGCTTCGGCGTGTTCCCCGCCGACCACCACATCGAGCGCCCGGCGGGCTTCCGCCGCTGCCTGACTGGCGCTGCGCGCTGCGCTCGGCGAGCCGAGGCGCTGGTGCTGGTCGGGGTGGGGGCGAGGATGACGGTCAACGCAGCCCTGCTGAAGGATTGCGCCGACAATCCTGCCCGTGCGATGCAGTTTATCACCGCCTTCGGCCACGCCCGCCGCACCCAGCCACAACGGCGGCTCCACCGCCAGGGCGAAGTACAGCGCGACGCCAAGGCCCAGGCAGACCGGCAGCCACAGCGCCCAACGCTCCCGTTCCCCGGCCAGCGCCGCTTCCAGGCGCCCCATCGCGGCCGCAAGGGCGGCCTTCGCGGACACGCGCGGCCTCGGCGGTATTCGGGGCGGCGATGGTGTCATGGCGGCGCGAAACCTGTGCGGGAGGGTGTTCGGGCGCCCCGACTCTTAAGACCCGCCGCCTATTTCCAGAAGCGCGCCGGTGATGAAGGACGCTTCGTCGGACAACAGCCAGACGACCGCCGCGCCCACGTCGTCGGGCAGGCCGGCACGGCCGAGGGGGATCGTCGGTCCGATCCTGTCGACGCGCGCCTTGCCGCCGAAGGGCTCGTGTAAGTCGGTGTCGACGAGGCCGGGCAGCACGGCATTGACGCGAATGCCTTCCCCGGCCACCTCGGCGGCAAGGCCAATGGTCATCGTGTTGACGGCGCCCTTGCTGGCCGCGTAGTGGACGCGCTCGCCGCGGCCGCCCTTTTTGCCGGCGATGGACGATATATTGACGATCGCGCCGCCGGACCCGTTGTGGCTTTTCGACATCCGGCGTACGGCCTCCCGCGCGCACAGGAAACAACTGGTGACGTTGATCGCCCACAACCGGTTGAGCATGTCCGCGTCCATGTCGATGACCTTGTGCGCGATCATCACGCCGGCGTTGTTGACCAGGGCGCTCACCGGACCGAACCTGGCGTCGACCTCTTCGAACATCCGCACCACGTCCTTCTCCACCGAGACATCGGCCTGGAAAGTCGCGGCGCGGCCGCCGGCGGCCTCGATTCGCGCCACCACCTCTTCGGCCTTGTCGGCGCGTTCGCGGTAATTGACACAGACGGTATATCCCGCCTTGCCCGCAAGCGTTGCGACCGAGGCGCCGATGCCACGGCTGGCGCCGGTTACGAGTACGATTTTGGCCATCGCTTCCAGTCCCCCCTATCACCTTGCCCCGGCCGCGCCAATGAACCGTCGGGCGGTTGGCCGCCGTTCCCCAACCCCGGCTTAGCGCGGAACTAAGGACGCATGACCGGGGTCAAGGCGGCATGCTCTTGGTGCCAGTAGGTTTGGAATGTGGTACACCTCAGCCGCCATTCCGCCAATGTACACTACCACAGATCGTACCATGACGGTGGTTACCCGCTTTGCCCCTTCGCCCACGGGCTTCCTTCACATCGGCGGAGCCCGCACGGCGTTGTTCAACTGGCTCTACGCCAAGCATCACGGCGGCCGGTTTCGCCTGCGCATCGAGGACACCGACCGCGCGCGGTCCACGGACGAAGCCGTGGACGCCATCATCGCCGGCCTGCGGTGGCTGGGCCTGGACTGGGACGGCGACGTGGTGTCCCAGTTCTTGCGCGCCGCCCGTCACACCGAGGCGGCCGAACGCCTCCTGGCCGACGGCAAGGCCTACCGCTGCTACTGCACGCCCGAAGAGCTGGCCGAAATGCGCGAGCACGCGAAAAAATCCGGCCGGTCCATGCTGTACGACGGACGATGGCGCGACCGCGACCCGGCGGAGGCGCCGCAGGGCGTCGATCCGGTCATCCGCTTCAAGGCGCCCCGGGAAGGGGAAACCGTGATCCAGGACCATGTCCAGGGCGAGGTCAGGGTGGCCAGCGACCAACTGGACGACATGGTGCTGCTGCGCGCCGACGGCACCGCCACCTACATGCTGGCGGTGGTGGTGGACGACCACGACATGGGAATCACCCACGTGATTCGCGGCGACGACCATCTGACCAACGCCTTCCGCCAGACCCAGCTTTACCACGCGCTGGGCTGGGAGCCGCCGGCGTTCGCCCACATCCCCTTAATTCACGGGCCCGACGGGGGCAAGCTGTCGAAACGGCACGGGGCCCTGGCGGTGGAAGCGTACCGGGAAATGGGCTATCTTCCCGAGGCGCTGTGCAACTATCTCCTGCGCCTGGGCTGGAGCCACGGGGATGACGAAATCATCGGCACCGAGCAGGCGATCCGGTGGTTCGACCTGGACGGCGTCGGCCGCGCGCCGGCGCGTTTCGATCTCGCCAAGTTGAGCAACCTCAACGGCCATTACCTGCGCCGGGCCGACGACGAAAGACTGATCGAGCTGATCCTCCCCGGGCTTGCCGAGATGCTTGACGGAAAGCTTGCGCAGGATGCGCCGAGTCGGTTAGAAAAAGGCATGTCAGGCTTGAAAGAACGCGCGAAGACAGTCACGGAACTGACTGAAAATGCTATGTTTTATGCCAGGGAGCGACCTCAGCCTCTAACCGAAAAGGCGGCCCGGGTGCTGGACGGGGAAGCGCGCCGGCGCCTGGCCCGGCTGCGCCGGAGCCTGGCCGCGATCGGTGGGTGGAACGCCGAAGCCGTCGAGGCCGCCACCCGCGGCCTGGCGCAAGAGGAACAGATCGCACTGGGAAAGCTCGCCCAGCCGTTGCGTGCCGCGCTGAGCGGCGCCACGGTGTCGCCCGGAATTTTCGACGTCATGGTGGTCCTGGGCAGGGAAGAGACGCTGGGCCGCCTTGATGACGTCCTGGAGAGCCCTTAACTCGTTAAACAAGCGGGCCGCCGCGCCCCCGGTCCGGCGGCCGCCAAGCCAAGGAATTGACATCCGCTCCAACCGCCCACGTCCCGAGGGGAGATGCTTATGAGCACTACGAAATCCGCCGAGCTCGCCACGCCCGCCGCGGAAACGTTCACGCTTACCGAAAACAGCACGGGGCGCACCTTCGAACTGCCGGTGATCAAGGGCACCACCGGCCCCGACGTCATCGACGTGCGCAAGTTGTATGCGGAAACCGGCTGCTTCACCTACGATCCCGGGTTCACGTCGACGGGAAGCTGCGAATCCAGGATCACCTATATCGACGGCGATGCGGGCATCCTGCTGTATCGCGGCTACCCCATCGAGGAGCTGGCCGAACAGTCGGACTTCATGGAGGTCTGCTACCTCCTGCTGTACGGGAATCTGCCGAGCGTCGAGGAGAAGGAGAAGTTCAGACGCGACATCACCTACCACACCATGGTCAACGAGCAGATCAACTATTTCTTCCGCGGTTTCCGGCGCGATTCCCATCCCATGGCGGTGATGTGCGGCGTGGTCGGGGCCCTGTCGGCGTTTTACCACGACAGCACCGACATCACCGACCCGCACCACCGCATGGTCGCGTCGCACCGGCTGATCGCGAAGATGGCGACCATCGCGGCGATGACCTACAAGTATTCCCTGGGCCAACCGTTCATATACCCCCGCAACGACCTCAAATTTTCGGAAAACCTTCTCCACATGATGTACGCGACGCCGTGCGAGGAGTACAGCGTCAACCCGGTGCTGGCCCGGGCCATGCGCCGCATCCTTATCCTGCACGCCGATCACGAGCAGAACGCCTCCACCTCCACGGTGCGCCTGGCCGGCTCCAGCGGCGCCAATCCGTTTGCCTGCATCGCCGCCGGCATCGCCTCGCTGTGGGGTCCCGCCCACGGCGGCGCCAACGAGGCGGTCCTGAACATGCTCGAGGAGATCGGTTCCAAGGACCACATTCCCGAATACATCAAGCGCGCCAAGGACAAGGACGATCCCTTCCGCCTCATGGGCTTCGGCCACCGGGTCTACAAGAATTACGATCCGCGCGCCAAGGTCATGCAGAAAACCTGCCACGAGGTCTTGGACGAGCTGGGCATGAGGGACACGCCGCTCCTGGAACTGGCCATGGAACTGGAGCGTATCGCGCTGGAGGACGAGTACTTCGTCGAAAAGAAGCTCTATCCCAACGTCGACTTCTATTCCGGCACCATTCTGAAAGCGATTGGCATCCCGGTCGAGATGTTTACCGTGATCTTCGCCACCGGTCGCACACCAGGGTGGATTGCGCACTGGAACGAGATGATCAGCAGCCCCTACCGTATCGGCCGGCCGCGGCAACTCTATCGCGGTCCCTCTAAACGTGATTACGTCCCGATGGACAAACGCTAGACCGCTTACCGAGGTTAGTCCGACAAGCGGGAAATCAAACTCGAAGTATCCCAACGGCTACCGCCTTTCGCCTGGACGTCCGCATAGAACTGATCGACCAGCGCGGTCAAAGGCAGTCTGGCTTGATAGGCACGACCGGTACGCAGGGTGATGTCGAGGTCCTTGCGCATCCAGTCGACCGCAAAGCCAAACTCGAACTCGCCTTCGGCCATCGTGTGGGCCCGATTCTCCATCTGCCACGATTGGGCAGCACCCTTGGAGATCACCTCCACCACTGCGTCCGGATCGAGCCCGACGGATTCCACCGCATGTCGCACTCTCGGGCCGATGTCGCGCTCGCGTTCGTGTTCCGCTTCGCCGGGCCGGAGGCGGCCGCCGCGGCGGCGTCCAGGGAGGTTCCGGCGCTTCCGGAAGAAGCTTCAGCCCAGCGGGTTCAACCGGTATCCAAAGCCGCGCATGAGTTCGACATAGCGCGGTGCCCCGGGGTCCGGCTCAACGCGCTTCCTGATCCGGTGGACACACTGGCTGATCTCCTGGTCGGTGACCGCCACTACCCCGCAGACCACGGCCGTCCGCCGAGACGATGCGTCGCTGAATGTGACCTACGACGGCGAGCCCGCATTCGAGCCCGTCGAGGACGTGGAGGGCCTGCAGTACGATCTGGGCGTGTTCGCGGCCCGGATCGGCGGGCGGGAGAGCGGCCTTCGCCTTGTAGGCCCCGACCGCCTGGGTGATGCGGAACCGTTCGGCGAGCATATGGATAAGCGCGGCATCGATATTGTCGATGCTCTTGCGGAAACCGGCGAGGACGCGATCGGGCTGGTCGGCTGAGGTCATGCTTGCCACGCTAACACCAAATCGCGTCTTGCCAAGAAAGCTTGGGCAGACCATGGCCAAGCCGAAATGTCTGCCGACGTAATCCCCCTCAAGCGAGCTGAGCCGGAAGGCTCGATCGAACCCATGCTGGCGCTCACCGCCAACGGGATGAACCAGGTCAACCAGGTCATCCTCGACCGGATGCAGA
>JACZQZ010000048.1 GCA_022545455.1 Pseudomonadota bacterium
TTTGCTGGCGCGCCAGCACGGCGCGGCGTTCGGCGATCTTCTCGAGGAAGAGGCGGAGCTGCGCCACCTCCGTGGGGTCGGTGTCGTAGAGGTCGATGATCTCGCCGATTTCCTCGAGGGAGAACCCCAGGCGCTTGCCGCGCATGATCAGCTTCAGGCGCACCCGGTCCCGGGGCGCGTAGATGCGCCGCTGGCCCTGGCGCACGGGCGCCAGCAGGCCCTTGTCCTCGTAGAAGCGTATGGTGCGCGTCGTGACGCCGAACTCGCGCGCCAGGTCCCGGATGCCGTATGTCTCCGCCATGGCCCGGAGGGTACTTTACCTTTACGTAAAGGTAAAGCGGGCCCTGGGCGGAAAAGGAGGGACATTCGACAATTCCAGCGTTCGCATTTTCCGACCCTGGCTTGATCTTCCGCGTTTTCACGGTTTTGTTTTCACCACAGAGAACACCGAGACCACAGAGAAAGAACCACAGAGCCAATGAAAAGCGGCGCGTCGCGCCGCATCCGGCTATCTCTGTGGGAACCTCTGTGGTCTCTGTGGGCTCTGTGGTTCATCCGACCGCCGGGCCGGAATCCCAAGTTTCGTGACTTTCAAAACGGCCTACGCGCGGAAACCGCGGAAGCCCGCCGCTTCGCGGCCCGCCCGTTACAGCAGGATCAGCGCCGCCAGCCCGAGGAAGCCGAAGAAGCCGACCACGTCGGTAATCGCCGTCAGCACCACGCCCGAGGCGACGGCGGGGTCGATCCCGGCGCGCTCCAGGACCAGCGGTATCGTCGTGCCCGCCAGCCCGGCCACCACCATGTTGATGATCATGGCCAGGGCGATGACCACGCCAAGGGCCGGGCTGCCGAACCAGAACCAGGCGACGCCGCCGGTGAGAGCGGCAAACAGGATGCCGTTGAAGCCGCCGACCAGCAGTTCCTTGCCGATCACCCGCATGGTGTTGGTGCGGGTCAGCTCCTTCATGGCCAGGGCGCGCACCGCCACGGTCATCGTCTGGGTGCCGGCGTTGCCCCCCATGGAGGCGACGATGGGCATGAGCACCGCCAGGGCCACGATCTGCTCGATGGTGGCCTCGAAGAAACCGATGACGAGGGACGCCAGGATGGCGGTGGCCAGGTTCACCACCAGCCAGGAGAACCGCGAGCGCGTGGTGTCCACGGCGGCGCTGTAGAGATCGTCCTCGCGCACGCCGCCCATGCGCATGATGTCCTCTTCCAGCTCCTCATGGATGACGTCGACCACGTCGTCGATGGTGATGGCCCCGACCAGACGCCCGCCGTCGTCCACCACCGGCGCCGAGACCAGGTCGCGCTGGCGGAACAGGAACGCCACGTCCTCCTGGTCGGTTTCCACCGGGATCAACTTCATCTCGGCGTCCATGATCTCGGCCACCGGCACCGGCCGCCGGGTGCGCAGCAGGCGGCTCAGCGGCACCGCGCCCACCGGTTTGTGGGCGGGATCGACGACGAAGATGTCGTAAAAGACCGCCGGCAACGCATCCTCTTCCAGGTCGGCGGACTGGCGCATGAAGTCGATGGTCTGGCCGACGTTCCAGAACGAGGGCACGGTCACCAGCTCGCGCTGCATGAGGCGGCCGGCGCTGTCCTCGGGGTAGGCCAGGCCCTCCTCGATGAGGGTGCGCTCACCGGCGGGTATGGCCTCCAGCACCTTCTGCTGTTCGGCCTCGTCCAGTTCCTCGATGATCTGGACGGCGTCGTCGCTTTCCAGTTCGGCGACGGCGGCCGCCACGTCCGCGATTCCCAGCCACTCGATGATCTCGTCGCGGACCGTCTCGTCCAGCTCGGACAGGATTTCCGCGTCGAAGCCGTCGCGGATGACATCGATCAGGGCGTGGCGTTCCTCGGCGCTCAGGTGCTCGAGCAGGTCGGCGACGTCGGCGTAATGCAGCGGCGCGATCAGGTCCTTGACCCGCGCGCCGTCGCCCGCGGCCAGGGCCTCGACCACGTCATGCTCGAGCCGCCCGCTGGCCAGCTCGTAGACGGCCTCGTCGGGCTCCGTCGCCGCGTGGCCTTCCGTGGTGTGCGCCGGATCGGTCACGACCCTGTTCTCCCTTCGTCGCACAGGATTCGGGCCCGGTTCAGGTATGGGCGCCCCGGCACGCCCCCGGTAGCCGGCCAGGTCAACGCCCGCATACGATACGAGGCCCGGTTACGGCGGGCCTCGGGAACTGGTGCGGTCGAGAAGACTCGAACTTCCACGGGGTTTCCCCCACAGCGACCTCAACGCTGCGCGTCTACCAATTCCGCCACGACCGCGAATTCCCTTGCGGCAACGCAAACGGTTGCCGTTACATGGACGCGGGAATAGCAAATCCGCGGGCGGCGATCAAGCGCCCGCACGGAACGCCGAGAGGAATGACCGCGGTGACGGGACTGGCCCTGCCGACAGAGCCGGCGGCCATCCGCCGGAAAACGGTGGACTGGCGGGTCAGCGAGGGTCCCCAGGACTACGCCGATGCGGTCGCCTTCATGGAACGCCGCGTCCAGGCCATCCGCGACGGCCGGGCGCCGGAGACCGTGTGGCTGCTCGAACACCCGCCGCTGTACACGGCCGGCACCAGCGCCCGCGCCGACGAGTTGCTGGACCCCGGCCGCTTCCCCGTTTTCCGCACCGGCCGCGGCGGCCGCTACACCTATCACGGCCCCGGCCAGCGGGTGGCCTATGTGATGCTCGATCTGACGACGCGGGGAAACGACGTGCGCGCCTTCGTCCGCGGCCTGGAGGCATGGCTGATCGCCACCCTGGCCCGTTTCGGCGTCCGCGGCGAGCGCCGGCCGGGGCGGGTCGGCATCTGGGTCGACCGCGGCGGACCCGCGATCCCCGGGGATCGGGCCGCGCGCGAAGGGAAAATCGCCGCCATCGGGGTCCGCGTCCGGCACTGGGTCACCTTCCACGGGGCCTCCATCAACGTCGACCCGGACCTCGGCCATTTCGCCGGCATCGTGCCCTGCGGCGTCACCGGCCACGGCGTGACGTCGCTCCGCGACCTGGGCGTCGCCGCCACCATGGCCGAGGTGGACGCCGCCCTGATGGCGGCGTTCGCGGAGGCGTTCGGCGGTGCTCCCGGACAGCCGCGGAGAGTAACACGACGGACAGGGGCGGAGCCCGTTGACCGACCATAACCCGCACAGAAACACCATCGCGACCCAGGAGATCCTGGACGAACTGGACCACGCCATCGGCGACCACATGACCTGGCTGAAGGAGTGGCACGCGACCCTGTTGTGCGGCGAGGCGCCCTCGGCCAAGGCCCTCGCCGACGACCCCCATCATCTGTGCCGTTTCGGCGCCTGGTACGTGCGGAACCAGCATACGGGCCTGGTCGATCAGCCCGCCTTGCGCAACCTGGCGACCCTGCACCGGAAAATGCACGACGACGCCCGCACCTTGATGGAGAAGGCGTTGGACGGGCGGCCCCCGGACCGTGCCCGGTACGACGTCTTCATGGACTCGGCCGGCGCCTTCATCTCCCAGGCGCGGCGCCTGGAGAAGGCGTTCGCCGCCGCCTCGTCGGACCTGGACCCGCTCACCGGGCTCCACAACCGCCAGGCCATGATGGGGGAGCTGGAGAGCGAGCGCGAGCGCTTCCTCCGGTCGGGGCGGCCCAGTTGCATCGCCATCGGCGACCTTGACCACTTCAAGCGGATCAACGACACCTATGGCCATGCCGCGGGCGACCAAGTACTGATCGCCAGCGCCGAATGCTTCCTCGGCCAACTGCGACCGTATGATTCGGTCTACCGCTACGGTGGCGAGGAGTTCCTGTTCTGCCTGCCGGACGCCGACATGGCGACGGCGCACAGCGTGCTCGAGCGCCTGCGCACACACCTGGAATCCCACCCCATCGAGGTCCACGGCGCCGAGACGTTGTCGGTCACCGGATCGTTCGGCGTCGCCGAAATGACCCCCGAGGCCACCATCGAGCAAACCATCGAGTACGCCGACCAGGCCCTGTACCAGGCCAAGAACGAGGGCCGCAACCGGGTCTGCCGGTGGCGGCCGCCCGGCACGCCGGCGGCCGGAGAGGATACGGACTAGCCCGGATCGCGGTTGGCCGGAGCCGCTTCGTGGCACCGAACCACCGCGTGAATCCGCTCTACATCAATAAGTTAGAGCAATCTCCGCAGATCGATGGATCGCCCTTGGCGATTCCATTCAATCTGGTTTTTCTCTAGTCGCTCGCGCGGGGGAGGTTAAGCACTGCCTGTCGGGATCGGTTTTTCCGGGGGCGTCATCGGTCTGCGGGCGGAGCGATGACCGTGAACCGGTCTCCGATATTGCCCTCCACGGCCTTGAAATAACACTCCGCCCGGCGCTTACGCCGGTCCGGATTAAAGGTGCAAAAAAGCGCCCCGGCCGTGGCCCCGTCGTCCCGCGTATAGGTCGCCGCCCACCAGGGTTCCGCTCCCTCCCGGCCCGGGCGCCGATACAATCCTCTGGCGCTTTTCCCACCGAGCCCCGAGACGAAGGCGAATGTCCTGCCTTTCTCCAGGCGAAGGGTGTTGCTGGTTGACGCGACAACGGGTGGGTCCCGGAAAGCCGAGATCAAATGCGTTCGCGAATAGGAATGCTCGTGGCCGGTGGCGATGATGGCGCCTGCTTTCCGGCAGGCTTCGTAGACTTCCCAGCCCGTTTCGTCCTTCTTGTCGCCGACTTGCATGGCGCGTTGGTTCTTGTGCCAGGCGCACACCTTCCAACGGGCATCGGAACGGGCCAGCGCGTTCGTGATGAAAGCGACGTGGGCCTGCCGCTGGGCGAGCCGCCGCCGGATGCCGACCGCGGAGAGCGTGAAGAACAGGCCCTTGTAGGTACAGGCTGCCTTGTAACCGAGGTCACCCTCGCATTTCGCCCCGGGAATCCTTCGCAACCGGGCCCGCAGTTTCCGCTGGTACGCGGGCCAGGCCTTGACGTCGTGGTTGCCGATGACGGCGAAGTAGGGAAAATCCTCACCCAAGACGCGGGTGATCTGGTCGTCAAAAGCCTCTGCATCGTCAGCATAGTCGAAATCACCGAGATGCAGAACCATATGGGCGCCTTCGGCCTTGACCAACCGAAGAACGGCTTTCGACCTTGGCGACAGTCCCTGGTCTCCGAAAAATGCAACCTTGAGGTCGGGCGCGATCTGTTCCGCGCCGGCGCAACCGGCGACGAACAGCGCCACAATGATCAAGAATCTAATCATCACCTCCTCGGTTGAGGGCTTCAAGATGGATCATTAGACACTCGGATGGTTAAACACTGTATGACATGCCACGAAAAACGATTCGACCGGAAATAGGGAGTAGATGCCGAATTTCGGGTGGGTGCCGATGACCGAAATGTATGGGGAGGAACTGTTTTCTGTAAACTCTGTTATCGGAAAATCTCGGATTTCTAAACCCTGCATGAATGTCGACTACAGGTGGAAGTGCCCAAATGCGCGGATTTGCGACCGGTGCTGCTTCTAAAGCCGACATCGGTGCCGCGCTGCGAGCACGAAGAGAACACAGCATCCTTCAAAGGACCCGACCATCGGGGAGCCGAGCAGCCGCCAATTAGAGAACACGATCTAATCGGCAAATTCGGATATTCCGAGCCGTTATAAATCGAACCACATAGGGTAATTCCTTTGGAGAAAATCTCTTGATTTCGACGGTGGAGGCAGCGGCTCGCGATCCGATGCCGCCGCCCGATATTTCCAGCCTCCCGCGCGCGCCCCGTTCAACCGCTGCGCAGGAAACGGAATCCCGCCTCGCCGGGGTCCTCGGCGGGATGTGTGGCAACGTCGGTGACCATGGCCGCCGGCGGGCCCGTCCAGCAGGCCGCGACCATGTCGTCGACGGCGGCGGCGGGGCCGGCGAACAGGGCCTCGACGGTGCCGTCGAACCGGTTGCGGACCCAGCCGCCGAGCCCCCGCGCCCCGGCCTCCCGGGCCATCCAGCCGCGGAACCAGACGCCCTGGACGCGGCCCTGGATGCGCACGCGCACGGCCCTGGTCGCGGTGGTCATGGGCCTTCTTTTTCGAACTCGAGGATGGCCTGATCCACCACCAGGCTGTCGCCCGGCCGGGCGTGGACGGCGGCGACGACCCCGTCGCGATCGGCGCGCAGCACGTTCTCCATCTTCATGGCTTCGACCACCGCCAGTTCCTCGCCGGCCTTGACCGCCTGGCCCACCTCGACGGTCACCGAAACCAGGAGTCCGGGCATGGGCGAGAGCAGATATTCGAGCGCGTGGCGCGCCTTTTGCGCCGGCATGAGCGCATGGAGTTCGGCGGCCCGCGGATTGAGAACCAGGACATCGGCCTGGGCGCCGGCGTGCCCCAGGCGGTAGCCGACGGTGAGGCGTTCGACCTGCAGGCACAGCTCGGACCCGTCTATCCGGGCGCGAAACAGGGGTTCGCCCAGCTTCCAGGCGGTGCGCACCTGGTGACGGCGGGCCTCCTGGGTGACGTCGAAGCCCCCGTCCACGGCGCGGACGGTTACCGGATGGTGTTCGCCCTTGAGCACCACGACCCAGTCCTCGGCCACCGTCGGCTCGCGGCGGGACGGCCGGCCGGTGATCGTGGCGGCGCGGTCCTCATAGGCGCGGTGCATGGCGGCGCCGACGACGACAAAGAGGGTGGGGTCGCCGCCGGGCGCGTCCGCGTGGCGAAAGCCGTCCGGGAATTCCTCGGCGATGAAGCCGGTGGACAATCGCCCTTCGGCGAAACGGGGATGGGCCATCACCGCGGCCAGAAAGGCGATGTTGTGGGAGACGCCGCGGACGAGGAACGCATCCAGCGCCCCGCGCATGTGGCCGATGGCGGCCTCGCGGGTGTCGCCACGGGCGATCAGCTTGGCGATCATGGGGTCGTAATGGATGGATATCTCGTCGCCCTCATGGACACCGGTGTCGACGCGCACGCATGCGCTTTCGGCGGGCGGCCGATAGCGGACCAGGCGCCCCACCGAGGGCAGAAAGTCGCGCACCGGGTCCTCGGCATAGATGCGCGCCTCGACGGCCCAGCCATCGAGGCGTACCTCGGCCTGCGAGAACGTGAGCTCTTCACCGGCGGCGATGCGGATCATCCATTCCACCAGGTCCAGCCCTGAGACCATTTCCGTAACCGGGTGCTCCACCTGCAGCCGCGTGTTCATTTCCAGGAAATAGAAGTGGCGCCCGGCGTCGACGATGAACTCCACGGTGCCGGCGGAAACGTATTTCACCGCCCTGGCCAGGGCCACGGCCTGTTCGCCCATGGCCTTGCGGGTGGCGTCGTCGATGAACGGCGACGGCGCCTCCTCGATCACTTTCTGGTACCGGCGCTGGATGGAACATTCGCGCTCGCCCAGATACACCACGTTGCCGTGGCCGTCGGCGAGAACCTGGATTTCGATGTGGCGGGGGCTTTCGATGTATTTCTCCAACAACACACGGTCGTCGCCGAAGCTGGACCTGGCCTCGCGGGCGGTGGAGCGGAACCCCTCGCGGACCTCGTCGCCGTCGCGGGCCAGGCGCATGCCCTTGCCGCCGCCGCCGGCGCACGCCTTGAGCATCACCGGGTAGCCGATCCCGTCGGCGACGGCCACCGCCTGCCGGGCGTCCTCGAGGGCTTCGGCATGCCCGGGGATGGTGTTCAGCCCCGCCTTTCCGGCCAGCCTCTTGGATTGGATCTTGTCGCCCAAGGAGGCGATGGCCGGGGCGCCGGGGCCGATGAAGGTGAGCCCTTTTTTTTCCAGCGCGCGGGCGAACGCGGCGTTCTCGGCGAGGAATCCGTAACCGGGATGGACGGCCTCGGCGCCGGTCTCGCGTGCCGCCGCGACGATGGCGTCGACGGCCAGGTAGCTTTCAACCGACGGGGCCGCGCCGATGCGCACCGCCTCGTCGGCCAAGCGGACATGCAGCGCGTCCCTGTCGGCATCGGAGTACACGGCGACGGCGGCGATGCCCATCCTGCGCGCCGTCTTGATGATCCGGCAGGCGATCTCGCCCCGGTTGGCGATGAGAATTTTCTTGAACATCCCCCGATCGGAAACCTTCACTTCGCCGGTACCGACACCGGCGCGCCTCCCGGCAGGGGGCAGCCTACCCCGCCGCTCCCCGACAAGGCACGGAAAAATATCACTTTTGCCGGTGGGTTCCCCGGCGGAAGGCGGTTAGCGGTATTTCTTGAAGACGTCTCGGACAGGTTTCCCGCCGCTCCCGCCGCTCGCGCCGCCCGCATCCTCGGCCTTGGTGCTCTTGCCCAGCCGGCATCCGAAAAGGGTATTTTCGCCGACGACCTCTCGCGCCGGGCGGGTTCCCTGGGCGACGTGGACGGCGATCACCACGTCCGATTCGATGGCGGCGCTAATCGCCTCGTGGAGCAGCCCGTCAACGGCTGTCAGATCCAGTTGCCGGTTCACCATCCTGATGGGATGGGCAAAGAGGACTTGGTTGACGGCGTCGCGAATGTGCGGCTCCCGCTGACAGACCGTGTCCGCGTCATCCTCCTGGCGAATGTCCAGAAAGGTTGCGATGGAGGCCCTCACCGTCCGTCCGTCCTCTCGGACGACGGGAACGGAGAACGGAAACATCTGAATGGAAAAAGACCCCTCGCCGGCCCGCGCCGACGGAACGGCGAACAGCAAGGCCGTCAACAGGGGGGCGATCGTCCTGGCGGGATGCCGAAGAACCGTCATACGCCGCATGATCCCACGGGAGTGGTAAACATTTCTTGAATTTCGGGCGCCCGTGGGCCGGGAGACGCGGAGAACGGGACCCGGTGGCGGGCGAGATCGCCGTCTTGCCCCTGGTGTTCGGGGCCAGGGAAATCGCCGCCCTGTTCTCCGTTGCCAACCTGGTTTTGCTGCGCCACCGCATCCGCGTCGAAGACCAGGCGCTCGCGCAACGCCGCGGGGAATGACCGCACGGCGCGGCGCGAGGCACGGAGGCTCCCCCCCGGTTGCCCGGCAGGAGGAATCCCCCTAACGTTGAGGGTGGGCGGTCCGGCCGGCCGCCCACGGATTTCGCCCAACCCCGTGTGAGCAATGAAGCGCAAACGTCGCCGACAAAAAGTGCGGCACGAAACCCAGGGAACCGTGGCCGGTCCTTCCCCGGCGGCGGGAGGCCGGGACGCGCCCTCACCCACCGACGGACGTCTGCAACGGGCGATCGAGGAATTCCAGGGCGGCCGCGTGGACCAGGCGCTGCGGTCGTGCCAGGAAATCCTCATCGCCGAGCCGGCCCACGTGGACGCGTTGAACCTCGCGGCGACGATCACCTACCAGATGGGCGCCAGCGACCGGACGATCAGCCTTCTCAAGGCGGTGGCCGCCGTGCAGCCCAACAACGCCGAGGCCCACACCAGCCTGGGCGACGTGCTGCGGTGGATGCAGCGGTCCGAAGAGGCCGTAGCCGCATACCGCCGCGCCCTGGGGATCGCGCCCGGCCTCGCCGAGGTGCACTACAGCCTCGGCCTTGCCCAGGAGCGGCTGGGAAGGTTCGACGAAGCCGGGGCCGCCTACCGGCGCACCCTGGAGATACGGCCCGACCACGCGGAAGCGCACAACAACTACGGCGCCATCCTGCAGGCCGACGGCAAGCCGGACGAGGCCGCCGCCGCGTACCGGCGCGCCCTCGGGATCGACCCCGGTCTGGTCAAGGCGCACTACAACCTCGCCCACGTGCTGATCGGACAGGGCGACCACCGCGCCGCGCTGGACGCCTGCGAGGCGTGTCTCGAGGTGGAGCCCGGCAACACCAATGCCCTGGCGATCAAGGCCGCCGCCCTCGACGAACTGGGCGACCGCGACGGGGCGCGCTTCCTGATCGACTTCGACCGTTTCATCCGGCCCCGGCAATTCGACGCGCCGGCCGGCTTCGACGGCCTGGCCGGCTTCAACGAGGCCCTGGCCCGCCACATTTTCGAGCACCCCCTTCAGGTCCCCGATTCGGCCGGTTCCGTGACCCGCCTGGGCGCCATACCCGGCGGCCATCTGGGCGGGCTGCTCAGCGAGCCGAAAGGGCCCATGGCCGCCTTCGAAGAGATGGTCCAGGACGCCGTCCGCGAGTACCGGCACGCCCAGCCGGCGGATGCGGCCCATCCCTTCCTCGCCAACCCGCCCCGGCGATGGAGCCTGCAAATCTGGGGCAACGTCTACAACAGGACCGGAGTCCAGCAACCCCATATCCATCCCGGCTGGTTGAGCGGCGTCTATTACGTCCGGGTCCCCGATGAGACCCACGACCCCGACAGACACCACGCCGGCTGGATCGGGTTCGGCCGGCTGCCGTCCAATTTCCGCTGCGCGGCCGAGCCCGAAACGAGAGCCATCCGGCCCGAGGAAGGTCTGATGGTCCTGTTCCCGTCTTACTTCTACCACCACACCATGCCGTCGGAGAGCGCCGACACGCGCATCAGCATCGCCTTCGACGTCCAGGCGGAAAACTGATACCAAGGAGAGCCCGCCATGAACCGCAAGCAACGGCGTAATACCAAGGAGCGCCGCTCAATAGCCGAGCGCGCAGCCGTCCTTGCGCGGGTCCGATCCGCCGGTCAGGGTGCCGCGCTCCCAGTCGATCCAGATCGCCTGCGCGCCGCCGAGGGGCTTCACCGGCGGACCGGTCCGGTGCCCGAGCGCCTCGAGCCCTTCGACAACGTCCCCGGGCACGCCGCTTTCGACCTCCACCATCCCTTCGGTGGTGGGGAAGACGCGGGGCAGGTCGATGGCCTCCTGCACGTCGAGGCCGAAGTCGAGCAGGTTGCCGAGCAGGTGGGCGTGGCCCACGGCCTGGTATAGGGCCCCCATGACGCCGAACGGCATAACAGCGCGGCCGTCCCTGGCCAGCAGGCCGGGAATGATGGTGTGCAGCGGCCGCTTGCCGGGCGCGATGCAGTTGGGATGGGAAGGATCGAGGACGAACCCGGCGCCCCGGCTCTGCAGGAGCACGCCGGTCTTCGGGCTCACCAGCCCGGTGCCGAAGGTGCTGAACAGCGAGTTGATGAAGCTGACGGCGTTCCTGTCCTGGTCCACCACGCACAGATAGACGGTATCCTCATGGGCCGGAAAATCGGGCGGCGGCGGCGCGTCCATGGCCCGGTCGCGCCGGATGGAGGCGCGTAAGCCCGAGGCGTGCTCATCCGACAGCAGGCGGCCGAGGGGCACCTGGGCCATCGCCGGATCGGCGAGCACGGCGTCCCGGTCCCCGTGGGCCAGGCGCGCCGCCTCGATCTCCAGGTGCAGGCGCTCCACCGACAGCGGTTCCAGTTCGTCGAGGGCGAACCCGGACAGGATGTTGAGGATTTCGAGGGCGATGACGCCCTGGCCGTTGGGCGGGCACTCATAGACGTCGTAGCCGCGGTAGGTAGTCTTGATGGGAGTCACGTACTCGCCTTGGGCCTCGGCGAAGTCGTCCAGGCTGTGCAGTCCGCCGAGGCTGTTCAGGTGCTTAACGATGTCCTCGGCGACGGGGCCCCTATAGAAGGCGTCGCGCCCCCCTTCGGCGATGCGGCCCAGGGTCTCCGCCAGCTCCGGCTGGCGGTGGAGGTCGCCGGCCTCAGGCGGCTTGCCGCCGGGCAGGAAGATGCGGGCCGCGGTCGGGTCCCGGCGCAAGGTGTCGGCGAAGAGTTGCCAGTCGAAGGCGACGCGCCCATGAACGCAATAGCCGTCGCGGGCATACGCGATGGCCGGCTGGAGCAGGTCGCCCAGGCTCTTCGTGCCGTGGTCCTCGACCAGCCGCGCCCAGGCGTCGACGGCGCCGGGCACGGTCACCGCGTGGGGCGAGGAGGGATCGATCTCGGTGATCCCCTGTTCGGCGTACCATTCGGCAACCGCCGCCGCCGGCGCCCGGCCCGACCCGTTGTAGGCGATCACCTCGTCGCCGCCGCCGGCCGCGAACAGGGCGAAGCAGTCGCCGCCGATGCCCGTCGACTGGGGCTCGACCACGCACTGGACGGCGCAGGCCGCCACCGCCGCGTCGATGGCGTTGCCGCCGTCCCGCAACACCTCCAGCGCGCACAGCGTGGCCGCCGGTTGCGAGGTGGCGGCCATGCCGTTGAGGGAATGGACCGGTGACCGGCCGGGCAGTTCAAGGTTTCTCATACCTTCCCGTTTCCATTAAATCGTCCCGTTCGTCAACCTGCTTGTGCCCCCGCCGATTGGCGGTCGCCCCGCCCCTACTTTCCCCAGAACCGGCGCAGGTGGTGCCGGGCGTGTTTGTCGCCGCCGGCTTCGTTCATCGTCACAGGGGAATGTTCCCGTGTTTCTTCCACGGGTTGTCGAGTTTCTTGTCGCGCAGCATGCGCAGGCTGCGGCACAGGCGCATGCGTGTGTTGTGGGGCATGATGACGTCGTCGATGTAGCCCCGGTGCCCGGCGATGAAGGGATTGGCGAACCTCTGGCGGTATTCCTCGGTGCGCGCCGCGATCTTCTTTTTGTCGCCGCTTTCGGAGCGGAAGATGATCTCCACCGCGCCCTTCGGCCCCATGACCGCGATCTCGGCGCTGGGCCAGGCGAAATTGACGTCGCCGCGCAGGTGCTTGGAGCTCATGACGTCATAGGCCCCGCCATAGGCCTTGCGCGTGATCACGGTGACCTTGGGCACCGTGGCCTCGGCAAAGGCGTACAGCAGCTTCGCCCCGTGCTTGATGATGCCGCCGTGCTCCTGGGCGGTGCCGGGCAGGAACCCCGGCACGTCGACGAAGGTGACGATGGGGATGTTGAAGCAGTCGCAGAATCGGACAAACCGCGCCGCCTTGATGGAACACGCGATGTCCAGGCAGCCGGCCAGGACCATCGGCTGGTTGGCGACGACACCGATGGTCGAGCCCTCCAGGCGGCCGAAGCCGATGACCATGTTGGCGGCGTAATCGGGCTGCAGCTCGAAGAAGTCGCCCTCGTCCACCACCTTTTCGATCAGCTCCTTGATGTCGTAGGGCGTGTTGGGGTTGTCGGGGACCAGGGTATCGAGGGACGGCTCCGTGCGTTCGGGCGCATCGGGGGTCGGCCTGACCGGCGGTGCCTCGCGGTTGTTGGCGGGCAGGAAGTCCATGAACCGGCGCAAGGACAGAAGGGCTTCGGCGTCGTTGTCGAAGGCGCGGTCGGCGACTCCGGACTTGGCGGTGTGGGTCCCCGCCCCGCCCAGTTCCTCGTGGGTCACGTCCTCGTGGGTCACCGTCTTCACCACCTCGGGCCCGGTGACGAACATGTAGGACGTGTCGCGGACCATGAAGATGAAGTCGGTCATGGCCGGGGAATACACCGCGCCGCCGGCGCACGGGCCCATGACCACCGAGACCTGCGGCACCACGCCCGACGCCATCACGTTGCGCTGGAAGACCTCGGCGTACCCGGCCAGCGACGCCACGCCTTCCTGGATGCGGGCGCCGCCGGAATCGTTGAGGCCGATCACCGGCGCCCCCACCTTCATCGCCTGGTCCATGATCTTGCAGATCTTTTCGGCGTGGGGTTCGGACAGCGATCCGCCGAAGACGGTGAAATCCTGGCTGTACACGAAGACCGTCCGGCCGTTGATGGTGCCGTAGCCGGTGACCACGCCGTCGCCGGGAATGGTCTGCTTTTCCATGCCGAAGTCGGTGCAGCGGTGCTCGACGAACATGTCCCATTCCTCGAAGGACTCGGGGTCGAGCAGCAGCTCCAGGCGCTCGCGCGCCGTCAGCTTGCCCTTCTTGTGCTGGGTCTCGATGCGGTCCTCGCCGCCGCCCAGGCGGGCGCGCCGGCGCTTCTCTTCCAGTTGCCGGATGATGTCGTGCATGGGGCTCCCCCCCGAATTCCCCTGAGGTGTGTGCAGATACCACGAACGCTCGGTGGCGCACCAGCGCAAAGGGGCGGCGGTTCACCGGACCCGGCGCCGGGCCGGCGGGGATCGGGCGGGGATCAGCGAAGGTCTTTCGGGGCCTCGCAGGACGGCGGCTCCTTGCCGCTGACGGCGTGCGCCAGGTCGGAGATGAACCTGAACCCCGGCCCGCCATAACAGGGCATGGGGGCGGACGTCCCGGGGTCGTAGCTGACGTTCAGCAACGCCACGCAATAGAGCACCATCAACGCCGCCGTGATACCGACGTAAAACCGGCCATGACGGGGTGGCGGCGGTGGGCGCGTGTACTTCAGGACGCCGAGTTCGGCCGCGTTCAGGCGGCCGTCGGCGGCCCGGGCCAGAACGTGGCGGCTGAAATGGCGCGCCCACGGCGGCACGATATTTCGGAACATATACGCGGCAAAGACACGCTCGATCTCGGAGTCCCGCACATCCCGGCCGAACCAGCGGCGGAAGGCGAGGCGGAACAAGTCGATCTCGCGCATGTCCAGGATCGCCGCGGCGTCGAGCACCGCGTTGCAGTCATCGGGAATCTTGGCGTCGATAAAATCCATAGCGCCCCTTGTTCAAGGCTTCGGCGCGTCCTCGGTGCCGGGATAGGCGAACTCCGGGCAGGCGCGCTCCGGTGCGCCAATGAAAAAGGCGCCCAGCCGGTCGAAGAACATGGACCCCGTAGCGCCCGGGCACCCGAGCGGAATGGACCGGTCCCGCATATAACTCACGTCCAGGGACATCAGAAAAAGGACAACGATCGCCCCCGCGGCAAGACGCCAGGAAAACCGGCCCAATCGCGGCAGCGGCTGGCGCCGCTCGAACGCCGCGATGCCGAAGACGCCGGGATCGAGGGTGCCGGATCCTTGGAGCTTTAGGACTTCGCGGCTGAGATGGCGGACACAGGGCGGCACGCGTTGGTGGAACATATAGGCGACGAAGGTCCGTTCCAGCGCTTTCCCGTCGGGCTCGCGTCCCGACCAGCGCCGAAAACCCAGGCGGAAGAAATCGTATTCGCCAATGCCCAGCGCCTCGGCCGCGGTCGCCACGGCGCCGCAGTCCGCGGGGGGCGGGCGCCACATCATGTTCATGCCGTCTCCCCGGATGTGAGACGATCGTCCTTCCCTTCGATCGAGTTTAACGGATATTTGGCCATTGGTTGCAAAAAAACCAAGGCCAGGCGCGTCGACCGGCCCTTGGGGGTCGGGGCCGATCGATGTTAGTACTCCCTTGCACGATTTCGCGCACCATGCGACGGTCTTGCGAGGTTTCCGGCTAGGAGCGCGGCGCGCCGTGATGCTGGAGCATCACAAGCGGCGCGCGACGACGCCGGGGGCCGCGGGGGCGTCCCCCGCATACCGTAGCCGGGGGGACACCCCCCTTGTCCCCCCCGGGGGCCTCGCAAGACCGCCCTTCGGGTCGCGTTTCCCGCTCCCTCGGGGGTCGCGGGGGCGCCCCCCGCATACGGTGTCGGGGGGACACCCCCCGGTGGCCCCCCCGGGCGTCGGGAACCCTTGCCGATGGGTCCGCATCGCCGGCGCGTCCCCTCCTGCCGAGGGAACGGGAAACGCGATCGTATGATACGCGAAATCGTGCAAGTGAGTACTTAAGTGGCCACCGCCGTGGCCGGCAACCGGGAACCACCGGCTCGGGCGCCGGAAAAATCCGTCGAAAGCGCACCCGGGCGGACGAGAGGGAGCACCATGACGACACAAACCGCGCCCAAAAAACAGGAACTGGACAAGAGATCCCTGGAAATCCAGGTGAAGGAGATGTACCGCAAGGTCGCGGTCGATCCACACGGGGAATTCCACTTCGAGATGGGCCGGGGGTTGACCGAGAGACTCGGCTATCCCGCGGAGGACCTGGACCGTATTCCGGCGGAGGCCGTGGAGTCGTTTGCCGGCGTTGGCTACTATTTCCACCTTGCCGACCTCCGGGACGGCGAGACGGTGCTCGACCTGGGAAGCGGTTCCGGGACCGACACCTTCGTTGCCGCCCTGAAAGTGGGCCCCGGCGGCAAGGTCATCGGGGTCGACATGACCGACGAACAACGGGCCAAGGCGGAACGTCTGCGCGACGAGGCCGGCTTCACCAACATCACCTATCAGAAAGGCTACATCGAGGACGTATCCAGTGCCGATGACAGCGTCGACGTGGTGATCAGCAACGGCGTCATCAATCTGTCGCCGGACAAGGCCGCCGTATTCCGTGAGGCGGCGCGCGTCCTGAGGCCGGGCGGGCGGCTTGCCATCTCGGATATCGTCACCGAAAGCCAGCTCCCCGAATCGGTGTCGTGCGACGCGGACATCTGGGCCGCCTGCATCGGCGGGGCGATGCAGGAGGACGATTACCGGGCGACGATCACGGCGGCCGGCTTCGACGTGGTGCGGGTGGAGCCCTGCCCCTACGAGTTCATCTCGGACAACGCCAGGGGCGCGGCGGAGAAGTGGGGGGTCAAGAGCATCGCGCTGCTGGCGGTCAAACCGGCGTGAAAGGAACCGCCGTCGACGAACGGCGCCGGTTGGCGCCGGACCATCCGACCTCCTTCCAGCGGCCCACATTCCCGGTCCGCCCGGGTCGATGGGCAGGGATCAGGCCATGGACTCGTTAACCGGTGTTGCGCGTGGCGATGTCCGCTCACAGGTCCACACCGCTCGACCGTGACGAACCCGGCGAACCACCGGGTTTGACCCGGGGCGGAGAGGACAACGGCCGCAAGCGCTAGCCGCCGCGGTTCCGCAGCAGGCCGGCTACGGCCGCGCATTCGAGGCCGAACGGCAGGTAGCCCGCATAACCGAGAACAGGCATCTCGAAGACGTGGAAGCGCTGCACGAACGGCACCGAGTATTCCCAGTGCGCGAGGCTGTTATAGTTCCACATCTCCCAGAAGAAACCACAGATCAGCGCCGCCAGCGCGGGAACCACGACCGGCCGCCAGTCCCCGTGTTTCAAGGAGGAAAAGACCGTTTCCGCGCCGACGATCGCCTGGATCGAGATGATGATCAGCAAGGGGGCGACCCACAGCAGCGGAAACAGGTAGTCGGGCCTTATGCCGATCCCCGCGAGAGCCGTCGCCACGCAGATCAACACGGCCCAGCCCCACCGTGTGTGGTGCCGGACATCCAGCGGAAAGAACCCGGTGAGGGACTGAAACCGGTTTGGAAAGGATTTGAGGAATTCGGCGGTCCCTATCACGGCCGGCAGCACGGTGGAAAATGAAAGTGTCGCGTTGAGGAAGTACTGCCACGGGCCGAGATCCTCGATACCCAGATAGTGCCAGTTCTGGACGAAACGGTTCAGGTATTCGAAACACCACCACAACGCCGCGCTGAGGGCAAAAAGGGCGGTGAAGAAACCGGGCCGGCTTACCATTGGGCAACGACCGGTTCGAACCATCGTCAGCGCGTTGACGACGAGAATATAGCCTGCCCACAGGGGGAAGAAGGTATAGGCCTGGAAAGCGTCAAACCACGGGAAGCGGTTCCACGCGAGAATCCACGAGACGAATGTGACGCCGGCCCCTAGCCAGCCCCACCAAGGAAACGGCAAGCGCCATGGCGCCGGTGCGCCGCGTTCGGCGGCGCGCGCCAGCCTGACCAGGAACGGTAGGCAAACGGCGGCAACGGTCGCGCCGAGGATGAGGAACGCGGTCCAGGAAAATGGCGCATGCTCGACGTAGAGTGTTCTCGGCGGAAACGTCATGTAGGGAGCGATGGGCATGCCCCATGCGAACACGCCGCCGATGGGGAGCCCGATCAGCAGGGTGGCCCCCACGCCGCCGATGATAGCGCCGTTCCTTTCCCATACGGCCATGGGGTGAGCGTACACCTCGTCTACGCAAACGAAAAACCCCGCCGTTTGCGGGCTTAATGACCGTGTCTACGCTTCCTGCGCTTGGACTTCGTCTTTCGCTTCTTCCGACCCCACATCCCAACCCCGACCATGAGGAGGACGACAACAACTACGATCGGCAGAATTACGCCGATCAAGGCACCGCCCGCGATCGAGGCACCGCCCCCGAGGGTGTCATGGTAGGCGAAGGCCGGGGAGGCGAGCAACGCCACCAAGGCGGCGGCAGGGGCGAGCGCGACGGCCAGGACGATGGGCAAGCATCGGCGCATGGCGTCATGGTACCGCCCCGCCAGGAGCAAACCAAGACGCGCTGGTGATGATGTGGAAGCGGCGTGAAAGGAAGCGGCGTCGCCGGACGGCCCCGTTGGCGCCGCACCGTCCGACCTCCTTCCAACGGCCCGCATTCCCGGTCCGCCCGGGTCGATGGCTAGGATTAGGCCATGGTCTCATAACCGGTGTTGCGAGCGGCGATGTCCGCTCACAGGTCCACACCGGTCAAGCGTAACGAACTCGGCGAACTACCGGGTTTGAGCCGGAGCGGACACACGTTGAATGACATGGTTCCGCAGTGGTGCAGGGAAAAGAAAGAAGACGTCTCGTCCTCAGCTTGTCGGCTTCAGCGATTTCCAGTAATTGACGTTGAGGTCCTTCATGAACCAGTCGTGGGCGCCGCCGAGGCAGCGGCGCATTGGAAAGCCGCTCGGGGTTAGGGCGTTTTTTCGGCAGTAATCGAAGTAACTGCGGTTAAAGGCGAGAGAATCCTCGCTCAGTCCTTTTTCCGTGGCGGCCCCCTGCTGCCACAGGACGTCGCCGACGGCCGACGAGACCGACCCCTTGGCCGGCAACCGGTTGATGATGCGGTTGGTCAGCCGCGCCATGGCCAGGTTTTCGGGGTTCATTTCGGTCCAATAGGCGCCGGTGATTTTGAGCTCGCGGAAGGCCTGCGCCTCGTCGCTGGCCGTTTGCGGCTCCGGATCGCCGTCCTGGGAAACGGGCACCAGCATCGCCAAGCGCTCGATCCTCAACGTCAGCCGGGCCAGGCCGTGGCTTTTCAGGTACGACGCCGGCGCCGAAACGCGAAACGCCGAATGGCCGCGGAGGCTGGCGAAGCGGAGAACGCCCGGCGCCAGCGTCACCGTCCCGCCATCCTTGCGGTGGCCGGTGACGGTAATGGCGCCCCGGTCCGGGCCGTGGAGGACATAGG
>JACZQZ010000049.1 GCA_022545455.1 Pseudomonadota bacterium
GGGCGGCAGCCCGAGCAGGTCGTTTCCGTCGGCGCCGACGCCGTGCACAAGGATGGCCAGCTGCTGCGGCGCGCCCCCGGACGCGGGGGCAAGGCTGGGGCCGTCGAGGCGTGGAAGCTCGGACATGGGGTCCCTGTCGATCGGCGGACGGCATCGGGTGGCCGAGTGGTACCCGAACGGGCGCACCCCTGTCACCCCATGTGTGCATGGACCGGGGCCGAAGCCCCCCGCGGGGTTCTCGAGCGCAACGGGGCTCCACGGTGCGGGACCATCGCCGGCTTGGCGGCGGCGCGGCTAGCCGTGCAACCCGCCGAGCAGGTCCACGTATTCCGGATCGCCGGGCCCGATGAAGCCGTGGCGGATGAGGAAATCGATGACCACCAGGGCGCAGTTGAACTTGAAGTCGTCGGTGTCGCGCACGGTTTCGATCACCCGTTCCATGGGCCACAGGTAGAAATCGGAAATCTCGCCGTCGGCGTTGGCCGGGCGGAAATCCGCCGGCAGCTCGAGGTCGAAGTCGAACAGCACGTCGCGGCGCAGGCCCTCGGGGCGTTCCGTGCAATACGAGACGCCGCCCACCGGCACCGCGCGCGCCGCCAGCGCGGCCGGGATGGCGGCCTCTTCCGCGCATTCCTTGATCAGGGTGTCGCGCACCGAAATGCCCGCCGGCTGGCCGCCGGCGACCAGTTGGTCGAGCTTCCCCGGCCCCGTCGGCTTGTCGAGGCTGCGCCGGCCGATCCACATCTTGGCGCCCCCGGCGTCGCGCACGAAGCCGTTCATGTGGACGCCGCAGGCGCGCACCCCGAACAGGGGCACGGCGGCGCGCTCCATGGTGAACAGGGGCGGATGCGCATGGGACCGCGCCACCGGATAGGGCTCGTCGCGCCAGCCGGTGATCGCGCCGCGCCCGGCCAGCCGCCGCAGAACCCCGTCCACGGCCCTGGTCCTCGGGTCGAACCCGTCGAGGCCGTCGGCCAGGTCGACGGCCTCGTCCGACACCCGGAAGACATCGGCGAATTCGCGCAGGGTTTCGGCGAAACCGGCGGCCACCAGGCCGACCCCGGCCCCATCCACCCGGAACGGCCGGTAGCGGGACGGATCGAAGACGCGGCACTCGGCGACCCGGTCGAGAAAACTCACCCGCCTCCTCCGTAGCGCCGGGCCGTGCCCACCCCGAACGGGTGGTGGCCTCACGGCCCTGGGGGGGCTCCGCCCCCCACGCCCCCGCCAGGGGTAAACCCCTGGACCCCATAATTCGGGTTCCAAGGGCCGTCGGCCCTTGGTGGGGACCAAAATAGGCAACGCCCCTTTGACCTCTTGGGTTCACTTTACCATGCGAAAACCATGGGCCGAAGCTATTGCGTCACGCGGGTCCGGCCAGGCGCGGCCTTGTCATCGCCGCGGCCCCGTGCCAGCTTTTGCCCGTATTCGCCGTTGCCGGGCGCCTGCCGGCGCACGATATGCAGGGTATCGCCACGAAGGCGGCGAACGTCGTCCACGGGCCGAGAACCGGAGCGATCACCATCGAAGACACCGTCCACGAGGCGACACGGCTGCTCCAGGCCGGGGCGTTGGCCGACGCCGAGGCCTTGTGCCGCGACACCCTGGCCGCGCGCGGCGATGATCCCGGGCTCCTTCACGTCCTGGGACTGGTTTTCGCCCACGGCGGGAAGGGAGGCGCGGCGGCGGACGCTATCGAAAAAAGCCTGGCGCTGGACGGGGCCAACGCCGATGCGCACTACAATCTCGGCGTCGTGCTGGAGAGCCTCGACCGCCGCGACGACGCCATCGCCGCCTGGCGGCGGGCGACGGCGATCAGGCCCGGGTACCGGGCGGCGTCGGGAAACCTGGGATTGGCGTTGACCAAGGCGGGCCGGTTCGACGACGCCCTGTCCGTCTACGAAGGGGCGCTGCGCCACCACGGGGAAGACGCCGACTTCCTGTTCTGGGCGGGCAATGCGCTCGGCACCCTGCGCCGGGGCGAAAAAGCCCGGACGTACTATGAGAAGGCGACGCGGGCGCGCCCGGATTTCGTCGAGGCATGGCATTTCCTGGGCCTGGCGGCCCGGGACGCCGGCGACGCGGAAGACGCCGTCCGCTGCCAGGAGAGGGCGATCGAATTACGCCCCGACTTCGCCGACGCCCATTTCGAGCGCGCCCAGGCCCTGCTCACCGTCGGCGACTTCGGGCGGGGTTTCGCCGAATACGAATGGCGGTGGAAGCGCCCGCAGACGCCGCCGCGCACCTTTCGCCAGCCCCCGTGGGACGATGGGGACCCCGCCGGCAAGAACATCCTGCTCTATACGGAACAGGGCGCCGGAGACGCCATCCAGTTTGTCCGTTACGCGCCCCTTGTCGCCGGGCAGGGGGCCACGGTCACCGTGGCCTGCCACGAAAATCTGCTGAAGGTGTTTTCGGGATGCGAGGGGGTCTCGCGGGTGGTTCCCCTGTACGACGAACCGTCGGACTTCGATTGCCATGCGCCGTTGATGAGCCTGCCCGGCCGTTTCGGCACGACCCTGGAAACGATCCCCGACCGGGTTCCCTACATCGCGGTTCCGCCTGCCTCCGGCCTGCCGTCCCTGGAGAACCGTGAGACCACGATGAACGTCGGCATCGTGTGGTCGGGCAACCCCCGGCAACCCAACAATCACAACCGCGCCTGCCCGGTCCGGTTGCTGGCGCGCCTGACGGGGATCGACGGCACGGCGTTCTTCAGCCTGCAGGTGGGGGAAAAGGCGCACGACCTGGCCGGCGTGGCCGCCGGCGCGGGGATCGTGGATTTGAGCCCGCATCTGGCGGATTTCGCCGACACGGCGGCGGTCATCGGCCGGCTCGACCTGGTGATCACCGTCGACACGGCGGTCGCCCACCTGGCCGGGGCCTTGGCGCGGCCGGTTTGGCTCTTGCTGTCCTACGCCGCGGACTGGCGGTGGCTGCAAGACCGCGACGACAGCCCCTGGTACCCGACCATGCGCCTGTTCCGCCAACCGCGTCCGGGAGACTGGGAACCGGTCATCGCCGAGGTTCAGGCGGCGCTGGAAGAGTCCTCGAAACCGAAACGACGGTAAAAATACAGCCTGCTACGCCGCCCGGGTGACCTTGCGGTCCCGGGTGCTTTTGACGTAGGCCCTTGCGCAGTGCTCGCCGCAGTAGGGCTTGCCGGCGATCGCCGGCCGCCCGCAGAACCGGAACGTGTCCGTTCCCGGCTCGCCTTCGGGCCAACTGCACATACCGGCGCCGAGCGCGTCCAGTTTGATGATCTCGGCCTCCTTGGGCTTTCTGTCGATGGACGGGCGGCGTTTCGCCAGCCCCAAACGATGCACCTTACCGACAACCGCGTTTTTCGTCACCTGCAGCCGCCGCCCGATTTCGCTGGTCGGCAGGCCTTCTTTCCAACAGGCGATGAGCACGCCGACGCGCACGGTTGTCCACTCGTTTTCCATGTCTCTCTTTCCCGGCCCACGAATGCACGGCGAAGCCCGGCTGCCACGTTCCCGCGCGGGCGATTCCTTGACGCCTCGCATGCGGGCGACCGGATTCCCCCTTTGAAGAGAGGTTTACTATATTTGCCGAATGCGAGCAAGCCCTACCCAACATCTTGTGGCCAAACCCCCGACGGCGGGTCCGGGACGGGGGCCCTTCGCACCCGCGGAAATTCTCTCCCGCCCCCGGAAACGCTTGGTTATACTTGCCCAGGCCAGGCAGCGAAGGACGGACGATGGCGAAATCGCGCAAGCGGACCTTGGCCGACTGGAAGGATGCGGCGCGGGCGGAGATGAAGGGGGACTCCGCGGGCGAGCGGGTATGGATGAGTCCCGAGGGCATCCCGGTCAAGGCGCTCTATACGGCCGAGGATCTGGAGAAACTGGAGCACGTTGACACCCTGCCCGGGTTCGCGCCGTTCCTGCGCGGGCCGCGGGCGACCATGTACGCCAACCGCCCGTGGACCATCCGCCAGTACGCCGGCTTTTCCACGGCCGAGGACTCCAACGCGTTTTACCGGGCGAACCTGGCGGCCGGACAGAAAGGCCTGTCCGTGGCCTTCGACCTGGCCACCCATCGGGGATTCGATTCCGATCACCCGCGCGTCGTCGGCGACGTCGGCAAGGCGGGTGTCGCCATCGATTCCGTCGAGGACATGAAAATCCTCTTCGACGGCATCCCGCTGGATCGGATGAGCGTTTCCATGACCATGAGCGGCGCCGTCCTGCCGGTGATGGCCGGCTACATCGTCGCCGCCGAGGAACAGGGGGTGGGCCAGGAAAAGCTGTCGGGGACCATCCAGAACGACATCCTCAAGGAGTTCATGGTCCGCAACACTTACATCTACCCGCCCGAACCCAGCATGCGCATCGTCGCCGACATCATCGAGCACACGGCCAAGCACATGCCCCGGTTCAACTCGGTCTCCATTTCCGGCTACCACATGCACGAGGCCGGCGCCACCGCCGTGCAGGAACTGGCCTTCACCCTTGCCGACGGGCTGGAGTACGTGCGCGCCGCGCTGGGCAAGGGACTGGCCATCGACCGGTTCGCGCCGCGCCTGAGCTTCTTCTTCGCCATCGGCATGAACTTCTTCATGGAGGTGGCGAAGCTGCGCGCGGCGCGGCTGTTGTGGGCGGAACTCATGCAGCGCTTCGAGCCCACCGATCCGCGGTCTTCGATGTTGCGCACCCACTGCCAGACCTCGGGCGTGTCCCTGACCGAGAAGGACCCCTATAACAACGTCGTCCGCACCGCCGTCGAGGCCCTGGCCGCGGTCCTCGGCGGCACCCAGAGCCTGCATACCAACGCCTTCGACGAGGCCATCGCCCTGCCAACCCCGGTCTCGGCGCGCATCGCGCGCAACACGCAGCTTATCCTCGCCGAAGAGACGGGGATCACCAACGTCGTCGACCCCCTAGGGGGCAGTTACTACGTGGAAAGCCTGACCGACGCCCTTGCCGTCAAGGCGCGCGAGCTGATCGCCGAGGTGGAGGACCTGGGCGGCATGACGAAAGCGGTGGAGGCCGGCATGCCCAAGCAGCGCATCGAGGCGGCGGCGGCGCGCAAGCAGGCGGGCATCGACCGCGGCGAAGAAGTGGTGGTCGGCGTCAACCGCTTCCGGCTGGAAGAGGAGGACGACGTCGATATCCTGGAAGTGGACAACGCCTCCGTCCGCGAGACCCAGGTGGCGCGCCTGAAGAGGGTCCGCGAGATGCGCGACGGGACCGCGTGCGGCCGGGCGCTGGACGCGTTGAGCGAGGCCGCCGCCTCGGGGGCGGGGAATTTGCTGGAGTCGTCCATCGCCGCGGTGCGGGCGCGGGCCACGGTCGGCGAGGTCTCGGACGCCCTGGCAAAGGTCTTCTCGCGCCACCGCGCCCAGATCCGTTCCATCGCCGGCGTCTACGGCGCGGCCTGCGCCGGCGACGAGACTTTCGAGGCGGTCCGCCGGCGGTTGGACGCGTTCGTCCGCGAGGAAGGGCGGCGGCCGCGCATCATGGTGGTCAAGGTCGGCCAGGACGGTCACGACCGCGGCGCCAGGGTCATCGCCACGGCGTTTGCCGATATCGGCTTCGACGTCGACCTGGGGCCGCTGTTCCAGACCCCCGAAGAAGCCGCCCAGGAGGCCGTCGAGAACGATGTCCATGTCATCGGCGTATCGACCCAGGCCGGGGCCCACAAGACCCTGGTGCCGGCGTTGATCCGGGAACTGGCGACCGCCGGCGCCGGCGATATCGCCGTGATCTGCGGCGGCGTCATTCCGGCCAAGGATTACGATTTCCTGTTCGCGGCAGGGGTATCCGCCATCTACGGGCCCGGCACCCACATCCCGACGGCGGCCGCCGAGGTGATGGACATCATCCGCAAACGTCGAAAGGCCGCCTGAGGCTTCCCCGACACGGGCGCCGGTGGCCGCCCCGGGCGTCGCCCGGGGCGCGGTCATCCCTACGTCAGGCCGGCAAGGGCGTGCATCCGACAGGGAGGGTTAGACCGGATATTTCTTGAAGGCGCCCGCGCACGGAACGCTGGCGGTTGCCATTCAACGGATTGCGCCGGTTTCCACGAAGGTGCGATGTGGCCCGTTTACCGCTGAACGGTTTTGCGGCGGTCAGGTATGGGCGCCGGCCAGCCGCTTCGGCAGATCTTCCCAGTTCTCGCCCGCCGCCATGACGCAGCTGAGGCCGTTGGGCTGGGTCAGGATGATGGTGAAGCTGCCCGACGGCGAGGCCAGGACCTCGATCACGCTCCCGTTGCTCGCCAGGCCGATGGAGACGGGCGCCTCGGAGTAGGTCTGTTCCAGGTTCTCGACGACCGCGCGGCGTTCGCCACACATGGTTTGCGCCTGCGCCGGGGATGAAAATGCGCTCCAGCCGATGAGCAGAGCGCCCGAAACAGCAATCGCGTATCGCACCACTACTCTCCCTTATTCACGCTTGGAGGGACAGACGGCCGATGGTGCCACAACGCCCGCACCCGCACTACGGTCCAGGCGTATAGCCCGGGCCTTCAAAAGCATAGGGGATCTATGCAGACGCATGGCTCGCGGACAACGGAAGAATTCGGGCGGGACGGTCCGGATCACGGCCCCATGAGCAATACCGCTCCGGCGGGACGCAACGGTCCGGTGAGCAAGCCCGCAAGGGCTTGCGTCAGACTGGAGGTCGGATCGACTCCGCGAGGGCGGTCAGATCTTGGCGCCGGCCAGTCGCTTCGGCAGATCTTCCCAGCTCTCGCCCGCCGCCATCACGCAACTGAGACCATTCGGCCGCGTCAGGATGATGGTGAAGGTGCCCGTCGGCGAGGCCAGAATCTCGATCACGGCCCCGTTGCTCGCCAGACCCATGGAGACGGGTGTCTCGGAGTACGTTTTTTCCAGGCTCGCCACAACTGTACTGCGTTCGCCGCACATGGTTTGGGCCTGTGCCGACGATGAAAATGCGCTCCAACCGATGAGCAGAGCGCCGAATATGGCAGTCAGGTATCGAACCATAATACGCTCCTTCCACGTCAACTAGCCCCCCGCCGAAATTCGGATGTGAAACATCCGTAAAAAGTTTTTAAGCCCCCTCAAAGCCACTAGCCTACTTCGAGGACCATAGTACTGTAGCCAGCCAAATGACACTCGTCAAATAAAAAATATAGAGTTGTTGTTTATATTATTAGTTTGTTTATATAAGTTAACAACTAATTAACAATACGTAAAATTTTAGTAAAAGTTCTTTGTCATATATTGTTCGATCACATGTTTATTCCATAGGGCCCGCACCGCTCGGGCCTCCCGGCGACGGATCGCCGCGCCCGGGGGCGTCTCCCGGTCATTCGAACGGTGGGGGCCACCCCTGGCGCTCCGGGGGACGTGCCCCGGGGCACGGGGACCGCGGGGGGCGCCGGCACTCCCGCCGACTGTCGCAAGCATGTGCACGGGCGGCGCTGCGGGCCTTCTTTCCGCGGTCGGCGGCGGCCGGGAGAAGGGCGGGCGCGGGCGCGCTCACTCACGCTTGCACCCGGCCGAACAATAAACTGGAATATGGTTTATCTTTGTAACGGCGTGTGAATCCGCCTGGGCGCATTCGGAGATTCAATAATAACTGAATTAGAGTTAATTAGCAACGACAGCATAAATAATCGTTTTATATTAATAGGTTATTGACCATCAACAGGCAGAAAACCTTTCATTATGCGGGGAGATTCTACGGCGTGCCGGCCCGCATTCTGCCAGCCGGGTCTACCCGGATATTTCATGAAGGGAACGGGTCACATTGTCCCTTCGTTGAAACCGGCGCCATCCGTTGAAGGGCAACCGCCGGCGTTCCGTGCGCCAGCGCCTTCATGGAATATCCGGGTCCAAGGTTTTGGGCGTGGTCGAGGCGCCCCGCGGCCGTCCACGCCGGCCGCCGCGGGCCCGGCAAAAGCGCCGGCAGGCACCCTCGGCGGCATCCGACCGGGCCGCCGGAACCACTGATATCAAGGTCGCCCTAAGCAGCCCGGCCGGGGCGCGGGGGCCTTCCCCGGCGCACAGGGACTGGCGAGGAACCTGTTGCACCCCGGGGGGCTTTATATGAACATGTTCCCATGCTCACCCATTCGGACATCTGGCGCGGCATCGACCGTCTGGCCAGGGAATACGGCTTTTCCGCGTCGGGACTGGCGCGGCGGGCGGGCCTGGATCCCACCACGTTCAACAAAAGCAAGCGCACGACGCGGGACGGCAGGCTGCGCTGGCCGAGCACCGAAAGCATCGCCAAGATCCTGGCGGCGACGGGGGCAGGCCTGGAAGAGTTCGTCTCCTACGTGGGTGACGGCGGCTCCGGGATTTCCCGCACCATCCCGTTGATCGGTTTCCCCCAGGCCGGAATGGCGGGCTGCTTCGACGACGCCGGCCATCCCGTCGGCGCCGCCTGGGACGAGATCGCCTTCCCGGCCCTCGGCGACCCCCTTTCCTACGCGTTGGAAATCAGCGGCGACGGCATGGAGCCGGTGTACCGCGACGGCGACACGGTGATCGTTTCGCCCCGGGCCAACATCCGCCGCGGCGACCGCGTGGTGATCAGAACACGGAGCGGCGCGGTGATGGCCGGCGTGTTGCGCCGCCGTTCCGCCCGCAGGATCGACGTCGGATCCCTCAATCCGCGGCACGAAGACCGTACCCTCCCGGTCGACGACGTCCAGTGGATGGCCCGCATCGTGTGGGCCACCCAGTAATACCAAGGAGCGCTGCTCCTTGGTATAAAGGCCCCGTTTCCGCGAAACCATCGGGCGACACACCCGGCGGGCGGCGTCGCCGGCGCCACCGGTTGGCGGGCCGGCGGGGCGCGTATATGCTGTCGGCGGCCGGCGGCCGAACCCGCGGAGATGGGCAATGGCGAAGGCGAAGATTGGCCGCGTGCGGGCCTATGTGGACGGGCGCTGGCAGGACGGCAGCCCCCGGGTGCTGGGGCCGCACAGCCATGCCGTCTGGTTGTCGTCGGTCGTATTCGACGGCGCGCGGGCTTTCCGGGGCGTAGCGCCGGACCTGGACCGCCATTGCGCGCGGGTGGTGGCCTCGGCCCGCATCCTGGGCCTGGCCCCGAAGCTCGACGGACCCGGGATCACGGCGCTGGCGTGGCAGGGAATCCGCCAGTTTCCCGAGGACGCCGAGCTCTACATCTGCCCCATGTTCTATGCCGAGGACGGGTTCATCATGCCCGATCCGGACAGCACGCGCTTCGTGCTGACGGTCTATGAATCGACCCTGCCCGCGGGCGACGGGTTCAGCGCCTGTCTGTCGAGCTACCGCCGGCCGGCGCCGGACATGGCGCCGACCGGGGCCAAGGCGTCATGCCTGTACCCCAACGTGGCGCGCTCGGTGGCGGAGGCCGGGGAAAAGGGCTTCGATACCGCCGTCGTCCTCGACCCCGACGGCAACGTCGCCGAATTCGCCTATGCCAACCTGTTCATGGTCCGCGACGGCGTCGCCCACACGCCCGCGCCCAACGGCACCTTCCTCGACGGCATCACCCGCCAGCGGGTCGTCGCGCTCCTGCGCGAGGCCGGCCTCACGGTCCGCGAAAGGACCATCGCCTTCGACGACCTGCTCGACGCCGACGAGCTGTTCGGCACCGGCAACTATTACAAGGTGGCGCCGTGTGTCCGCCTCGAGGACCGGGACCTCGAGGCCGGCCCGGTGTACCGCCGGGCGCGCGAGCTCTATTTCGCCTTCGCCCGCCGCGGCTGAAAGGGGCGTTGCCCCTTTCCATCCCCACTAATACCAAGGGCCATCGGCCCTTGAAACCCGGTGGCGGGGGCGCGCCGCGAACCCGCGCGCCTCGTCGGTCACTGGAGGCTCAGGTCTTCCCCGGCGATGGCGCGGCGCATCAGCGCCGTCGATTCGTCGAGCCCGTAGAGGGCGATGAACGAGCCCATGCGCGGCCCCTCGCTCTGGCCGAGGAGAATCTCATAGAGGGCCCGGAACCAGGACTTGAGATCGGGGAACGGATGGCGCTTGCCGATCTCGTAGACCTCGTTCTGGATCGTTTCGCCGTCGGCGTCCCGGGGCAGGGCGTCGAGGGCCTGGGCCAGATCGGCGAGGGCCTGTTTCTCCTCCTCTGTCGCCGCCCGGTAGCGCTTCGCCGGCTTGACGAAGTCCCGGTAATAATTGATGGCGCAGTCCACCAGCTTGTCGAGAACCGGGGCCTTTCGCGCCGCCGCGCCGCCGCCGTGGCGGGAGATGAAGTGCCACAGCACCGCCTTGTCCTCGGTATGGCAGACGCTGGCCAGGTTGAGCAAAACGTTGTAGCTCAATTGGACGTCCTCGGCCGGCGGGTTTCCCTGGTGGATGTGCCAGGCGGGATTGTCCAGGCGCTTGGCGTCTTCCTGGCCGGGAAAGCCGCGCAGGTGGCCCAGGTAATCGTCCACGGTGCGCGGAATGACATCGAAGTAGAGCCGCTTGGCCGCCTTCGGCTTCCGGTACATGAACAGGGCCAGGGTTTCCGGCGGGGCGTAGCGCAGCCACTCCTCCACGGCCAGGCCGTTGCCCCGGGACTTGGAGATCTTCTCGCCGTTCTCGTCCAGGAACAGCTCGTAGGTAAAACCGACCGGCGGCGCGGCGCCGAGGATGCGGCAGATCTTCCCCGACAGGCGCACCGAGTCGATCAGGTCCTTGCCCGACATCTCGTACTCCACGCCCAGCGCCACCCAGCGCATGGCCCAGTCCGCCTTCCACTGCAGTTTGCAGTGGCCCCCGGTGACCGGCACCTCCACGGTGCCGCCGTCCTCGTCCTCATAGACGATGGTGCCGGCGTCCACGTCGCGGTGCACGACGACCGCCTGCAACACCCTGCCGGTCTTCGAGCAGAGAGGCAAAAACGGACTGTACGTGGCGCGCCGCTCCGGCCCCAGGGTGGGCAGGATGACGCCGGTCACCGCGTCGTAGCGTTCCAGCACCGTCAGCAGGACACGGTCGAAGCGGCCGCTCTTGTAACACTCGGTGGCGCTATGGAACTCGTAGTCGAAGCCGAATGCGTCGAGGAAGGCCTGAAGCCTTGCGTTGTTGTGGTGGCCGAAGCTCTCGTGGGTGCCGAAGGGGTCGGGGATGGACGTCAGCGGCTTGCCCAGGTGCCGGGCCACCATGTCGCGCTCGGGGATGTTGTCGGGCACCTTGCGCAGGCCGTCCATGTCGTCGGAAAAGGCGAACAGCCTGGTCGGAATGTCGGACAGCATGGAGAACGCATGGCGCACCATGGACGTGCGCGCCACCTCGGCGAAGGTGCCGATGTGGGGCAGGCCGGACGGCCCATACCCGGTCTCGAACAACACGTAGCCCTTTTCCGGCACGCCGCCGCCCAGGTGCTTGAGCACGCTGCGCGCCTCGACAAAGGGCCAGGCGTTGCTGCTCGGGGCGAGATCGCGAAGGTCCGACATTTCCGGGGACCGGCAGGTGATGGGCGCGCCGGGGACCGTAAAAGCGGCGCGCGGCGGCGTCAACCGGGGGCCTTCACGGGAACCCTCGAACGGCCGGCCGGGAAACCGCCCCGTTGGCGTCCCCACCGGCGTGCCGGCGCCGCCCTGGACATGGTCAGTGCCATTGCGCCGGTTGTTTTTGGGCGCGAACACCGATACGGTTCACGCCACGTTTCGATGACGGGAATCATGGCGGCGACCTCCCCGAAGGGGCGGGGGGTTCCGTTCACACATCCTCCGGCAGGAAACGGTGCGGGCGGCCGCGCGGGCGGCCCGCCGCGGCAGAGCGCATGACTGGATGGACCATGGCAGGCACAAACCCCGACACGGCACACGGCAATACCGCTGAAGGCTTCGCGCGGCTGATCGACATCGGCATCGCGCTGTCGGCCGAGCGCAATCACGACCGCCTCATGGAGATGATCCTGCTGGAGGCCAAGGACATGTGCAACGCCGATGGCGGCACACTGTATCTGCGCACCGAGGACGACCATCTGAAATTCGAAATCATGCGCACGGATTCCCTCGACGTCGCCAAGGGGGGCACCACGGGCGAGGCGATTCCTTTTCCGCCGCTGCCGCTCTACGACCGCGACACGGGCGAACCCAATCACCAGAACGTGGCCTCCCACGCGGCGCTCACGGGCCGCACCGTCAACATCCCCGACGCCTACGAGGGCAAGGAGTTCGACTTCACGGGACCGAGGGCGTTCGACCGGGAAACGGGATACCGTTCCCAATCCTTCCTCACGGTTCCCCTCAAGGACCGGGACGGCGATGTCATCGGCGTTCTCCAGCTCCTCAACGCCATCGATCCCCGGACCCGCGAGGTGATCCCCTTCGCAAGCGGGATTCAGCCCTTCGTCGAGGCCCTGGCCTCCCAGGCCGCCGTCGCCCTCGCCAACCAGCGGCTGCTCGACTCCCAGAAGACCCTGCTCGACTCCTTCATCAAGCTCATCGCCTCGGCCATCGACGCCAAGTCGCCGTATACCGGCGGCCACTGCCAGCGCGTGCCGGTGCTGGCCAGGATGCTGGCCGAGGCCGCCTGCGAGTCCCAGGACCGTCCCTTCGCCGATTTCAACCTCACCGAGGACGAATGGTACGAACTGCATATCGCGGCGTGGCTGCACGACTGCGGCAAGATCACCACGCCGGAGCACGTGGTCGACAAGGCGACGAAACTGGAGACCATCTATAACCGCATCCATGAGATCCGCACCCGCTTCGAGGTCGTCAAACGGGATGTGGAAATCGAATACCTCAAATCGCGGCTCAACGGCGGCGGGGACGCGGACGCGCTGCGCCGGGACATGGAGGCACGCCTGGCCCGGTTGGACGACGACTTCGCCTTCGTCGCCGAACACAACATCGGGACCGAGTCCACGGCGCCGGAAACCATGGAGCGGATCAAACGCATCGCCGGGACGCGGTGGACCCGTACCCTGGACGACCGGCTCGGCCTCGCCCACGGGGAAAAGAAGCGCAGGGAACGGGCGCCGGCGACCGGCCTGCCGGCGGACGAGTTCGTGCTCTCGGACAAGGACGAGCACATCATCCCCCGCGAGCCCGGCGCCGGCAATTCCGACGGCGAGGCCCGGGGCTTCCGGCTGCAGACGCCCGACCACCAATACAATCTGGGTGAGGTGTACAACCTGTGCATCCCGCAAGGCACCTTGACGCCCGAGGAGCGTTTCAAGATCAACGACCACATCGTGCAGACCATCACCATGCTGGAAAAGCTCCCGTTTCCGAAGAACCTGCGCCGGGTGCCGGAATACGCCGGCGCCCATCACGAGAAAATGAACGGCTCCGGCTATCCCCGCCGGCTGAACAAGGACGACATGTCGATCCCCGCCCGCATCATGGCCATCGCCGACATCTTCGAGGCCCTGACCGCGGCCGACCGCCCCTACAAGACCGCCAAGACCCTGAACGAGGCCATCGCCATCATGTCCGCCATGTGCAGGGACCGTCACATCGACGCCGACCTTTTCTCGTTGTTCCTGAAGTCCGGCGTTCACAAGGAATACGCGGAAAAATTCCTCCCTCCCGATCAGATCGACGACGTGGATATCGCCGGGTACGCGGATCGCCGCGGCGATTGATGCGAGGCATGGATCACGATCCCCTGCGGTGGGCCAAGTCCTATCCCTACCAAATCCCGGCCCGCTCGTACGTGCTGGTCGACGGCGGTTACGAGGAACTGCCCGACGGCGGCCCGCTGCCGGACCTTTCCGGACGCCAGCCGGTACTCGCCTGCGGCTCCAACCAGTCGCCGGAGCGGCTGGCCCGCAAGTTGGCCGGCTTCATCGATGGGCCGGTCCCGGTGATCCGCGCCCGGGTGACGGGTTTCGACTCCGTCTATTCCGTCCACTTCTCGACCAGCGGGTCCATCCCGGCGACCCTCCACCAGGCGCCCGGGGCCACGGCGTCGCTGTTCGTGAACTGGCTGACGCCGGCCCAGCAGCAGCGCCTGCACGAAACCGAGGCCATCGGGCGGAACTATGATTTCGGACGCCTGGACGGCATCCAGGTGCGCATGGACGGCGGCGGCGTGCTGACCCACGCCTTCGCCTATGTCGGCCGCCACGGCTGCCTGATCAACGACGATGCGCCCGTCGCCCTTGCCGCCGTGCCGGCGACCGGGCGGCGGTGGCCGGCCCTGACCGAGGAACAGGTGCTGGCCCTGGCCCGGGACCGCCTGGCGCCGGACCGCCCCCTCGATGATTTTATCCGCGAGACGATTTCCGAGGAGAAGACGCGCCTCGCCCGCACCGACACGCTGAAGCGCGAAGGCCGCCCCTTCTCCTATGGCGGGTTCACGCCCATTGCCGTTTGATTTCCGCCTTGCCGCCGGCGCGGCCGGCGCGCATCGATGGCTTGCGAAGCTCTGGGACAGGACACTAGGCTCACGCCATGGACCAGACGGGAAACGTCCGATGAGGGCCTCCGGCGCGGCGCGCCTTCTCGGCGCCGCCGTCATCCCGGCGCTGTTGTTGGGCGCCTGCGACGACGGCAGCGCCGCCAGGGCGGAAGAAGCGGCCAGGTGGCTGCGCGCCTATACCAAGACCCATCCCCCCAACCAGGTGTGGCGCGTCACCGACGTTCACGGTTCCGACAACGGAAACGTGGTCATGGAGGTGCTGGTGCTGTCGCCGAAGCAGGCGGCGGCGATCAAGGCGCGCAGGAAGATCGCCCAGGTCCTCATCGTGCGGTTGGCGTGTCCGCCCGCGGACACCGAGGTGTGGAAGATCCTCGGCCGCGACCAGTCCCTGTGGATCAACCTGAACGGCGCCGACGGCGTCCTCGCCGGCGCCACCTGCAAACGCTAGTACCCTCTATCACGATAGGATGGTACTAGCCCCTGGCGGCAAGGGCCCTGGCCGCGCATTTTGTTTCGGCAAGGGCCCGCGGAACCCTGTATTCTTCCCTCATGACGGCTGGTATCTGGCGGGCCATAGGCCCTCATACCAAGGAGCGCTGATCATGACCCGACGAGCCGGCTTACCAAGGTTTTCGGCCCTAAGCGTGCGCTGTGGCGATGCGGGGCATCGCGAAGCGTGCGCGACGCCGTCCGAAAGCCTTGGTAAGCCGCCGTTGCGGTCGCGTATGCGGCCCGTCGGAGGGCGTCGAAAAGTTTTGACGATGCACCGCATCGCCTGCAACTTTCCTCCTGCCCGACGAGCCGCCTACGCGATCTCTATGGGTCATGATCAGCGCTCCTTGGTATAATACCCACAGGGGCGCCGGGCCTCCGGCCCCGCAAGAGCCCGCGCGCCGGCGCCTGAAACGCGGCGTCCGTGGGCATGACAAGGTACGTGGCGGATTGGCGCTTCTTGCCGCCGTCCTCGCTCTGGCCGCCGTTCCCGCCCGCGCCGACATCACCGGCAAGGCGCGGGTCATCGACGGCCATACGGTCGAGGTGGCGGGCCGGCGCGTCCGCCTGCACGGCATCCACGCCCCGGCCCTGGATCAGACCTGCCGGTGGCCCGGGCGGACCATCGACTGCGGGACCCTGGCCAAGCTGGCGCTGATGGACCTGACGGCGGGCACGGACGTGGTGTGCAGGCCCCGGGACAGGGACCCGGACGGGCCCTTCGTCGCCGTCTGCTTCGCCGACGGCTTCGACATCGGCCGCAACATGGTGCACACCGGCTGGGCGCTGGCCTACCGCGCCCAGTCGACGGTCTACGTCGATACGGAAGAGACGGCCAGGAAGGCGAAGCGGGGCATGTGGCGGGGCACGTTCGTCAAGCCCTGGGACTGGCGGCGGCCGTGACCGGCGCCCCCGCCGGCCGGCGGCGAAGGCCGTAGAGAGCACGACGCTGCTCCACCTCCGCCCGCTTGGCCTCCAACTGAGCTTCGACTGACTTGGAGACGATGGCCAGGCGCTGCTGCTCAAGCTGGTGGCGCGTCGTCAGCGAATTGGCTCGGGCCGTGGACTGCCTGACAATCAGTTCGGAAATCAGTCCAGAGTCGGCCAGCTCCTGGTTGCTCTCGGCCTGGAGCTTGGCCTGGATGTATTCGGACTCGATGGCGGCGGCGCCCGCCCGCTGGGTCATCGCCTGACTTTCAAGCTGGACGCGCAGATTCGCGTACTCCGCTTCCGACCGCTTGAGGTCCATCTCCGCGGCCAGAGCAGTCTGCACCAGTTCGGGATTGCTCAACTCGAGTATGACGGTGTCGGGCTTCACCTCCGCGCCGGGCAGCACCACGCGCCGTTCCACGCGGCCTTCGGTGACCGCGGGAATCCAGCGAATCTCCTCCGGCACCAGCGTGCCCGTGCCTCGCACCTGGCGAATCATCTCCCCTCGCTTGACCGTATCCATCCAAACCGTGGCTCGCTCCACGCTGGGAGCGGCGGGTTCCAGGCGGGAAAGACCCAGGGTGATCAGCAAAACCACAACCAAGCCGCCGGTGCCGTAAATGATCCGGCGAATCCGCTTCTTGCGGCCTATACCCTTGCGCTGAATATCCATGTCATCCTCCACAGAAAGATAGGCAAGCGCCGTTCCATCGTGGCCCGGGGTTCAACCCGCTGAATACACTTGGGTTAATAGCTGCGTGGCCGCCATAGCGGGCGCGAAAGTGTCCGCTTCTGCGACCGAGCTGTCGCGGAACCGAACACCCATTTCCAACGGGCCGCAAGCACCGGACCCGGCAAAACCTTCTCCCTCCATTGGACGTATTGTACCCCCAGCCAGCAAGTTTGCCTGCGGGCCTTTCTCGTAGGCGCCCGCTGGCCTACAATGTGCAACCGGCCTTAGCCGCGCGAACGAGAAACGACCGATGATGGATTTCCTCGCCCGCCTCCACCCGATTGCACAAGCCCTCCTAGCTACCTGCTTTACGTGGTTCCTGACTGCGCTCGGAGCCGCCGTAGTCTTCACGGCCAAAAACCTGAGCCGGAAGGTTCTGGACGGCTTGCTGGGCTTTGCCGCTGGAGTGATGATCGCCGCCAGCTACTGGTCCTTACTCGCACCCGCCATCGAGATGTCAAAGGGAAACGACTTGCCGGAGTGGTTTCCGGCGGCGACCGGATTCCTGCTGGGAGGGTTCTTCCTGCGCTTGGTGGACCGGATCCTGCCGCACCTTCACCTCGGCTTCCCGCCCGAGGAAGCCGAAGGAATCAAGACCGGATGGCGCGGAACCACCATGATGATTTTCGCCATCACCATGCACAACATCCCCGAGGGGCTGGCGGTGGGAATAGCCTTCGGGGCGGTGGCCGCCGGCTTTCCCGCTGCCACCCTGCCGGCCGCCGTTGCGCTCACCATCGGGATCGGGATTCAGAATTTCCCCGAAGGGCTGGCGGTCTCCATGCCGCTGCGGCGCGCGGGCATGTCCCGCGGGAAGAGTTTCTGGTACGGGCAGCTCTCCGGCGCGGTAGAGCCTCTGGCTGGCGTCATCGGCGCGGCTGCGGTTCTGGTCTTCCAGCCCCTGCTGCCCTACGCCCTGGGCTTTGCCGCCGGCGCCATGATTTTCGTGGTGGTGGAGCAGGCGGTGCCGGAGTCCCAGCGGGGCGGGCATACCGACCTGGCGACGCTGGGCGCGATGCGGGCTTCACGGTGATGATGATTCTGGACGTGGCCTTCGGATAATTCAGAGACTCATGCGTCTCATGCACCAATACAGCGGCTTGTGCGCGTCGTCATACGACCTTCTGCTTCCGGAGGAGGAGATTGAGGACACCGGCTTCTTCTGCAACGCCATTGAAGAAAACGGGCAACCGGCCCTCGAGATTGGCTGCGGAACGGGTCGCTTGATTCTAAAGTTTCTCGAGGATGGGTTAGACGTTGAAGGTGTGGATTCCTCCGGTGAGATGCTCGCAATCCTCCAGCGCAAAGCAAAGGAACGCGGGCTAAAAGCCTGTACGCATGAACAGTTGATGCAGTCGCTGGATTTGTCGCAGCGCTACCGGACGATCTACGTACCGGTTGCATCGTTCATGCTGGTTCCACAGCTCGACCAAGCGGCCCGTGCCCTAAGCGGATTCCACCATCACCTGGAGCCGGGCGGGAAAGTGATGATCCCGTTAATTCTCCCCTGGAAAGAGGATATTGCCACTAGTGCCGCCCCGGCGGGAAAATGGCGCTTGAGGCGTGAAAGCAATCAGCAAGAAGACAATCGAACCGTTCGCTGTTGGGAGCTTGCTACCTACGATTTCCAGCAGCAACTGAAGTTGTCCCAGCTCCGCTTTGAAGTAATAAGCGATGGGCAAATACGCGCCACCGAAGAACGTCAATTTTCCTTGCGGTGGTACACCCAAGAGCAGTTTGCGAGTATGTTGCGACAGGCTGGGTTCCGCGACATCCATGCTGTCCGCGATTACAGTCTTCAACCCGCCCAACCTGATGACGCATCATTCAGTTTTATCGCCACAAAACCATAGGCCAAGCGCCCTTTCCCGTGAAGTCTTAAGATTGAACTCTACCGCCGCGCAAGCGGGCATCCGCGGAAAACTACTGGTTGCTCCCCGGCGCGACTGACTCTGGAGTGCGCGGCTCGTTCGCCAGCAGGAACTTCCGGCTCAGCCCGCGGTACACCTTGCCGGCGATCTCGGCGGCTTTCCCGCCGCTGAAGCTGCGCCCGCCCCGCAGCAGCACCACCACCGCCACTCGCTTGCCGGTGGGCAGCTCGCCGTAGGAAGCAAACCAACCCAGCTTGGCCCGCTCGCCCGCGCAGGTTCCGGTCTTACCCAAAATGCGCTCGTCGCCCTCCGCGCTCGAGCGCGCGGTGCCGAAGATGACCGCTGCCTGCAACCCTGCACGTAGCTCCGGCAGCCAGCGCTGGATGGGCAGGTGCCGCTTGACCCGCGGCTTGAAGCGGCCCCCTTGCTCTTTCGGACGCGAAACCTGAAGGTAGTAGAGCGTGCCGCCGTTGGCAAAGGCCGCCATCCTGGCGGCCAGTTGCAGCGGCGTG